>JAPLWY010000018.1:0-3996 GCA_026396355.1 Microcaldota archaeon
TCTCCCTTGTCTGAGGGGCAAACTATCTTGTGCTTCACAATAAGCGCGGTAAGCTCTTCAGGGGGCATTCCCTCAACTGCTATGCCTTCCTTCTTCACTTCCGGGTTTTCAGCCGCAAGATGATCTGCCCGAAAGCGCTGATTGCACTTCTTGCAGGAAACTATGGGGTCTGAAAAGTTGTCAGTGTGCCCTGATGCCTTGAGCACTGCCTCTGGAAGCACAAACGAAGTCTCAATCTCGTGAAAGCCGTCCTTTTGCAATAAATCCTCGCGCCACATGTCCTGTATCTTGCGCTTTATTGCGCAGCCCACTGGTCCGTAGTCGAAAAACCCTGCAGGCGAGCCATATATCTCGGCTGAAGGAATGAGCATGCTCCGCCTTATTGCAACATCCACCAGCTTGTCGGCTTTGTGCGCCGACTTGCCATTGGCATTTTGCGCGCCTATTGGCTTTGCCTGCGCTGCTGCTCCTGCTTCATTGCCTTTTTCGCCTGCCATGCCTCTGTTCTATCGGGAAGTTCTATAAACATTTGGAGGCAATTCATACCAGGGGTTAGCCTAAAGCTAATTTCAACAAAAACAGGGCGCCAGCAAGACTGCGCCGGATAAATGGGAGGATTTTCATGTCACCAATGCCACAAAGACCATCACGCGAAGACTTCTTCAAGAAAGCGCGGAAAAAAGTGCACATCGCAATCTCGTCGCGCGACAACCTGCTCATACAGACAGTGAGCGCGGTTGACGAGCTCAACAAGTCATCCAACCTGCTCTTCGAGCGCCTTACCGAATGGTATGGCATGTATTTCCCGGAATTCAAGACCCCTGACAATGCAAAATACGTGCAGGGCGTGCTTGCACTCGACAGGGCAAATCCCAACCACGAGGAAATACAAAGAATATTCGGCCCGCAGGCGCAGTCAGTGGAGGACAAGATAAGGAATTCCATGGGCAGCAAAGACTTCTCGCCCGAAGACTTGGCGCAGGTGCGCTCGCTCGCGCTCCAGATACAGTCCACCTGGGCGCTCCGCAACAGCGTGGAGGCGTATGAGGCAAAAATAGCAACCGAGCTGTGCCCCAACCTTTCCCATATTGCAGGGCCTGAGCTTGCGGCAAAGCTGGTGGCGCAGGCAGGCGGGCTGCAAAGAATGGCGATGTTCCCTTCAAGCACAATACAGGTCCTGGGCGCGGAAAAGGCGCTCTTCAAGCATTTGAAGTCAGGGAGCAAGCCGCCCAAGCACGGATTGATTTTCCAGCACCCGCTGGTGGGGCAGTCTCCTCGCAATGTGCGCGGCAAGATTGCGCGCGCGCTTGCGGCAAAGCTCACAATCGCCTCGAAAGCCGATGCGTTCTCGCACAACTTCATAGCCGAGAAGCTCAAAATCTCATTCGAGACGCATGCAAAGCAGATAATCGCAAAGGCGCTGCAGCCCCCTGCCAATCGCCCAAAGCAAGGATGATTCAGCATGAAAATACTCGCGCTGTCTGACTTGCATTCCGACGAGCTGCTGCTGGACAGGCTCCGGGCAATCTCCTCGCGCGACAGCTATGACTTGGTTCTTTTCTGCGGGGACCTGACTGACCGCGGGCCTGCCTCTTATGCAGAGTCGGTCCTCTCCCTTTTTCCAAAAGCATATGCCGTCCCTGGCAACATGGACACACCCGAGGTGACTGCAACGCTTCAGGAATTGGGCGTTTCAATCCACGGAAAGAAAATCAAGCTGAAAGAATGGAATCTGGTCGGTCTAGGCGGAAGCAACCCCACTCCTTTTGGCACTCCGAACGAGATGAGCGAGGCTGAAATAGAAGCCACTCTTCGCAAGGCAGGCGTGGACGAATTTTCCATTGTGCTTTCCCACCCTCCGCCTTACGGGATGTTCGACAGCGTGGGCGGGGCGAGCGTTGGCAGCACCGCCGTCCGGAAAATAGTGGAGGAAAAGCGCCCAATACTTCTCATCTGCGGCCATGTGCACGAATACGAGGGAAAAGACATACTGGGCGAGACGCTGGTTGTAAAGCTCGGCCCTGCCGATAGGCTGCGCGCGGCCCAGATAACCATAAGCGACAGCATCGAAGTCAATTTCATCAGCCTTTGAGTGGTTGCGTGCCGATTCTTCCAATTTCAATAATCATCCGCAAGCCGCAAAAGCAGGAAGAGGAATCTCTTTTTGAAATCATGCAATCCCTTTTCCCCAACTCGCGCGTGAAGCACAAGCGCGGCGATATTTATTTAGTGGCCGAGATTGACGGGAAGCTTGCAGGCTTTTGCCATTACCGCATGAGGAAACTGCTTTCCCGCGCGCTTGATGAGATTGATTCTGCCGGCATGCAGACTACTCTTTTGAAAGTGCGCGCGCTCAATCCTGCCTCCAACCTTTATGTGAAGTTCGGCTTTTTCGAGAAATACTCAAGCGAGACTCTTCTTCTGGTGAGGAAAAGGCCGAGCTAATCATTCCTAAAAACAAGTATTCTTGCCGCAAACCCTGCCGCAACCGTTTTATTTCTTGCACGCCCAGCCTTACTCATGCCTGAGCAAAAGGAAGCCGATTCGCTGGGCGCGCTGCGCGAGATAACAATCACGCTTGACACCTACGACGACATATTTTCTGACTTTGACCCCCGCCCCTTTACGCAGCGCGCGCTTTCCGAGGACTTTGTGAAGGAAATAAACAGGCGCTACCTTGAGGACAGGCGCGGCAGGTTTGTGGTCAATTTCACCATACCATCGTCCGAGCGCGACCTGAAGGAGGAATTCATCATAAAAAAGAGGCTGCGCGAGCATTTTGCGGCAATGGTCAAGCGCGAGGGCGAGACGATAAAGCGGACAAAGATGCGCGGCTACCTCTACATTGCAGTCGGCATGCTGGTGCTTTTGGCAAACACATATGTTTTCCTCTCCCTCTCTGAAGACCATCTGCTCTACCAGCTCCTCACCATAATGCTAGTGCCTGCTGGCTGGTATGGCATGTTCACAGGCATCGGGAAAGTGGTGGACGAGCCGTATGACGCTGCGGAAAGGAAAAAAGTGCACGAGAAATTCGAAAAGGCGAATTACATCTTTTTGTCTGACGACAAAGAATGAGAATCAGGCTCAAATTCCTCAAGTATTTTCACTGCGTCATCAACATTTTTTGCCGCATTCAACTTGGTCCTTGCTTTTTTCACCCCGTTAAAGCCAGAGACCCACTCGATTGCGTGCGCGCGCATCCTTTTTGGCGAAGAAATTCCATTTTCTTTTGCAAGCCTTACGTATTCCATGAACGATTTGCGCTTTTCATTCCAGCTCAAAGGTGCGGCTTCCTTTCCATCAAGAAGTGCATTAGCTTGCGAAAAAATGCTTGGATTGCCAAGCGCGCCAGAGGCAATCATCACTGCCGCGCAGCCGGACTGCTGCAGGAACTGCACTGCGCGGCTCGGGGTGTTTGCGCCACCATTGCCAATCACAGGGATTTCAACTGCCTCAACCACTCCCTGAAGCGCGCTCCAGCCTTCTTGCCTTTTCCTTCCCTCGGTTGCGGTTCTCCAATGGACCGCAATCCCTGCCACTCCTGCTTCTTGCAGCATTTTTGCCAGTTCAACTGCTTCGTTGTTTCTCCAGCCTGCGCGTATTTTTGCGGTTATTGGAAGCTCTGACGCTTTTGAGCAGGCAGAGGCAATCTCAGCCATTTTCTTTGGATTGCGAAGGAGCGCGGAGCCAGCGCCAGCGCGGATCACGCTTCCTGCAGGGCAGCCAAAGTTCAGGTCAATTGAGGAGGCGAAAAGCTCGCCTGTTTCAACAAGCGAATTTATTTTCCTGCAGGCATCTGCCATTGAGCTTGCATCAGCTCCGAATATCTGTATGCCTGTCGGCGCCTCTTCCTTGCACGTCCTCATCAGCGCCAGCGTATTTTCTCCTCCACGCACAATTGCATTGGCATTTGCAAATTCAGTGAAGCACATTGATGCGCCAGCGCGCCTGCAAAGAAGCCGGAACGCGATGTCGGTGTAGGCTGCCATTGGG
>JAPLWY010000018.1:4014-16405 GCA_026396355.1 Microcaldota archaeon
TGTAGGCTGCCATTGGGGCAAGCACGAATTTCCCGTCCAATTTCGCGTTTCCGTATTTCATAAGAAAAATCACGCCGTGTTCTTCGTACAATCCGGCTTGATTACATTTATAAATACATGCCAACACATCTCAAAACCAGTGGTCTTGATGATACCTATCGTTCCAATAACCTATCTATACCCGTCACTGTTCAAACAAGGCGGAAGCAGCGGAAGCCTCGCCCTTTCAGTCAGGAAGGCAAAATCAGAATTCTCCGCGCCTCTTTGCTTCCCAGGCGAATTCAAGCAAGCCAAGAAAAACACCGGCATGAGCCGCAAAAGCCTGGTGGAGTTCAGGAAGGAGTTTCGGCGCTTCTCAAAAGGGAAAAGCAACCGCTACAATGAAATGTGCGCCGACTTTGTGTCAAAAACAGCCGCGCACCTGAAAATCGAGCTGTCTGAGGAGCAGGCGCAGGCTGCAAAGCTTGACATTTCCGAATCTTCCAAGCAAATGCTGAGAGATGCGAATGACGTGCGGAGGGCATCCATTCTATCATACGTAATTGGCGCAGCCAGCACTCCTGTCCTGCCTGCAATAATCATCCCGCTGCTGGTGAAATTTGCAAATGACGCAGAGTATGTGTCCGCGCACAAGCCAATATTCGTGCTCGCCGGAGTTGCGTTTGGCTTAATCGACTTTTTTGTTGGCAAAGGAATTAGCAATGCATATCTTCGGCATGCATCTGGAAGCTACGGCGACTACCTGCTGGAGACAGCCTACAATGCGCGTGCGGCAGTGATGGACGCATTTTCTCCCAAAAGCTTCTGGGAATCTGGAAAGTCGAAAAAGCAATGAGTGCGCGCCTCACACAAACCGCGTGAGGAAGCCTGAAAGGATCGGAAGCCGTATGTCTTTTCCAGTTGCGACCAGGATAGCAAGCGCGAACCAGGCTATAATCACCCCGAAGCCAAGGCAGATAAGAAGAATTACTGGCAGGTAGAATTTGCTATCCATATCATAGACCCTTACCATTCCCTCATGCACGGCAGTCGTGTTAGTCTGAGTCATAGCGTAAACATCCGCCATCATTGTCTTCTGGGCATCCAGCATTGTGAACATCAAGGGAATTGAGATTGCCATGCAGAGCACAAACCATATTGCCCAAAGAGAAATGGACTGGAGCGCATGGTATTTCGCATACTCTCCTCCTTTCTTTGCAAGAAGAATATAGAGCGGGATGATGAGATTAAGCATCATTATCGGTATGTAGCCCAAGCCGGCCAGGAGGTGCGCGTCGCTCTCGTCTTTCGAAGCCTTTGTTTTTGCCATGAACGGATTTTGAAGGGAATGAATAAAAATCGCGCACGCTGGTCAAAATAAGATGGGGGAACTGAGATTTGAACTCAGATCTCCAGCTCCCAAAGCTGGAAGCATACCAGGTTGGCCCATTCCCCCGTCGGGTTTTGCGCTGATGCGCAAAAGCTGGCCAACTGCTTCCTCAGTTGGCCATTCCCCCGCCAACCTCAATTTTCTTCAAAACCTTAATAACGGCTCCTTTCAGCAACTGCCGCATGGACGCGCGCTTGCCTAATTCTCCCGCTCAACCGCGGCATAAGTGCAGCGATAGGCTCCCCCTGCCTTTATTATCTCACCATAATTGTGCGTAATCACGTCAATTCCGAATTTCTTCAGCATTTGCGCTATCCCTTTTGCTTCCTGGTTTGCAATGGATGTTCCCTTGTCCAGCTTGAGGACATTGGGCCCAAGCATCTCATACTCGCTTTCCCCAACAGCCTCTATCTTGCCGTACATCCGGTTCAAAAGCGCAATATCTGCCGCGTTCTCAAATGCCTGCGGGTAAATCAATGCTGCGCCGGGCTTTCCGTTCCGCTCCTCCAGCGGGCAGAATGCGCAGTCAAGGTGAAGTATGCCTGGCTTGAGAACAATAGGTATGACTTTTCTTGCGCTTCCAACCTGCCCCCGGAGCCATTCAGCCGCGTTTGGCGTGGTCCGGTCGCCAATTCCCAAAAACACAACATCCTTGCTCAGCACGACATTCCCTCCCTCTATGGTGACCTCGCTTTCAGGCTTCACCCCGCCCACAATGCTTTTTTCCTCTGGCTGGCGCTCCTTTTTTTTCAGGTTGGAGAAATATATTTTTCCGTCTATGGCAAACATTATGTCTCGGGTGAAAACCCCTTCCAGCATGTCCTTTCCAGGCTTGATGATGGTCACGCTTATGCCTCTTTCAACCAGTTTCATTATCAGCCCAAAATGCTGCACTGCCGCTTTGTACCGGTCTGGCTTGTTGTCCTTGAACAGCTCCTCATTCTTGTTTATCCCGCTTCCAGCCCAGTCCAGGTAGGTAGGCGGGGACATCACAACCGACTTGAGCTTCCCATCCTCGCTTCTGCAATCAACTTTTGCCTTGCCGGCATCGAATTTTTCCACTATGGTTATCTTTGGATGGAAAGCGAGCTCGTCCAGCATAAGCTTCGTGAATTCAACAGCCTTTTTGTCAATCTGCCGGAGCTTGGAGTGGCTGTTCTGGCCGCATGTAAGGTGAATGCTAGTGTTCATGCGCTTATTCTTCTTTTTTGCTATATAAGAACAATGTCGCATATGAAATAAAAAGAGCCAAAATTGTCCCGTGCGCCTGACAATAACCAATGCTTTTTTACTGTTTTGCGGAGAAATCATAAGAAGTGTCAATCCGTTGACAAGTGTGTTTTTAAACATTTGCCACATATAACTACTACCAATAACGCTTAATCGAGGTGTTGCGCATGACTGACAATAAATTGCTTCCCAAAGGGTATTTTGACCACCAGGAGAATCTCCAGCCTTATGTCTGGGAACTCCTGAAGTTTTCATTAGGGGTGCCCATGCTGAAAAAATACAAGGGCAAGAATCTGGCTGAAAAGCTTTACGGGTTCAAGGAAAGCGAGCACATCCACGACAAGGCATTCGGCGAGAGGTTCGCCGAGCACCTTCTTTCGCTTGGTTGGGAATACGCTCCAAAGCCGGATTCACTTTACGAACACTACCTGCACAAGGCGCTTTCAAACAGCGGAAAAGGCGCGCGCTTCTACCAGATACTGGTTGACTCCGGAGTTGCAGGCAAGGCAGAGCTCAAATTCGAGGACTGGTCCAGCCTGATATGCTCGCGGCTCGGAAAGAAAGCGGCTGCCGGGCAGAAAGATGCGCCTGCTGCCTCCGAGTCCAAAAAGGGCTATGTCACGCCCAGGAATTCAGAGGCTGTTGCGCTTGATATCCCTGGCATAGAATTGTATGCCGGGCAGTTCAAGCTTCTCATGGCGAACTACCTTGGGATAAAGCAGAATTTCGAGTCATTCGACGTCCATCCTGCTTCCAAGCTGGCAGAGGCGTTTGCAGACCGGAACCTTTCGGAATTCCTGCGCAACGCTGAAAACAGCAAAAACCTCCCAAGGGGCAGCAAGATATCGAACCTCTACATTCTCTGCCAAAAGGCGCTCAACGAACTGAAAAGCAAGGGCAAGATAAGCTCAACCCGCGGAAGGGTGATGCCATCCATGATAAAGACGCTTGGCTGGAACCCTGAGACTGGCAGGCTGATTTCCGAGGAAACTGCAGAGGCGAAAGCAACTGGCGTCAAGAGAGCAGGCCTGCCCACCCCCGAATCAGTGCTTTATGACTCGATTGTTGATATTGCCAAATATTCATTCGAGAAGTTCATGCAGGGCGAGATTGGCGCAATCGACTGCCGCAGCCTTTCCCCTGACCGGATTCTCCACGCATTCAGCGCAACCAACGCAGGCGTGAACCTTGCCGTGGTCATCCCTGACGCCCCTGACTTGATTTTCAGGGAAGCGCTTGGAAGGATGGGATATTCTGTCCAGCTTGAGATGCTCAACGCCTCCATACCCAACGATGGAAATGCCTCAGTTCTGTTCATGAACCGCAGCCAGGTGATAAACGGCGTTGCGGACAAGATCGAATTCCACAACGGGCTCACCCCTGCAAGCGCGCTTTGCGACTCGATAATGGCCGAGGTCAACAAGGCAAAAACGCAAGCAGACGTGGAAGAGCTGCTCAAGACCACTGAAAGCCTGATTGCGCACCTCAAGTCGCAGGAAAAAGGGGCGTATCTGAAGCAAAGCGAGCTTCACGCAATTGAAGAGCGCCTGTTTTCACGCATATCCGAGGCGCACGACCTGAAGGAAAAAGGCTGCATAAGCGAGGGCTTTGACAGGAAAAACCTTGACATTGCAAAAGGGAAAATATTGGCTGCCATGCGCAAGGGCGTGGAGCGGGTGCTTGCCCACAAGGACAACCGCGCGCTTTTCCCGAATGCCAGCAAGCGTTAAATACCTCGCGCGCGAATGGGGAGCATGGTGCTTCCTGCCCTCAAAAGAATTGCCCAGATGCCCGACTGGAAGGCAAAGTCGCAGAAGAGAGGGGGCAAGCTGGTCGAGTTCTCGCGCCTGTTCAAGACAAAGGAATACGCAACCCCTGACGACCTGTTCTTTGCAATCGAGGACTTGCCCTCGTTTGGCAAGGAATACTGGTTCTTGCATTTCTGCGCGCCACCGAGAAAAGAGCAGGTAGTGCTCACGCTTGGCAGGCCAGTGGAGCCGGTGAAGGTGAACAACACCGAGGTCCTTGCAACAGAAGGCGAGCAGGGCATGGCATGCGCAGCAGTCTGCTGGCTTTATTCGAACAAGAAGGAAGTAGTGTTCGACTCATCTGCATTTGTTTCAGTGAAAAGCGGAAAAGCGAAAAGCCTGGTTGCGAAAAAAGGCAAAAGCCAGATTTCAATCACAGGCGCCTACCCGAATTTCCAGGTAAAGCTGGCAAAAGACGGGAAACAAGTTTTCTCCGCGCGCGCATACCCGCAAAAGAAAGGCGTGCCATTCGAATTCGTGCACATCCTGAAAAACCCGTTTGCCCCGGGTCTTGGCGCGGCGATGATAAACTATTATCTTGATTTTGAAGGCGAGCTTGAGGGGCAGAAATTATCTGGCAAGGCATACCTGCAAAAAGTAGTGGCAGTCATCCCGCTTGCGCCCTGGAACTGGGTGAGATTGCATTTCAAGGGAGACGCTGCGCTTGACTTTTTCACAGGCAAGCCCTTCGGGGAAAAGACGCACATGCACTTTGCCGACAATGCTTACCTTGAGCTGGATGGAAAAAGGACAAAGCTGCGCGGGCTGCGCATCACATCCTATTTATCTGGCGACAAGCGGGTATGGATACTTTCAGGCAAGAAACTGTTCGTGGTGATGGAAACCTATGCGCTGCAGCCTTTCATAATGAAGCAAAAGACCACCTTCCGCTATGACGAGTACATTGTGCGCGTGCAGTCGTTTGCCTTCCAGGGCGCGCACAAGGAGCTTTCGCTGTCTGACCTGGGCGAGGGAATTGGATTGGTCGAGGAAGCAAGCGGTTATTTGCTCTGATTTTGGCAAAAAAAGCAAAGAAGGCCAAAAGTAGTGTTTTTTCAGGGTTTTTCAGGTAGAAAATCCTCCCCTCATTTATAAATATTGCCACCGCCTCTCCTGACGTGGGACCATGGTGTGCAGAATAGAGATAGCACTAAAGCCTGTTTTTTCAGACCCCAACGGTTCCAGCCTCCATTCAAAAATGCAGGATTACCTCAAAATCAACACAGTCCACTCTGTGCGCGTGGTGGATGCCTACTCAATCGACCATGCACTTTCAGAAGAGGAGCTTTTGCGCGTCTCGCAGGAGCTTTTGTGCGACCCTGTCAACCAGCATTTCTCAATCAACTCGCCATGTGTTTCAAATTCCAATTTCTCATTCGCCATATCGGTAGGCTTCAAGCCAGGTGTAAAGGACAATGTGGGCGGGACTGCGCGCGAGGCAATTGAAGAGCTATTAGGCATCAAGCTTTCTGGGAATGTTTATACTTCCAAGCACTATTTGCTTTCTGGAAAAGTGGCAAGGGCAGATGCTGAAAAGATTGCGCGCGAGCTTCTGGCAAACGAGCTCATACAGTGCTTTGAGGTGAAATCAGCCTCAGAGTTTGGCACAGATGGCTTTGGCGTGCAAATCCAGAAAATGGACATTGCAGGGGGCGGGTTGGTAAAGGAAATAGACTTGAATGTGAGCGACAAGCGCCTTATCGAAATTTCAAAACAAAGATTGCTGGCACTCTCGCTTGATGAAATGCGCGCGGCAAAGGCGTATTTCACTGACCCTGAAGTGATCCAGGTGCGAAAATCGCAAGGAATGCCTGCTGCGCCAACTGACGTGGAAATAGAAGTGATTGCGCAGACCTGGTCCGAGCACTGCAAGCACAAGATATTCAATGCGAAAATCAGCATGAAATCAGGAAAGAAAAAGAGAATAGTGGACTCGATTTTCAAAAGCTTCGTGAAAGCAGCCACGCACAAGCTTTCCAAGAAAAAGAAATGGCTGGTTTCGGTCTTTACCGACAATGCGGGGATAATAGAGTTTGTGCCTGGCTGGAATGTGGCAATGAAAGTGGAAACCCACAACTCCCCATCCGCTCTTGATCCATACGGCGGCGCGCTCACCGGGATACTTGGGGTGAACCGCGACATTTTGGGCTGCGGGATGGGGGCAAAGCCGATTTTCAACACCGATGTTTTCTGCTTTGCAGACCCGCGCTATTCAGGCGAAATACCGCCAAGGCTGTTCCACCCGCGCCGCGTGCTGGAAGGGGTAAGGGCAGGCGTGGCTGCCGGAGGCAATGCATCCGGCATCCCAACAGTGAATGGCTCTCTTTACTTTGATGACAAGTACCTGGGCAAGCCCCTTGTTTATTGCGGGACAGGCGGGCTGATGCCTGCTCAAATAGGCGAGAAAAAAACGCATGAAAAGGCAGCGCTTCCGGGCGACAGGATATTCATGGTGGGCGGAAGGATTGGGAAAGACGGCATTCATGGCGCCACTTTTTCCAGCCAGGAGCTCCATGAAGGCTCGCCGGTTTCGGCAGTGCAGCTTGGCGACCCATACACGCAAAAGAAAATGGTGGACTTTTTGCTTGAGGCGCGCGACTTGGGGCTTTACAATGCAATAACCGACAATGGGGCAGGCGGGCTTTCCTCCTCAATCGGGGAAATGGCGCAAACTTCTGGCGGCTGCATACTCCATCTCGATCGCGCTCCTCTCAAATACCCAGGGCTTGACCCATGGGAAATTTTCGTTTCCGAGTCGCAGGAGAGGATGTCAGTTGCAGTCCCGCCTTCAAAAGCCGGGCAGTTTGTGCAGCTTGCGCGCCTGCGGAATGTCGAAGTGTCTGACTTAGGAGAATTCACTGCCTCTGGCCGGCTGCACATAATGTATGGCGCAAAAACAGTGGCTTATTTGGAAATGAATTTCCTGCACAATGGTCTTCCGCAGCTTGAGCTTGATGCCGAGCTTCGCGCACCATCTGCAAGCGAGCCCAAAAAGCCGGAAAGCGCTGACTTGAATGCTGATTTGCTTTTGCTTCTGACTCGCCCGAACATTTGCTCAAAAGAATATGTAATCCGCCAATACGACCATGAGGTGCAGGGCAGCTCAGTGGTAAAGCCGCTTTGCGGCAGGAACTCGGACGGTCCTTCCGATGCAGGGGTAATTTCGCCTCTATTTGACAGGAAAGAGGGATTGGTGATTTCAAACGGGCTTTGTCCGCGCTTTTCCTCGCTTGATGCCTACCAGATGGCTGCAAATGCCGCTGATGAGGCTGTGCGCAATTATGTAGCGGCAGGGGGCTCGCTTGAGCGCGTGGCATTGCTTGACAATTTCTGCTGGTCAGACCCGATATACTCATCTGAAAACCCTGAAGGCAAGCACAAGCTTGCGCAGCTGGTGCGCTCGTGCGAGGGGCTGTATGATGCCTGCCTTGCCTATGGCGCGCCATTAATCTCAGGAAAAGACAGCATGAAAAACGATTACCGGCATGGCAAGTGGAGAATCTCCATCCCCCCAACGCTTTTGGTGAGCGCAATTGGCAGGATAGAGGATGCCTCGCTTGCAATGACTTCTGACTTCAAGAATGAGGGAGATTCAATTTACATTCTGGGAAAGACGCTAAACGAGCTTGGCGCATCAGAGTACTATGCAATGAAAGGGCAGCTGGGCGCCAATGTGCCAAAAGTGGAATTCAGGCGCAACTTTGCGCTTTACTCCAAGCTGCAGTCTGCAATTGAGAAAGGACTGGTTGCCTCATGCCATGACTGCTCAGAAGGCGGATTGGCGGTTGCGCTTTCCGAATCCTGCATAGCGGGCGCAATAGGCGCCTCAGTTTCATTCCAGGGAAAGCATGGCAAGGGGCTCACTCCCACGCAACTCATGTTCTCTGAAAGCGCAGGCAGGTTCATTGTTTCAGTAAAGAAAAAGGATGAGGTGCGCTTCAAGGCAGTGATGCGCGGCTCTGACTTTGAGATGATTGGCGAAGTGCGCGGCAATGCGCTTGAAATTTCATTGAACAATTCAAAACTAGTATCGCAGCCGATGGAATCGCTTCGCGCTGCCTGGAAAAAGACAATGGGCTGGTAGATGTTTATGCCTTCGAAAAAATCAGCAAGAAAAGCGGCAAAAGCCATTAAAAGGAAAATTGTGATCAAGGGCAAGGCATCTTCTGCCAAAGTTCAGTCTGGCGCAAAAGCCTCGCAAGCAAAAGCCTTGTTCCTTTCAAAAGCCGTTCCTCTTGCAGTGGAGGCAAAAAAGCCCCGCTGCATTGTGCTTTCAGGCTTTGGGCTGAATTCCGAGCTTGAGCTTGCGCACGCGTTCTCGCTTGCAGGGGCTGACTCGAAAATAGTGCATTTCTCGGACATCTCTTCAGGCTCAGTGAAGCTTGAGGACTTTGAGATATTCGCAATCCCTGGCGGCTGGTCTTTCGGCGATGACATAGCAGGAGGCCGGGTGCTTGCCAACAAGCTCAAGAACACTTTCAAATCGCAATTCGATTCATTCGTTTCATCAGGCAAGCCAATCCTTGGCGTCTGCAACGGCTTCCAAACACTGGTGAAGCTGGGCGCGCTTCCCAATCTTTCAGGCGCATTCTCGCAGGAGTCCACGCTCACCTTCAATAAATCCGGAAGGTTTGAGGACAGGTGGGTCTATCTCAAGCCGCAAAAATCAGCCTGCAAATATTTCGAGGGAGTGGAATTCATCAACTGCCCGGTCAGGCATGGCGAGGGGCAGTTTGTGCCGCGCGACCCTGCAATTCTTGCGCAGCTGCAAAAGCAGGGGCTATTGGCGCTGAAATACGCAGGCGAAGGGCTGAAAGAGTCTCCAGGCTATCCTGCAAACCCAAACGGCTCGCCCCTTGACATTGCAGGCATTTGCGACAAGAGCGGGAAAATACTCGGGCTCATGCCCCATCCCGAATGCTCAGTAAGAAGAATCACTTTCCCCCATTTCACCTCGGGCATTTCGCACGAGGCAAACAGCATCAGGTTTTTCAGGAACATTGTGAAAGTTGGGACAGGCTACCTCTGAAGGGATTAAATGGGCATTTTACACAAGCTTTTCGAGCAGTTTGACAAATTCTCGCAGAATAAGATTACCGGGCAGGCAATCACTGCAATTGCAGTGGCATTCTTTTCCATATTCGTGCTTGCCCCGCTCTTCTTCGTGTTCCTGCAGCTTGGCAACTTCAAGTTCCTTCCTGAAATGCGGGAGGCGCTTGCGGTTTCATTCATAATCGCAATACTGGCAACTGCATTTGACTTGCTGTTCGGCATTCCGGTTGCCTGGCTCCTTACCAAGAAAAAATTCCCGTTCAGGGATGCGCTTGACGCAGTGATAGACCTGCCGCTCGTGGTGCCTACAAGCGCGCTTGGACTGTCGATTGCGCTTTTCTGGGGCGCAGGCGGGCTGAGCATGATTGTTCCTGGCCTTGCCCTGATAATTCTTCTGCACATTGCCTTTACCTTCCCCTATGTTGTGCGCACCACGCAGGCTGCAATAATGGCAATAGATGATGACATGGGCAGGGCTGCAAGCACGCTTGGCGCCTCGCCGCTTCTTTCTTTCCGCACAATCTGGCTCCAGCTGTTCAAGTCAGGCGCGATTTCAGGCGCAATACTCGCCTTCACCCGCTCGCTTGGCGAAACCGGCGCCACCATAATTGTCGCAGGCGCAGTGCAGACTGTGCCTGTGCTCACAGTATTCTACAAGAATTCAACCCCGCCTGACATGAATGCCGCGATTTCGCTTTCAATGATACTCATACTGATTTCAGCAGCCATTTTCCTGGTGATGCGAAGATGGACTGGCAAGAGCCACTACTCGTTCTCACGCGTCTATGTGGAGGCTGAGAAAAGGCTGAGCAAGTACTCGATGCACGGCTGCGCAATCGGTCTGCTTGCCTTTTTCGCAATCGTGCTGCTTCCTTCAATTTATTTCCTCAAGTTCACTGATTTTGATTTTTTCACCCCCCAGACAATAAGCGCGATTTCAATCTCGTTTGGGGTTGGGATTTCGGCAACGCTGATAACTTTGCTGTTTGGCATTCCATTCTCGCTTTACATTGCCTCCAGCCAGAGAGGAAGCAGCATATTCAAGCTGTTCAATGATTTAGCGCTTCTGGTGCCAACAGTCACAATCGGAATTTCGCTCTCGCTTTTCTGGGCAGGCAGGCTGCCTGAAATGGATTTATTGGTGCTCACCAGCGTGGCAGTGATATTCCCGTACTTTGCAGGCACTGTGTCTGAAATTGCCTCCAACCTGGACAGGAGCTTGATTGAGGTTGCCCGCTCGCTTGGCGCGCGCCCATTCTATGCTTTTCGGACAGTGCTGTTCCCACTATTGCTTCCCACCCTGGTGGCCGGCACGCTGATTGCATTCATGCGAAGCGTTGCAGAGACAGGCAGCACCTTGGCAGTTTCAAAGACAATTGTGACAATACCAATACTCATAGTAAACCTGAGCAAAGCCGGGCAGAATGCGCAGGCTGCCTCTGCAGCTGCTCTGCTCCTTGCAATCTCGGTAATAATCGTATTCGCGCTTCGCTCGACCCAGAAAAGGAAATGGTGATTTGAATGCCTGACATTGAACTTAGGGAAATCTCAAAGCATTACAGCGCGCTTCGCGCAGTGCACAATGCAAACCTCAAGATAAAGGACGGCGAATATGTGGTGCTCCTGGGGCCTTCAGGCTGCGGCAAGACCACTCTTCTCAAAATGATTGCAGGCATAATAAAGCCGAATTCAGGGCAAGTGTTCATCTCGAAAAAAGACGTCACCGATCTTCCGCCCGAAGACAGGGAGCTAGGGTTTGTTTTCCAGAACTATGCGCTTTTCCCTCACCTAAGCGCAAGATTGTGCACCTTGAGAAAAGGCAGTCTGCATATCCCCGCGAGCTTTCAGGAGGCATGCAGCAGAGGCTGGCTGTTGGCAGGGCAATTTCCACGGGTGCGAAGTTGCTGCTTCTGGATGAGCCTACAAACGCGCTTGACGCTTATTTGCGCATTGACATACGGAATGAGCTTCGCAAGATGGCAAAAAGGCTGGGGCTGACTGCAATACACGTCACGCACGACCAGGAGGAGGCAATGGCAATTGCTGATAAGATTGTGATAATGAAGGGAGGGGAAATACTGCAGGTGGGCAGCCCAAGCGAGGTGTATGATCACCCATCCTGCCCCTTTGTAGCCAATTTCCTGGGAGAGGCGAATTTCATCCGCACCAGCTTTTCAGATGGCAAGGCAAAGCTTCTGGACGCAGTCGTCTCTGCCAAGTTGTCTGGCGAGCAGATAGCAGTCATCCGCCCTGAGAATTTGCGCTTTTCGGAAAGCGGGGCAAAAGTGAGCCTGGTCTCAAAGCACAAGATGGGCCCCTACTTCAAGTACGAGGTTGTGTGGGAAGGCATCAAGCTGTCCGTGCGCTCGCACGTTGACTGGGAAAACCCCCAGCATCTGACTTTCAATCATCACAATATGCTCTTTTTCAAGGAGCCTGAGCAGGGGCTGGAAAGGTCGCTTAAGGTCGAGTGAGCCAGTGAAAGGAGAAGGGAAATACCTCTAATTCTGGCAGGGCGCTTCAGGAATAGAATGCCTCAAGCAGATTTGAGAATCCTGCACGCGCAGCCATCCTCTCAAGCGCAAGCGCGTTTTTCGCAAGCAATGTGACATTCAGCGGGATGTTCCCACCCATCTCCGTCACTGCCGAGCCGATTGTTGAGACTACTGAAGATGTGCTGTCTATCCCATTCTCGGAAAAGCTCTTTTCAAGCGAGCTTGCCAAAGCTTTGCTGTCAACTTTTGAATTGTTCTCAAAGCTGCAAAGATATTCCGCCACTGTCCTTGCAATTGCCGAATTGTCGGGAGAAAGCAGCATCATCTGCAGCCCGGATATGAATTCCTTGTCTTTTTCAGACAGGACCAGCAGGAAATTTTTGTCCAGCCATTCCACTGTCTTGTCTTCCGTCACCCTGATGTTCCCCACATGCATG
>JAPLWY010000018.1:16421-26473 GCA_026396355.1 Microcaldota archaeon
AGCCCATTTGAAATCTGGGACACGCTGTTTTTCACAACCAGCGAGATTATCTTCTTCATGTCATGGGTTTTCCCAAGCTCGTCCCACATCGTGAGATTCATGCCATTTACCTTCTCTTCTACAATGTACTTTGTGCTGTTTACAATGTGCTTGGGCACCCGGATTGTGTAATCGTTGCCCTCAACGCAAAATCCATTGTTCTGCTCAATGAATGTTGGCACATGCTCGATTCCCTCGAAAGATATATCCTTCTGTATCCATATCCTGATGTTCTCTATGAGCGGAAGCCCCTTGGAAAGAGATGAATCCGTCTTGAATATCTCGTCAAGGTTGTTGCACACACTTTCGCTCCGGTATGCGATGTTTGGGTTGACCACTTTCACGACGCATTCCTTTCCGTCAAGAACCGCATCATAAACGGTCACGAGCGAGCCACCCCCTATCCTCTGGTCCATCTCAAGCTCGTCCTCAATGCTTTTCCCGTGCCAGTTCTTCTGCAACGTGTGGAAGGCGGAAAGCTTCATCTGCCCCTTTACATTGTCGTACACATCATCGAATTCACGCCTCAGCTCAGGCGTCAAGTCGGCATATATCCCCAACACTTGCAGGAACCTCACGCCGGGCGCGCCCATCCTCGAAGCCAGGTGCTTCACGAATCCTACTGAAGACATCCTATCCACCACATCGTCACGGGCAGGGAAATAGTTTTCGCAGATTGCATTGAGCTCCAATACCATTGTTGCATCCTTGGGCTTGTCAGTCCTGGATTCGGCTATGTGGCTCTTCACGATGAATATTGCATCTTCAAGGTCCTCTCCATGATAATAGCGGTCTTGGCTCGAAGTTTTTTTTGGCAATTTCCTCATCACGCTTGACTTCGCGTTATCAAGTGCCTTTCCCCACTCATGATTCTTTTTAGGGGTTCCCAGCATTCTTTCGACTATTATCGGATGAAGCAGGAAATAGAGCGTGTTCACGTCTCCCTTCTCAGCAACAGCGCCGAATGCCGTCTTCAGGAACCCGTGCACCTTCTGGTCGCCGTTTATCTGAGGCTTCTCAATGAACTCATTGAAGAACCAATCCATGGTCTCGACCCTGCTTTTCTTGCTGAGGAGCACTCCCTCCTCGCCTACGAGCAGCCAATTGGCAAGCACGAACCTGCTTTCATAATCGAGCTTGTATATCATTTTTTCATAATCTTCTATGCTTATCTTGAATCCCTTGTAATCCATCATTCCTCCGTCTATGCCTGACTCCCCTGGCTCCATTACCTCCCCCTTCTTGCCGGCTTCCGCGAGCTTATCTGCAATGTTGGCTTCAAGCAGAATCTCACACACATATTCGCGCAGCGCCTTGTTTGACCTGCTCGTAGTGAGAAGTGTTTTTAGGAACCTTGGCTTGTCCTTAAGCATGCGCTGTGTGACATCTTCAACAATCACCGCCGAGCCTGCCGCCTCGCTGTCAATGTTCTCAAAGCGCGCTACAACATCTTTCTTTATGCTGTCTAGCTCTTTCGGGTCTGAAACCCTCTTATCCAGGAATTCTTCCCTTGCCTCTATTGCTGCGTAGTCTGAAACCCTCTTGTCCTTGAATAAGAGCCCATACACCTTTTCCGGGGGGAGAAGATCCGCGTAATTCTTCAGTATCGATTTCTGGAGCCTAAGCTCAAGGTTCGGGTCATCTATGAACTGTGTGGCGCTAAGCATCTGGTCAAGATGCTCTGTGTCGCCCATGTCAAACTTGAACTTTTTGAAGATATACAGCGCCACCTCCTGCTTTTTTATGCCGATCTCATCTTCCCCCAATTCAATTTCCCTTTCGCTCCCCACAGTGAATCCATTGTCAACAAGGAATTTCAGGAATCCGAATGCCTCCTTTCTCCCCTCAATCTTTTTCAATGTGTGGAAGCTCATTTCCAATATGCAATCCTTGCCTGCGATGGCAGCTATCCGCTTCAAATCGTCCTCCTCTAATTTTACATGGTTAAGCCCGAGGGTGGAAATCCAGGAGTCGAAACTGCTTAGCGGGAATACCTTTTCAAGCAACAAGATTTTCTCCTCCTTGCTGAAATAGCCCACATTCAGGTGCTTTTTCAGCGCCCCAATGAGGCAGCCGGAGTAGTTTTTGAGAATATTGTCCAGCAAAGGATCTCCGGCCGACAGTGGACTCATGCTTGTTGGATTGTATTGCAGTGCGACATCGAGGAAGGAAAGGAAATCAGCCAGGCTTTTCGGATTGATTGCCCTCACAATCTCCTCTGATTTCTGAACGTAAAATTCCTCCCAGTGGTGTTGCCTATCTGACTGGATCGAGTATGCTCTCTTGACTCTCACTATTTCAGCCTCTCTTGGAATCTTGCTGTCAGCAAAATATGCGCTTGCCTTGAGCTTGTCTATCGATGGCACATCAAGAGCAAAATGGCGCGCGATTTCCGGCAATATCTCCCTCTTGTTTGGCGACAGACCGTCCTTTACGAGATTATCTAGGTATTTTTTGATGTTCGTCTCGCTCTTCCCATATTTCCTAAGCAATAGCTTTGCGCAAACCATGTCCTCATTCTGGAACATTCTTTCCCCTTCGATCCTGCCCTTGGCATAGCTTTTCAAGCAGTCCAAAAAATTATGCGCGATCTCATAACTCGAGTTGTTCTCAATCGCGTTCTTCCTTATTGCGTATTTGAACAGTTGCGCGAGACTATCGTAGTCTATGTGGACATTGATCGATTCTGGCAGGCTGGAAAGAAGCCCTGGGAACTCTGTCAAGAATGTGCTTGAATTCAAAAATTCATGGGGGATTCCTGTCAACCACCTATTTTCGAGATCCAATGTCATCTGAAACAGCCGCCTAAGGTCGGCTGCCGCACTATCGCTAGTCCCCTTGCAGATTCGCTTGATCTCATCTTCAATCCTTACACATGCCTTAGCGAGCAATTCCTCTTTCTTGCCAAGCGGAAGATTGGATTCCAGGATCTCGCCAAGCTCATGCAGCACAGCCTCAAGGCTGAGGCTCTCAATGTCCTTTCCAAGCCCCGGTCTGTCCTTTTTCTTGCGCATTGGCCATTCAGAAGGTATCTTGGCAATCTTGCTATCTAGGCTGTCCATGTCTATGAGCCGGATTGCATGCTCTATGTTGATTATGCGCTCGTATGTGGTGCCATGGATTCCACCACCTTTTCCGTCTCTCCTGCTTGCAAGCCTTTCAAGAAACATCAGTGCGCCATATGGGTTTGCAGCATTGTCATCCTTCACCATCTCAGACAGGTCTGCAGACCACTCGTTAAGCCGGGAAACACCAATTTTTCGTATGGGGCTCTCCTCAGAATACATGTTCTCGATGTGATTCTTCGATTTGTGCGTCAATTCATGCTGCAATACGAATTCAAGTTCCTCCCTGTATTCGCAAAACCCTATCAGCCTGTCGCTTATGAATATTGACCCGTCAGGAAAGCAGGCAGCGTTGATGTCCTTCCATTTTCTTGTCACAAAAATCTGGGACGGATCGTGCTTTTTCGCAGCCTCAAGCGAGCGGATATATTGAACAAGGGGATGATCATCAGGATAGATGCCATACTTGCCCACGAAATCGTTCTTTTCCACCCTGCCGTATTCGTCAAGCCTGGGGCGTATTGCGTGCACTGGCCCCTTTTCCAAGATAGGTGCCGAAATACCGTTCTTAATGGCTAATTTATGGTCTTTCATGTACTATTATTGTGAATGAAACGCATATAAACCTTTCCTTTTTTTTGACTATTTACCACACTAATAAAATAAGGAAAGAATGCGCAAAACAGCATATTCTTCCATAAATGCAACGTGCTCTTTTTCAAGGAGCCTGAGCAGGGGCTGGAAAGGTCGCTTAAGGTCGAGTGAGCAATTTTCCTTGCGACTGGTTTGGCTTTGGGTGCAAAGCGGATTTTGGCTGCTCAAGCGCAGTTTTTCTTGCCAGCGCCTGCTGATTCATTTCCTGTATGAATTCAAGGTGTTTTTGGTCTGCCAAGCTTGCAATGGTCTTTCCAATGCGCTCTATCTCGTCATACTGCTGCTCGAACAGTTCGCGCCTCCGGGCTTTCGGGGCAAGCTCTATCAATCCGACTTTATCCTTGTCCAGCTGGAGGCACCTGATGCCGCTTTCCCTGTCAAACCAATGGTTAAGCCCTTCTTCAAGCCCATAGCCCCATGCAATTGCCCGGAAGATTTTTGCAGGCCTTGAATCTGATGGCAAAAGCAGCCCGTCCTCTCCTTTCTTCTTGCTGAACAGAAAGGCGAGTTCGCTTGCGCGGAATGCCCGCTGGCCAGAGTATTCCAGGCTTTCAAGCAGCGCCGCCTTGTCGCCCCTGCCTCCCTCTATCGGGGGGAAAATCACCATGTCTGCCGAGGGGTTTTCCTGTATCTCCAGTATCATGGACTCTACTTGCTCGCGCTTCAGGTGCTTTATGATGTCAGCGTCAAAAGTCAGGATTATTGTCGCTCCCTTGCCAATGCAGTGGCGCACCCCTTCCAGGAATGCCCCTCCCTTGCCCCAGCCTATTGCCTGTGGGATTATTTCCACTCCCATCCCGCGCGCAATTTCCGCAGTGGCATCTGTTGACCTGCTGTCCACCACGAAAAAATGGTCGATTATGCCCTCGCGCTTGAAGCGCAGCCCGTCTTCCAGCACAAGCCCTAAATATTTCTCCTCGTTGTGGGCGGGTATGAACATTGCCACTTTGTCCATGCTGTCACCATCAGGCTCGGATTGAGCAGTGGTGGGAACCATTTAAATAAGCGTTTGTTCTTGAAGTGGAATTCCCATTCCACTGCTGAAAAATTTCTGCTGAAATTTTTCATGGCTGGTGCGGCGTTCCTGCTAATGTACATGAAAAAAATTCGCTCCCATCGGGATTTGAACCCGAGTTAGAGCCTTTCTCCTGAAAGTCAGAATTGAGAGGGCTCCGTCCTTGACCGGGTTGTCCGGCTCGCGCCGATGCACAATCGCATCGAAGTCAGCCACTAGACTATGGGAGCGCAAGTGAGATTAGAATAGAAAGCAATAAAAAAGCGCATCAGCGCTTTTTTAGAAGCCGAGGCGCACGAGGCTAAGATAAAAACGCCCTCTCCCAGGCTTTCTTAGACGCGAGTGCAACCCGCGAAGATAAAAAGAAGTTGCGCCTCCCACTGGCTTGAAAGCGCGCAAATGCCGCTCACCACTCTTTATATAATTAAACCCCGAAAATGGCGATGGTGATGGCATGTTCGTGTTCCAAACAATGGCGACCGCAACCAAGGACGCGATAGTGGCAAAGCCATTAGGGCAGATGAAGGCAGTTCCAACTCCTACGATAAAGTCTCTAGTGGATAAATTCACAAAGGTTCAGCAAGTGAATGATAAGAACGAGCACATTGTTGTTAATCAGGCGTCCGCCCTCTTGAACAAGATCCATTCCAAGCTACCTGCTGGAAATGTTAAAGAGGCCCTGAAAGACCTCAAGGACCCGAAAATATCCGAAGGCCTCGGGCCATTCACCAATTTTAGCGCGCGCCCCATGATCGAGAAAGATGGGAACAAGCATTCCATCAAATTCGTTCTCGGCGGAGAAGTTTACGGCATCAAATTCTTGGCCGATAAGCAGGATATAAAAATAACGGGGCAATCGGTGGAAAACAGGCGTTAGACCAACTTTTCTTATGTTTCAGTGAACCTGCCATGGATCTTAGTTGCGCTCGGGAGCGACTGACTTGTCTCTGCGGTGACTGGTGGCTCACGGCTGAAGTTTAAACCACGCTCAATCAGCAATAGCCATAAAAGCATTTTGCCTATATTCAAGTGTCGGCCAAAGACGTTAAACTGGGGCATTGGCAAGGGAAAAACAATAGCTCAGGAAAAGTAGTGGGAACTGCCGGTTAACGGCACCAGGGGGTGGCTTTTATGGTGACAGCGTACCGAACAGACTTGGAAATCGCGCAATCTATCCGGCTCAAGCCTTCTTACAAAATAGCCGCGCGCCTCGGAATACCAAAAGACCAGCTCGACCCCCGCGGGAAGTTCATATCGAAAATCCCAATCGAATACAGCGTCATGACTCCTAAAAATCCGGACAGCAAGCTCATACTGGTCACGGCAATGACTCCCACTTCAATGGGGGAAGGAAAGACAACTGTTACTATCGGGCTGGACCAGGGGCTACAGCTGCTGCTTGGGAAAACCTCAACAGTCATCTGCACTCTTCGCGAGCCGAGCCTTGGCCCGGTTTTCGGGATGAAAGGCGGCGCTGCAGGCGGAGGATGGTCCCAGGTGCTTCCCATGGAGGACATAAACCTCCACTTCACCGGGGACCTTCACGCGATTACCGCAGCGAACAACCTTCTTGCAATCATGATCAGCAACCATATCGACAACCAGGGTAATGAGCTGGGCTTCAAGACAGTCACATGGAAGTTCTGCATGGACATGAATGCCCGCGAGCTGAGGGAAGTGGAAATCGGCCGCAATCAGAGGGGGTCCACGCCTCGCATCACCGGATTCGACATAACCGCGGCAAGCGAAGTGATGGCAATATTCTGCCTGTCCAATGACCTTGGCGAGCTCAAGCAGAAGCTGGGCAGCATAATTGTGGGCTACAACCAAAGCGACATGCCGATTTTTGCAAGGGATTTGAAGGCCGAGGGGGCAATGGCATCCTTGCTCAAGGACGCGCTCAAGCCCAACCTGGTGCAGACAATCGAAGGCGGCCCGGCATTCGTGCACGGCGGGCCATTACGGGACAAACAGCATAATCGCGACCAGGGCAGCGCTCAATCTTTCGGATTACGTTGTCACGGAAGCCGGGTTCGGCGCTGACCTTGGCGCTGAGAAGTTTTTCGATATTGTCTCCCGCTACGGGAAATTCATGCCTGACGCCGCGGTGTTGGTGGCAAGCGTCCGCGCGCTCAAGTACCACGGCGGGGCTGGCAAGGACGCCTTGAAAGAGGAAAACGTTGCAGCCATGGAAGGGGGATTTGCCAATCTTGAGCGGCATGCCCGGAACATGAAAAAGTTCGGCATTGACGCAGTGGTTGCGATAAACAGGTTTGCCTCTGACACGAACGCCGAGGTGAACCGGCTCGTTGCGCTTTGCAAGGACAATGGCATACGGTTTGCCGAAACCAATGTCTGGGAAAAGGGCGGGCGCGGGGGCTTGGAGCTGGGCAGGGCAGTGCTGGATTCAATTGCTGCGGGCAATTCGACTCCGAAGCGGCCGCTTTATGGCCTCTCGCTTCCCCTCAAGGACAAGATAAATGTCATAGTGAAGGAAATCTATGGCGGGGCCGGAGTGGCGTATTCCGAAGAAGTCAGGGCCAAGCTTGAACGGGCGCAGGAACTCTACCCGAATCTTCCGGTGTGCATGGCCAAGACGCAGTATTCGTTTACAGGCAATGCGAAGGTCCTGAACGTGCCAGTGGGCGAATGGCAGTTGGATATCAAGGCTGTCCAGGTCGCGGCTGGCGCAGGTTTCGTGAAAGTCATCGCTGGGGATATAATGACAATGCCTGGGCTTTCAAAGCACCCTGCGGCTGAAAGCATCGATGTCGTACTCAACCAGATAACAGGAAATTACGAGATAACAGGGCTTTTCTAGCCGCCGCCCCCTGTGGTTTTTGAAGTTGGCCCGCCCGGGATCTTAGTCGAACGGTTCGCCGTTCGACTTCTGCCCATTTTGCCTCTGCAAAATGGCCATCTAACCGGGCGTCTTTGTTAATGTAAAAAGGGAGGGGTTACAGAAGTGGGCCCGCCCGGGATCGAACCGGGAGTCTTCGCTGTGTGAGAGCGACGTGTTAACCATTGTCGGCTTTGACGACAAATGAAGGCGCTGCGCATAGAGTTTTCCAAGGACTGGCAGAAGCACTACAAGGTGGCGGCGCTTGAGGAGCGGGGCTATTCGCGCCAGAAATGCTCCAAATGCAGCAGGCACTTCTGGGCGGTTGAGGCGCGCGAAATGTGCTCAGACTCCTCCTGCATGGGATACGGGTTCATTGGCAAGAAAATGGCGAAAAAGCCCCTTGGCTATGTCGAAACCTGGAAAAAAATAGAGGAATACTTCAAGAAGCACGGGCACACTTCGCTTGAGGCTTACCCCACTGTAGCGCGCTGGCGCGATGACTTGTACTTTACTATTGCATCGATAAACGACTTCCAGCCCTATGTTGTCTCAGGCGAGCTTGAGCCCCCTGCAAACCCGCTCATTGTGCCGCAGCAGTGCATCCGCTTCCCCGACATTTCAAATGTTGGCGTGACTGGCAGGCACTACACCACATTTGTGATGGTGGGCCAGCATGCATTCAACACCAAGAAAACCGGCAACTTCTACTGGAAAGACGAGGCAATCACGCATGACTTGGGCTATCTTTCGCATTTGGGGATAGATGAAAAGCACCTGGTTTTCAACGAGGATGTCTGGGTAGGGGGCGGCAATTTCGGCCCCTGCATAGAGTATTTTGCAGATGGCTTGGAGCTTGGCAACTGCGTGTTCATGCAATACGAGGAATTGCCTGGGGGCGCCTCGCGCGAGCTTTCAACTAAAGTGATAGATATGGGCGCTGGGCTTGAGCGGCTTGCCTGGATTACGCACGGAAGCCCGGTAAGCTATGATATTGTGTTTGGCGAGGCAGTTTCAAAAATCCAGAAGAAAGCAGGGATAAAAGTGGATGAAAAGCTCTTCCTGGAATATGCGAGGCTGTCTGGCATTCTTGATGCTGATGAGGCTGCAGACCAGTTTGGCAAGGAAAAAGCCGAAATAGCGAAAAAGCTTGGCATGAGCGTGGCTGAAATGGCGCAGACCTTCTCCCCGCTTCACGCAACCTATGCCTGCGCAGACCATCTCAAAACCATCCTTTTCACCTCTACTGACGGCATGCTTCCCTCAAACTCAGGAGGGGGCTACAATCTGCGCATGATACTTCGCAGGGTTTTCGGGTTTGATGGAGAGTTTGCGCTCTCGCTTGACTATGCAGGCGTGCTGGAAGCGCATGCCCACCATTTGCGCGAAATATTTCCCAAGCTAAAAGAAGGCGTGCCAACTGCAATTGCGGTGATTGAGGAGGAGCAGAAGAAATACGCTGCAAGCAAGGAAAAGGGCAGGGGCAAAGTTGCCGCTCTTCTTTCCAAGAGTAAACCGATTGGCGTTTCAGAGCTCAAGAAACTCTATGAAAGCGATGGAATTCCGGCAGAGCTTGTGGCAGAGATTGCACGGGAAAAGAATTTGAAAGTGGAAATACCCGACAATTTCTACTCATTGCTTCGCAAGGAGGATGAGACAGGCGAGCCAATCGAGCCCAAGGTGGATGTTGAGGGGCATGCAAAGACAAAAACGCTATTCTACGACTCAGTTGAGGAATTCGATGCCACTGTTCTGGCAGTGAAGGGCAAGTTCGTTATTCTTGATGCAACCGCATTTTATCCAGAAGGCGGCGGGCAGATTTTCGACATTGGCGAGATTGAAGGGAAGAAAGTAAAGAATGTGCAGAAGGAAAAAGGCGTAATACTTCACGAAGTTGATGGCGCCTCCTCATTCAAGGCAGGGCAAAACGTGCATGGAAAAGTGGATGGGAAAAGAAGGACGCAGATAGCGCAGCACCATGCCTCAATTCACCTCATCAATGCCTGCGCGCGCGAAATACTGGGCTCGCACATCTGGCAGGCAGGCTCTTACAAGGACGAGCACAAGGCGCATATAGACCTTACCCATTACCGGAAAATAACCTGGGACGAGCTTGAGAAGATAGAGCAGCTTGCCAACAAGTACGTGCTGCAAAACCTGCCTATCAAAACAGCGGTGCTTTGCAGGAACGAGGCAGAGCAGAAATACGGATTCAGATTATACCAAGGCGGTGCTGTGCCTGGCAAGGAATTGCGCGTGGTCTCAATAGGCAATATTGACCACCAGGCATGCGGCGGAACTCATAATTACGTGAAAAGCACTGGCGAGCTTGAAATGGTGAAAATAGTCAAGCGCGAGGGAGTGCAGGACGGGGTGGAACGTGTGGTCATCAAATCCGGCCCAGAGGCCGTCAAGCATATTGAAGAGAGGGAAAGGCTGC
>JAPLWY010000018.1:26505-31055 GCA_026396355.1 Microcaldota archaeon
GAGGACCAGCTCAAGGCTACTGCACTCCGATTTTTCAATGAATGGAAGGAGCGCGGAAAGGAAATAGAGAAGCTGCAGTCTCTGCTTTCGCAGGCAATTTCGGAAAATGCTTCTGAAAAGGCTAAGAAGAAAGGGGAAAAGGTCGTCGAGCTGCTGGGCGTTCCTTACACTCAGAAGCTTTCTGAAGAAGTGTGCGCAAAATTGAGCGCGCAGGGGCTTGCCTCAATAATTTCAACAACAGACGGCTTCATAGTGGCTGCCGCGCCATCTGGAAGCGGGCAGGACGCGCTTGAGCTCCTCAAGAAGCACAAGGGAAAAGGCGGAGGGAGCACGCAGTTTGCAAGGGGGAAAGTAGTGTAAACGTAATTCAAGGGGCGTGGCGTGAGCAACGTCAAGTTGAAGAGGGACCACAGAGGTGAGGTAGGTCTTTTTCTCGCTTATGCGCGTGCCTTCTTTCGTGCTCAAAAACGAATGTCGTGACGTTACCTGTGCCATATTGTTCGGGGCTCGTCGGGATAATGTTGCCTGTTTTCTACTCACTATGGGCAATTTTTCATCAACATCGCAACCTTCTTTAATTTTCAGCTTTGTAATTAGAGAACTGTGTGGAAGTCATCATCTATCTAGAAATCAGAGGGGATTGGTATGGATGAAGAACTGGCAAACGAACTGAAAATAGCTGAAAAAAAATATTCCGAAGGGGAATTTGTTGAGGCTGGAGCGGCTTATGAAAATGCCGCCAATATGACAAAAGAAATTGCTCTCAAGAGGGAACTGATAAAAAAGTCTGAGGAAGCCTATTTGAAAGCGGATGATTTCAATTCAGCCGCAGTGCTTTATTCCGATGCGGCAGAGGCTTCACGCAATAAACAGGATAAAATAGACTGGTATTCCAAGGCAGTTGAATACTTTTCAAAGAGTGGGGATCAGTATCTTGCAGGGGTGGATGCGGAGAGGCTTGCCCGGCTTTCACCTGAAAATGAGCGGAAGGAAAGGTACGTCAATGCATTCAGGCTTTATTCGGAAGGAACCTCCTTTTCAGGTGCTATCAAAATGCTAAAGAAAGCCTCTGAAACTGCGAATGAGAATGAACGGGAGAGATACGCCGCCATGCTGGAAGAATACGTCTCAAGGCTCAAGAAAAAATATGCGGAAAAAAACGACTATTCGAAAATTTCAAGCATTCTTGATGAAGCCATAAAGGCTGCAAGAAAAGATGAAAAAAGAAGGCAGAAGTATATAGAAAGTGAGATTGCCAATCAATTGGCTTGGGCAAAAGAATTGATGGATAAAGGCAAAGGAAAATATGTTTTCTACAGATACATGGCGTTATCTAGGCTGTACAAAGGAAAAAGGAGGGTAGAGTATGCCAAGATGGCAGCAGAACTCAAGGAGAAGGCTCCCGGTTCACCGCAAAAATAATGATGCGAAATGGTTGGGCACTCGTGGTGCGATTCCGGGCCCGTATAATGGGTTTGGAATCATCGGTCTTGAAGCCTCATCATAGCGCTGATATAGATTCTGCCCGTGTTTTTATTGCGTAATTCTTTTTTTCTTTTTTCAAGATAAGGTTTGATCTTTTCATAAATTGGATAGCTCTTTTTATCCTTTGCCAAATCTGCCGCCATGTTGATATCGGATTTGGCACCTTATGGATTTTGAATAATCTTTGTTAGTATCTTCTTCCCAGTCAAACTGCTGGAGTGCTTTTTTTATGAGGTCTTGGAGATTTTATTTTCTTTAGAAGCCATGAAAATCCTCCAGATTACAAATACTGTAAAACCTATTTAAAGAAATGCCCGTTATATCAACTCAGCGTCCGATTTGCGCTACCCGGTCATGGAAATGGTTGGTAGCTGCACTTACGACGTGAAAATAGCCCCAAACAAAGTGAACGGGGTCGTAGCGTGACCTTTTGTTCTGATGCAGGGGTTGCGACAAGGCAAGTTTCTTTGCCCTAATGAAGATATCAATAACTTATGGATATCCTCGGGTTCTTTCCTGCTTTTTGCATATACATCCCAAGCTTACAAAATTGGATGAGCTCGTTAGCCCAGCCCACAGATCCGATGCAATCTCCTCTGTTTATTTTAGGTATAACCACGTTTTTTCCAGGGTATTGCTGTTGTAGTGCAGCTTGGGACTTTGCCAGGCTGTCATAGTGCCTTTGGGGAAGATTATCCGGCTCGGTGCCACTTCTATTTCTTTCCAGATATTTCCAGCACATCTCATTTAACTTACCTGTGCAAGTTGCAAAGTCGAAGGTGCCGCCATGGGCATTAAACATGCTTTCTCCAAAAAATTCATACAATATTCCGTTTTCATTAATCATGCCTATCGATGCCCGCAATGCGCCACGCCCATACTTCTTTTGGGCAGCTTTGTCTTCCTCCGTCATACCATCCCATTCCAAAGAAATATCCATGCCCATGAAACCACCTCAATTCAGATAAACTTGGAACTTATATAATCATATCCGCCACGGCTAGCAGTTGATCTTACGAAGTAGAACTTCGACCAAAATCTGGGTCACGGCTAGTAAAACAATTCAGGCTTGTCCAGGAATTCTATGTCCCGCATGTTCTTCGCGACAGTGAGCAAATCCTTCTTTTCAAATGGTGCGTAGCAGCCGAATCTTTCCGAGAACTTGCGCGCGGTTTCCTCGCGAAGCGAAAAGTCAGTGCCGTAATTGGGGTTGCGCGAAAGCCCCCCCGCGTGCGTTTCGTAGTAGCAGCCCCCGCGCCTCTGCGCGAACATGGAGTAATCCGCCTCGAATGAATCTGAAACGAGGTTGCCCATCAGCAAATCAGTCTTTCCATGGTTTATGGTAACGTGCCCATAGCCTGGCGGTATCAGAAGCGCATCCCCCTTTTTCGCAGTTAAAAGAACCGCGTCGTCCACTCCTAGTTGCCCGACTTTTTGCAATAGGAAATTCGCTTCGCCTGATATCACTTCATAAACTTCCGGCCAGCCAGTTCCCTTTTTCGTTTTCGGGTGAGTGTGCCCGAATGTCTTGTTGAATTCCCCGCACAAGTCAAGGGACAGTATGCGCGTCACGTCATAGCGAATGTTGCCGAACCGCGCTGCCTCGCGGTACATGTAATAAGTCGGAGACTCAGGCTCAAGTGCGCATTCTATTTCAGGGTGCGCAAGCACTGACCTCATTGAGCCAAAGCTTCGCAGTTTGGGGGCGACTTTTTTCGAGCCAAAGACAAGGTCTAATCCGTCAAACACAAGCTTCATCAAAATCACTATTTTTTCACGTTCTTTTTCGGCAGTATTTTCCGCTTTGCTTTGCTAGAACCTTGCGCAAGATCGTCCTTCATGGGCACCATTTTCCCCATGCCTGCCAATATTTCATGGCGCGCAAGCTTTTCGCGCTTGAGCTTCTCGGATATCAGATAAATGAAACGGGAAAATTCCTTAAGGTCGATTTCATATTGCGCTGTGACCTCCTCGCAGCGCTGCAATAGCTTGACAACATCCACCAATAACTTGGGGTCTATTCTGCCATCCTTTGCACTTTCGCGGATTTTCTCAAGAAGAATAAGGCGGGTCATCTGCAGCTCCTTTATCACTTTCCTTGCCTTGCCCTCGCTGCCTTTTGTGCTGGTCTGGAAGTCGGACGAGAGCTGAATCACCGTGTCCCAGGAGACTTCCGACAGGTTCTGGCTTACCTGCACCGGGAGGGAATATCTCGCCGAAAAAGGCAGGTCGTCTGCAACGGTTTCCATCCATTCAACTTCTCGGCTTTTGTTTAAAAGACTATTCAGGGTAAGCTTTCCATGGCAAACAGCGAGCTGGGCACGGTCATCTCCACAATGGAAGGGCCGACTACGATTTCCTTCTCATTCGTGCTCATGGGCGACTCGGTAAGAAAAGGGCAGTTTGTCAAAGTCGCCTCAGGCAGTTCATTTGTGCTGGGCGCGGTGACTGAAATCACGCGCGCAAACCGCTATTTCGAGCGCGCGGAGTCTGTGGCGGAATACGAGCGCAACCTTCCCCTTGACCAGTCTTTCCCAACCCGCGAATGGGAATACGTTGTGGCAAACGTGCGCGTGCACGGGGTTTTCGAGGGAGAGCAGTTCGTGCGCTGCACTTTCCCTGTCTCTCCAGGGAGCAAAGTGATTCCTGCAGAAGACTCGCTCCTGAAAAAATTCCTAAAGCTTGATGACAACGGGCTTCACATCGGCTCACTGCAGCACCACTCTCTTCAGGCAAAGCTTTCAATGGGCGGGCTGATGCAAAAGCACTTTGCTATACTTGCAATGTCTGGCAGCGGCAAATCCTACCTAACTTCAGTAATAATAGAGGAGATGCTGGAGCGAAAAGCCTCGGATGGCAGGATGGCGGTTGTGGTGATTGACAGCCATGGCGAATACACTGGCTTCCGCCAGACGCAGTACGGGCACAGCACTGATGTGATAAGCGCGAAAAAATTCAGGATAGCTTTCAATAAGGCCAGCCCGCAGATGCTTGCCGAGTGGATCCCTGACATGTCCTCAACCCAGCTTCGCGAGTTGGTGCCAATCCTTGAGCGATTGCGGAAA
>JAPLWY010000018.1:31070-31885 GCA_026396355.1 Microcaldota archaeon
GAAAGAATCCAAGGAAAAACACGAGGCATACTCGCTTGAGGATTTGATTGCGCGGATCGAGGCTGACATGGCTGACAAGAAAAAGGACAATGTCAAGCGCCCTCTAATTGCCTGGCTGTCCGAGCTTCGCGCACTTCGTTTATTCTCGACAACCGACTCTCCCAAGTTCCAGGAAGTGATTTCGCCTGGAAGGCTTGCAGTTTTCGATTTGTCTGAAATCGACAATGCAAAGAAAAAGCAGCTGCTGGTCTCCTATATCTGCAGGCGGCTGTTCAAGCTTCGGAAAAAGGAGAAAATCCCCCCATTCCTGCTCATAGTGGAAGAGGCGCACAACTTCGCGCCTGAGAAAATGGACCGCCGCCAGGCGCTTGCCAAGTCCCCGATAATCGCGATTGCGAGAGAGGGTAGGAAATTCGGCGCCTGCCTTTGCCTGATTTCCCAGCGCCCAGTGCAGCTTGCCACCACTGCGCTTGCGCAGTGCAACACCAACATAATACTGCGGATAACCAACCCGTTTGACATCGACCACGTGGGGCAGTCCTGCGAGGGGATTGACAAGGCGATGCTGGATTCCATAACCACGCTGCGCGTTGGCGAGGCATTGGTGGTGGGCGAGGCGGTCGGCTCCCCTGTTTTCGTGAAAATCAGGAAGCGCAAGAGCAATTTCAAATCACAAGGCAAGGAGCTTGAGGCGATTGCGAAGAATTTCGAGGAAGGCAAGGCAAAACAGCAGCAGGATGTCGAAGCGTTCCTGTGAGGGTGTTCTTATGGCTAAGGGAGTGAATGAACTGAGGAAAAATCCGCTTGGGCAAGTT
>JAPLWY010000018.1:31906-33671 GCA_026396355.1 Microcaldota archaeon
GTGCGAGCATCAAGGCCGCACGATGCCTCTGTTTCAAAGCGCATTCAAAAAACAGTCTTGCCCGAAAAATGCTTTTTCTGCCCTGGAAACGAGCACCTCACCCCTCCTGAGATCGAGCGAGTCGAGGTTGATGGAAAATGGGCTGTGCGCTGCTTTCCGAACAAGTTCCCGGCATTTGCACGCGAAAGCAAAAAGGCATATGGCAGGCACGAGGTGATAGTGGAAACCAATGACCACCAAAAGACCCTCTCCGACCTGTCTGAGGCCGAGCTGCTTCCCTATTTGCAGCTTCTCAAGCGCAGGCTGATTGACGCTGCAGCCGATCCTAAAATTGCATATGTCTCGCTTTTCAAGAACGAGGGCAAAGCAGCCGGCGCCTCGCTTGAGCACTCCCATACCCAGCTGGTGGGAATGCCCTTTGTGCCGGAGAGCGTGAGGAAATTCTCTAGAAAGGCGGAAAAGTTCCAGAAGATCAGAAAGCAATGCGCAAAAAACGTCTTTTTTGAGAATACGCAGTTCTTCGCATTCTGCCCCAAGGCATCCCGCTTCCACTTCGAGTCCTGGATTGTCCCCCTGTTCAAGGCAAGCTCGCTTCTGGAAATGGATGACTCGCAGCTGTCCTCGCTTGCAGGCGCGCTGAAAAAGGCGCTCGTTGCAACTGATGCGGTGACCGGCTATGCGCCCTACAATATAGTTTTCCAGAATTCCCTGCGTGACAACAAGGAATTCCCATTCCACATCCAAATACTTCCCCGCCTCTCGACCTGGGCAGGCTTTGAGCTTGGGACTGGCGTGGTGATGGTGTCTGAGCTTCCTGAGGAGACTGCAAAGGCATTTCGGGCAGTTCTGAAGGCATAAAACAGCGGGCTGATAGGAGCCATCCATTCTATTTTAGTTATAAATTAACGTTTTTCGTCTTTTTTGTAACAAAATTAATCCAAAAAACATTGTTTTTTAAATAGATGCGCTCACTAAACAAGCGGTGTAGGGAATGGACGCAAAAATGGCACTGGAAAACAGTCTTCTGTCCTATAGCTTGCGCTCCAGCCATATTTATCTTCCGATTTTTGGCTGAAAAGCCACAGCACGCGCGGCCTGGCAAGTTTCGTGTGCTCTTGAAAACTGGCGGTCAGTTTCCCGGCTCCCGCCAACAGAGTTGAAAATCAAAACGGCCTGAAAAGCGGGACGGTTCGCAAATCAAGAGTATTCAAACGAGGGTGTAGAAATGGAATTCAACAATGAAATTGTTTCAAAAGTTGCAAAGAAGGCAAGCGTGTTCGAAAACAAGATGATGGGCGCCTTTTCCAACAGGTGGCCCCTTACAGGACAGCCAAAAGTTGTGCCTGTCCCTGCAATATCTCGCGAAAAAATAGGTGCGAGCGCGCGAAAATGGACAAAGTTCGTTTATCAGCAGGTTTAGCGGGGCTTGAAATGAACCAATTCGCAGTGCTGTCAGAGGGCTTTGAGCACCTCAGCTATCCTTTGGGCAGGCTGGATGCTGCAAATAAGCGCGAGTTTTGCGAGCAGAAGGAGAATTATTCGCTGCACCCGGTCGATTCAGAGGTTTCGGCAAGGATGGCGCTTGAGGCATCTGATTTCATGGCTGAGCATGCCTCGCTCCCAGTGGGGTTTGTGGCTGACTCGAAAGGCAGCATATTCATGGTCTGCAGGAATGACGGCGCGCGCCCGCTGCCAAAGCATGAGATGGAAGAGAGCGAGAGATTCGAGTTCTCACTCTCGGTAATGAAACGGCTAGGCAAGCTGC
>JAPLWY010000013.1 GCA_026396355.1 Microcaldota archaeon
AGAATATTTCGGCAATGAAAAGCGCGGCAAGCAAGCCGTCAGCGCAGGGCGTTGAGGCGGGGAAAACATACTCTCCGCAAGGCTCGCCGCCAAAGCAGGCGTGTTTACTCAATACTTCATCAGCCACATTTCCGCTTCCCACAGGTGTAATCAGGATTTTCCCGCCAGCCGCCTCGACAGACTCTCGCACGCAAAGCGAGGCTTCAACTGTGCTTACGATTAGTTTTGATTTCGTTTTAGTGCCAGAAAGGAAATAACTGCAGAAAATCGCAAGCTGCGTATCCAGCGCCAGCACTTTCCCCTGCTCGTCAATCGCAATTGCGCGGTCGCCATCCCCGTCAAGGGCAATCCCGAAATCGCACTTTTTCTCCACCACAAGTTTCGCAGCCTCTGCCAATGTCTCCTTTTTGGGCTCCAAATTCCTCACGAATTTCCCTGGCTCTGAGCAGTAAAGTTCCACCACTTCGCAGCCAGAAGCGCGCAAAAGCGCAGGCGCAAGGCAAGATGCCGCCGCATTTCCCGCATCAATCAGCACGCGCGGCGGTTTCCCTGCAATTGCCGCAGCATCGACTTTGGAAAGCAAAAATGCAATGTACTCTGATGACAAATCAACAGTTTCTTTTGCACCTGCATTGTCCCATGCAACTGCCACCAGGGGCTTCCCAATCGCTTTCTCAACCTCTGCCTCTTTCTCCCTGGAATATTCCCTTCCAGAAAAAAACAGCTTGATTCCATTGTATTCGGGCGGATTGTGCGAGGCGGTAATCATCGCGCCTGCGCACTTCCACTTCATAGTGGCGTAGGCAAGAAGCGGGGTGGGCGCCAGCCCGAGAAAAACGACTTCCGCGCCTGACTGCATGGCGCCTGACGCAAGCGCCTCGGCAAGAATTGGCGAAGTGGGGCGTGCGTCAATTGCAACAACCACTCTCTTCCCAAGCGCGCCAACTGCATTGCCGACCGACATTGCAAGCTCTGGCGTGACTTCCCTGCCATACCTGCCCCGTATGCCTGATGTCCCGAAAAGCGAAGCCATGCTTCCTTCAAGGAGAGTAGTTTTTTAAACTCTTGACCGCACAGCATGGCTCATGAGCGTAGACAGGCTTTCAATTTCGGGCCCGCAGTCATCTGCCGGCATAATGGGAATTTCGTCAAACACCAACCTGGGCGGGATAAAGTTCAACCCGCGCGCAGTGGTGCTCTTCTCGGCGCTTTTCATTGTGCTTGTGCTGGTATTTGACATAATGATAAAGCGCGGAATCCTCTGAAAAGCAGGCTAACCAAGAAGAAGCTTTGCTTTCCTTGCCACTTTTGCGACGTTTTTCTCCTCGCACATCACTATTGTTTCCAGCCTTCCCTCCTGCATTCCCTGGAGTGACTTTACCAGCCTCGAAGCGCTGGAAAGCGGAACTGTTTTCCCGCCTGAAAAGAACATAACGTCTGACTTGTGCGAAATCTTCGGCACGTCGACAAGCACTGCGCAGCCGCAGGAGCGGGAAAGTTCAGCTTCAATTTCCTCCTGTTCTATGCAGTGGCTTATTGACCCATACGCTTTCTTGAAAAGCCGCCTATCAGTTATTCTTGAGACATACTCGCCGGCTTCTCCTGACTTGGAAAGCGAGCGCAGCATATCCGAGTCTCCCATGGAACGCGCCTCTTTTGCTTCCAGCGTTCCATCTTCAAGCGCCAGCGCAATCGCCTGCTGCAGCATACGCGAGGCAATCCGCACAGTCTTGTGCAGATACACTGTGGAGAACATTGCAAACCTTGCCATAAGCAGGCTTTCCGCAGCCTCCAGCCCGCCATCCTCCAAAACCATCCCGTTTTTGGAAAGCGCCACTGAGCCGCAAATCCTCTCGGCATCAATCGCGCCATACGCCACTCCCGTATAATGCGAGTCTCGAAGCAGGTAATCCATCCTGTCTGCGCCAATATCAGAGGTGATTATCTGTCCCATAGGTGTGTGCGCAAGCGCGGCGATTTCGCCAGGGTCAAATTCCTCCCCTAGTATTTCCGCAATCTCCCCGCGTTTCATTATTTCCCGCCCAATTTTTTCATGGTCCCCGATTCTCGGCGCAAGCACGAATTCCGCCTCGTGCGAAAATGCCACATGCCCGACGTCATGCAAGAGCGCGGCCGCCCTCACTTTATCCGCCTTGCTTTTCAAAAGCCCCATTTCAGTGCATATCTTGTCAGCCAAAAAAAGCGTGCCAATGGAATGCTCGAAGCGCGTGTGGTTTGCGCCAGGGTAAACCAAGTGCGCCATGGCAAGCTGGCGGATGTTCCTCAGCCTTTGCATCTGGCGGCTGTCCAGCAATTCCTCCTCGATTTCGGAAAGCCTTATTGTCCCATGTATCGGATCGCGTATTTTCATAAAAAGCCTCATGCGCGCGCAAATTTCCCCTTCTGCTTCTCCAATAGCTCCCCTCTTTCGCACAAATTGTAAACCATTGCCCTGCAGCCGTCAGGAGCAATTCCCAATTCTTCCGCAAGCTCATCCGCGTTCCTGTCCCCTTTTGCAAGCAAGGCATCGAGTTTCTTTTCCCACGCTATCAGGAAAGATTTGCTGATGAAATAGTATTTCCTGTCAAACGCGCGCGTTCCCATTATCTCCCCGCTTTTGACTAAATGCGCAGATGTCTCGGAAAGCCTGCGCGCCTCCTCATCATTCTCAAGCACCATCCAGCCCTCGCTTGCAAGGTGAGGCGGCATGCCGGGCTTTGCCTGCTGGCTCGTTTGCACAGGCTGGGGCGGCTTAGTTTGCGCCGCTTCCCCTTCCCGCCGCACCAAGGGATAAACGCCATCGGTTATGTTGTACACTCCTTCCTTTCCGTATTTGCTGCTGCGGAAGACAGTCACCAGCTTCCTGGCAACCAGCTTCCCAAGCACCAGTCTTTCAGGGACTGAGAGCAGCTTTTCCATTTCTGAAGGGATTCTTCTCTCAAAGCGGACAGAGGAGAGCTTTCGTATGACCTCTATTTCCACCCTGTCCAGGCCTACGGGCATTTCCGCTTCCTCCCTACCTGACGCCTTTTCCAGTATTTCCTTTGGCACAAGTATGAACATCCCATCTCTCAGCGGGAAAATCTCAAGCGAATCCGCATTCTCTATTTGAGAGGGAAGCCTGCCTGAAAGCAGCACACCATCCTTTGCCTTGATTACCTTTATTTCCACATTTTCACCGAATGAGCTTTTTTTGCGTAACTTTTCCCTTTGGCTTTTCCTCGCAGAACACCTGCGCCTCGAACCTGCTGATTTTTGCAGAGGGCGAATGCCACATCTTCCTCGGGAGCCCCGCCTTTTCGCAGACCTGGCAGAGGAATTCCTCCTCGTTCCAATTCCACTCAATCGGGACTTGGGGGAGCAGCAAGCCAGACGAATAGCCATAATTGATTATCAGCCCGTCCCTGCCCACCTTTATTTTCTTGAGGTATTCCTCCGGCTTTTTCACTTCAACTTCTTCAGGCACGCTAAGCACGCTCACTTCAATAGTGACGCGTTCAAGCTCGCTTTTCTCAAGCGGAGGGAAGCGCGGGTCGTCAAAGGCGGCGGCAAGCGCGCAGTCTATTATCGCGCCGCCCAGCTCCTTTATCGGCATGGGATAGCCGATGCAGCCGCGCAGCTCGTGCGCAGGGTAAGTTTCCAAAGTCACGAAAACGCCGCGCTTTTCGGAAAGCATTCCCTCGCTTTTTGCGGAAATCTTCCGCCCTTCCAATAAGTAGCCCTCTATTGCGCCGCGCGCAAGGGAAATGAGACGAGATTGAATTTCAGGCGAAACAACAGCCATTCCCGCACCGTTTGGATTTTGCCTGGCAGGCTTTTAAGGCTGACACTGCGCAGATGCGCGCTGTTTTGGGGCCGTCCTGATTTTCTTTACGCATGGCCTTGGGTAAGGCTACGGCGCTTGCGGAGACTGCTGCCGCATGAAGCGGATACGGATTTTAACTTATCTGCGCCATATTCCCTCATGGAATTCATCGACGAGATATTGCTGGTGAAAAAGCCCCAAGCCCATCTTGTCGATTCGCTCGCCGAGCAATATTCCGCAATTGCATTCAAGTTCGGATATTTCGAGGCGCAGTCTCCTTGCTGGCTTTACTTCATGCGCAAGGAAGGGCAGGCAGCCGCATTCGAGGTGCAGTTCGGCAACATATCCGAATTCAAGTCATCACTGGACAAGCTGACTCGCTCAGGGGCGCAAATATGCTTTCTCATGACCAGCTCTCGCGCGCACATGCTGCGGTTGGAAGAGGCGCGAGGGCTGCTATCTAGGAATTTCCAGATAGGCAAGCAAAAATTCGTGCTCATAGACATTGAGAACGGGCGGTGCCTCAAGGTGAATTTCGAATGGGACGAGTTCCAATCCAAAATGTCCCAGCCCCAAAGGGAAGGGGGCGAAGGCGGGGAAAGGCCGCTTTTCCGCGAGGTGAGGCGGAAAAAGATCTACGGAAAGCGCGGAGAGCACAAGCAGCAGGACTGATTCCTTTCAGGGGGCATTAGGCTGCAAAACGCCAGGGCTGGCAAATAAAACACACATCTATCCATAAAATACAAACATTTATATATAAGTCGCCCCATATACTCATATAGTGTTCTGTGAGGGATTTTTATGAATATTTTGTTCCGTTCATTCCTGATTTGCACGTTGGTACTCCTGCTTGCCTCACCGATATTTGCAGCAGGGTCGAACAGCGTTTTTCTTTTGGATGGCTGGCTTGAGGTGACTCGCGCCATAAGCACAAAAAGCTCATTTGATTGCTATGGCTATGGCGTTTCAGGGGTGTGCGGCACCACCGGGGCAATCTCTGAAAAAGGCGGGGAAAACGGGCAGCTGCAAACCATGGTGACCCTGACTTTCAGGAATGCCGGCACGGCTGACCGCACCGGTATAATCGCAACCGAGAGCCTGTCCATTGTTCCAGAGGGCGCCAAGCTTTGGTTTTCTCAGGAGCCTGACACGTTTGACGGCAGGGGCGCGGCCTGGAGCGTGGGCGACCTGAAGGCAGGTCAGTCAAAATCAGTTTCATACTCATTTGCCGCCACGTTCAGCGAAGGCGCAGAGGGCAGGATTCCCCAGACAAAAATTTCCACTGCTCCGCTCTCAGTTTCAATTTCAGCCCCTTCCTCTGTCAAAGTCGGGGAGATAGTGGCGGTTTCCCTTCGTACACAAACAGGCCAGCCAGTTTCAGATGCAACCATACTGGTAAGCGGGCCTGACGGCTCATCATATTCAATCAAGACAAACATACAAGGCAAGGCGAGCTTTGTCGCTTCCCGTTCAGGCTTCCACACCTATTCAGTAAGCAACTGCCGCCTCCTCAGCATGGTCTCGACAAATGCGCTTGAAAAGGAGCTTCCAGCCCCAATTGTCGGAGCAGCATCAGCCGCGGACTCGGGCATAGTCCCTGCAATAATCGGGGTATTGCCAATCATTGCCGGGCTATTTGTGGTTGCAGTGATTTTGCTCATAGCCTATAACTTCATCGCAGCCTCTCGCAGCCGGGAACAGGACGACTCGCCATTGCAGCCCAATCCTCGGCAGCCTGAGCCATTGCAGCCCGCTTCGCCCTCACAAGCATCGCCAATGTCTTACACCCAGAAATTCTCATTTGCCGAATCCG
>JAPLWY010000066.1 GCA_026396355.1 Microcaldota archaeon
CAGAAAGAGCGCGCAAGTCATCGCCAACAGTAAAAGAGCTGCGCTCAATCTGCTTTATTTCATCCGCCTTTTGCGTGATGAAGCGGTAGTCAGAATCTCCGCCCTGCGCCTCAAGCGATGCCTGCCCGATTAGCCACTGGTATGCCACAAGGTAAGAGTCCTGCGCTCTCAGGTGAGGGTATCCTGCATCAATGAGCTTTTGGATGGATTGGTTGGCTGCGTCCAGCTGTGCCTTTGCAACAAGATACTGGCTGGAGAATGTGAAGTTTGCGGTTTGGTTCTCAACCAAAGTGGCATCAGTAATATTGGCAGTGACGTTTTTCTGGTTCAGCAATGAAAGGCACATTATCCTAAGGGCGTCGGTCTCGTCTGCCGCGAATAAGGGCGATATTAAAATTAGCACCAAAAGGGCAACCTTGAATTGCATATGTGGAACACGTGTGCATCGCATGTTTATATGTATTATTATGAATTTGAATGCTTATAGAAAGCACCTGATGTTTGGCTGCGGCACCCGATAACTGTCTGGAAGGCGAGGAATGATGAGAAAAAAACAGCTCCCCCAAATTCCCACTGCGCTTGCCTGCGGGCTTTTGGAGGACAGACAGCGCGCGCTGTTTCTTGTGAAATTGGACAATGCAGGGATGGAGAGGCTGGAAATCCCGTGCGTGGAAATAATGCCTGGTGACAATCCAGTCTCGGCACTTACAACTGCTTTCCGCACGCAAACCGGGATAGATGCACAGGTGCATGAGATACTTTTCCAGAAAAGGCACAATGTGGGCTCGAACAAGAGGAAAGTTTGGATTCCTGCCTTGGTGTTCAAGATAACTGCAACCGCTGGCTGGAGGCTGAATCGCTTTCCGGGAAAAAGCTGTCAAGGAAAAGCGAGTGGCTGAGGCTTGGCTGAGCGCGCAGCAAGCAATGGATGGTTTTTGGATGGAATCCCCTGAAGTGCAGCCGCCTGCTGATTCGCTTTTCCCGCACAGCGGGATGAGGCTGGGGCAGCTTGACTTTTACAATGATTCCAAAAAAGCAGTGCAGGACGGGAAAATACTTTTTGCCAATGCCCCGACAGGCATAGGGAAAACCGCTGCCTCGCTTTGCGCAGCGCTTGAGGAGGCGCTCCCAAATGGGAGGAAAGTTGTCTTTCTCACAAACCGGAATTCGCACCACATACAGGTGATGGTGGAATGCAGGAAAATAATGGAAATGCGGGGAGGGGTGCTGGAAAGAATAAGACCGGACAGCCCGCAGCTGAGGATTGTGGACAAGATATCCAAGCCGCGGATGTGCCTGCTCCGCGCGCGCGACCCCAAAGATGATTCGCCCATGCTGCTGTGCGAGTTTTCGCACTGCAGGCATTCCAAGCCAACTCCGGATGCAATTGCCAATCTTGTTGAGAAGAACGAAAGCGCTGCTGAGAATGTGAAGCGCTCGCTTGCCGAGAATTATTGCGCGCATTATGCAGCGCTTGGCGCAATGTCGCAGGCGGATGTGATAATCTGCGACTATTCCTACCTTTTTGAGGAAAGCATACGCGGGCTTTTCCTGTCAAAGACAGGCTTGCCGCTTTCGCGAATGGATGTGATAATTGACGAGGCGCACAACCTGCCTGACAGGGTGAGGGATATCAATGGCAGGGAGATTGGGGAAAAGACAATGAAAAATGCGCTGCGCGCGCTTTCAGGGGCAAAGGAATGCGCAAAGGATGATGCGGAAATGCAAGGAAGGATAGCGCACGCAATAAGCTATGTTCGGAATTCGCTGTCACCAAGCCTCAAGGAGCTGGTGGAGAAGAGCACTGCAGACAGGGAGGAAATAATGCTTCGTGAGCCTGAGCTTGAACTTTTTGAGCCTGAAAGATTGGGGAATTTCGGTCTGGCAGGCTTGGTGCAGGAGGCAGCCGGAAAAGCGCCGGGCGCGGTGAGCGCAAAGCAAAGGGCGCTCTCTTCAGTTCTTGATGAAATAGCCGATTTTGTGAGAATAATATGGGCAAAGCCTGGCAGCGAAAAAACCACTGTGGATATTGAGGGGCTGTCCAGCCTGACTGCGCTTGCCTCTTTTCTTTCAATTGCAGAGTTTGCAGCAGAGGGCGCGCCTGAGTATGGCATGTTCCTCAAAACATCGGCAGATAAAACACTTTTCAGGATGCGCGCCATATTGTTTGACCCTTCGCTTCCTGCAAAACAGGTTTTTGCAGAGGTGAATTCTGCGATATTGATGAGCGGGACGCTGCTTGGAAAGCAGGGGCTTTGCGAGCTGTTGGGAATTGAGGAACAAAGAACAGCGGGGCTGGAAGACTTTGCCTACTCAAGCCCGTTTGACCCGGAAAGGCAGAGGCTGAGAGTGTGCACCTGGATTTCGTCAAGGCAAAAGGACAGGGTGCTTCCTGCGAAAATAAAGGTGATGGCAGGGATAATTGACGAGGCTGCGCGCGGCTGCGCACCGCATTCGCTTGCGATATTTTATCCTTCTTATGATTATTTGAGGATGGTGAAAGACGAGCTGGAGCTGGCTGGGTTTAGGCATGAGACTGAAACAAGAGGGGAGAAGCGCGATTCTGCCGAGGGGAGGAAAGGCAGGATAGAAGAGAGGACTTTTGCAGACAAGCCGATTGCCTTTCATGGAGTGGTCGGGGGCTCGTACTCTGAAGGAATTGATTTCCGCAACAACCCATTCAAGCTCATAATAATTGCAGGCTTTCCTTTTCCCAAGCCTGATGCGCAGCATGAGGCGTATGAGAACTATCTGAAGCTGAGGCTGAAGAACTCAAGGCGCGCGACTGAAATTGCTTCCATTGTGCCCTCGGCAGTGAAAACAATGCAGGCAATAGGAAGAGGAATAAGAAAAGCGGAGGACTGGTGCTATTGCCTGTTGATTGATGATCGGTTCTCAAGTTACCTGAATTATTTCCCGAAAAGCCTGCAGACGCGCACAAAGAATATTGGGGGCAATGCGAAAAAGGAAGTTTGGGATGATGTTTACAAATTCGTTGAGAGAATGGATGATGCTCGGCAGGATGAAAAAAAGAGCGAGACTTAGGCTTTTACAACTCCGAACAGCTCCTCTGCCAATAAAAGAACATCGTGCACGTCGCCTTCAAGGTAGCGCTCGAAATTCGGGTCGCGATTTTTCCACATGTCGTAAATCACTTTTCCCTTGTTTTCAGTGCTGTCCCCTGCTGCAAGCTGCTTCCTTCTCATGAGCGCTGCTTTCGAAAAGCGCGCGTGCATCACGACATCTGAAAGGGATTTGTATTTTGGCGTGGTGTTGTCATGCTCTGCAAGCGCAAAGCGCAATGGGTGCATCATGTCCAGCACAAACGCGCGCGTGAGCGCGTCCTTCAGCCCCCAGTACTCGCGCGGGAAGTGCGGCTTTTCCCCAACTGGCGCGCGCGAGCGCAGCAAATCATCATGCCACTTGAGCTTCATGCTAAGAAGTGGATAGTCATAGCCTGCGATATTGTAGCCAAGCAGGAGCAGGGGGCGGACTGGCGCAAGGTAGTGCGCGGCTTCATAGAGAAGCTCTATCTCGGCATCCTCGCTCTCGTCCTTCAGGCGCAGCATGCGAGTTTCCACTGAATTGCCTACGCGGCGCGCCATTCCAATGCCAAGCAGCCGCTCGCCTGTGAGGAAATCAGTTTTCTTCTCGATTTTCGTCTCAAGGTCAATTGAAACCGCGCGGTGCCATTGGCCTCGCGCTTTTATCTCGTCCACCAGCGACTGCGCAAGCTCCTGATAGTCGAATTGGCTGCCTTGATTGGGAAGCATGGGTTCCGAATGAGGGATGACGGCTTAAATAACTTGCGCCAGTAACATGCCTATGCTCGATTACGCTTTTTTCGTGACTGCGTTCATAGCCGTGCTTGTGATAATAAACCCGCTTTCCACTGTTGGGCTCTTGCTTTCGTTGACCAGGAATGCGCACCCGAAGGAAAGGAACACTATTGTATTCCGTTCCAGCCTGGTGGCGTTTTGCGTGCTGGTGATTTTCGCTCTTTCCGGCTTCCTGATTTTTCAGCTTTATTCGATAACTATAGAGGCGTTCCGGATTGCTGGAGGCGTGGTGCTTCTGGTGATTGGCATGCAGATGCTTTTCCCGAAGCATGAAAGCGCGCACGGAACAACTGATTATGCAGGCAAGCAAATCTACCTCGTGCCCCTTGCAATACCCATGACTTCGGGGCCCGGGGCAATCAGCACTGTGGTGGTGCTGGCAAGCCAGGCTACCGGGCTTGTGCAGGAGTTCTCGCTTTGGATTGCGATATTCGCCGCGTGCGCGGTGAATTACATTGTGCTTCGCTTCTCAAGCGCCATAAACCGCACGATCGGGCACGAGGGGGTTGCCGCGCTTGTGAAGATAATGGGCTTATTGGTGTGCGCGGTTGGTGTGCAATTCATGATAAACGGTCTTCTTGTGGCATTCCCCATACTTGCAGGAAAGCCAGTAGTGTGAGCTAAGCAAGCGGAAGAGAAGGAAAAAAAGAGAAAAAAAATAAAGAAAAAATTAGGCGAGCTTGCCCTCGAAGTACCGCTGGTAGCCGACCAAGTCAAGCAATCCGTGCCCTGACAGGTTGAAGACGATTGTCTTTGCCTCGTTCTTCTTCTTGCAAAGAAGCGCCTGGTCGATTGCGGCTTTTATTGCGTGCGCGGATTCGGGCGCGGGGATTATCCCTTCGGTGCGCGCGAATGTCACGCCTGCCTCGAATACCTCCTTTTGCTCGTATGCAACAGGCTTCACCATGCCTTCGGCAATGAGGTTGGAGACAACCGGCGCCATACCATGGTAACGCAGCCCGCCTGCATGTATTGGAGATGGCACATAGTCCTTGCCAAGCGTGTACATTTTCAGGAGGGGAGTCATGCCTGCAGTGTCGCCAAAGTCATACTCGAACTTGCCCTTTGTGGTGGAGGGACAGCTGGCAGGCTCAACGGCGATGAACTCGGCATTGTTCTTGCCCTTCATCTTGTCGTATATGAGAGGGGTGGCAATGCCTGCGAAGTTTGAGCCTCCGCCTATGCAGCCAATCACAACGTCGGGCTTGGTGTCCGCAAGCGCAAGCTGCGCGCGCACTTCCTGCCCAATGACAGTTTGGTGCAGCATGACGTGGTTGAGCACTGAGCCAAGAGAGTACTTGGACTTGTGCGTCGGGTCAGTGACCACTTTCTCTATTGCCTCTGAAATCGCGATTCCCAGGCTGCCGGTGTGGTCTGGCTTTGCCGCGAGCACTTTCTTGCCGAATTCAGTATGGCGGGAAGGTGAGGAGTGTATTGTAGCGCCGTATGTCTCGATCATCGCCTTCCTGTAGGGCTTTTGCTCAAAGCTCACCTTTACCATGAATACCTCGCATTTCAAGCCGAACAGCATGGTGGAATAGGCAAGCGCGGTTCCCCACTGCCCTGCGCCGGTCTCGGTGTAGAGCTTTTCCACGCCCTCTTTCATGTTGTAATAAGCCTGCGCGATTGCGGTGTTGGGCTTGTGGCTGCCACACGGGTTTGCGCCTTCATACTTGTAGTAGATTTTGGCGGGTGTTTTCAGGTGCTTTTCAAGCCTGGTGGCGCGGAAAAGCGGCATGGGCCTCCCTGAGCGGAGAAGCGCGTCGCGCACCTCTTCGGGTATTGGGATGAAGCGCTCGGTGGAATATTCCTGCCTCACCACTTCTTTCGGGAAAAGCGGGTAGAATGCCTCCTGCGGCACAGGCTCCTTTGTTCCCGGGTGGATAGGGGGAGCGAGCGGGGTTTTCAGGTCCGCGGCTATGTTGTAGAAGTCCTTCGGGACGTCGTCTTCAGTCAGCAATATTTTCACGCGTTCTGGTTTTGACATATTGACACCTCTGCCAATGCGATGGCAGTGATGTGCAAACAGGGTATTATAAAACTGTTCAAAAATGCATGTTTTTGTGCATTGTGCTAATTTGGTGTTTTAGGCGCTTTTTGGCAAGAAGAGGCTATGGCGCGCCGTGCTTTTCCTTGTAAAGCGGCGAGAAATTCTCCAGCCCTGCATGCGAAAGCGAATTCCAGAGCGACAGCCTCCACATTCCGTCGTCGAACTTGAGGATGGACAGCCCGCAGTTGCCAAGCCGCAGTGCGCGCTCCTTCATGAGGGGCATGCCCAGGAGATGGCAGGTGAACGCGACTAATGGGCCGTGGTGCGCCACCACCAGCACCTCGTCTTCCTTTGCGCAGAGGATTTTGCGCTCGAAATATTCCACCACGCGGGACTGCATTTCCTCCACATTTTCCCCGCCTGGCGCGCGGATGAGAGGGTCGAAGTGGTGTGGCGCAAGCGTGCCATCATCAGCCGCCCATGAAACTCCTTCGAGCGAGCCGTAGTTTTTCTCGCGAAGCTCCGTGGCGTATTCCGCCGGGCATTTCAAGGAAAGCGCCTGAAGGGTCTGGCGTGCGCGCAGCAGGTCTGAGCAGTACGCCCTGCCGATTTTTTCGTGGGAAATTCTTTTGCGGAGGACTTGCGCCTGCTCCTGCCCGAGAGGAGTGAGCGGGGAATCATACCAGCCTGCGAAATACTTTTTTTCGTTTGATTCTGATTCTCCGTGGCGGACCATGATGATTGTTTTTGCCATGGCATTGGTTTGTGCAATAGCAATTTATACCTTAATGGGGTTTGTCTGCCATGGAAAAAGGGGAACTGGACTTTTCAGGAAGCTGGAAGCGCAGGAACATTGCAGGCGTGCGCACGCAGCCGCGCATCTATCTTTTCAGGCATGCGCAGACATACTATAACAAGAACCATTACTTTACAGGATGGAAAGACTCGCGGCTCACGCCTTTTGGAAAAGCGCAGGCGAAAAAAATCGCGCAGAAGCTGCGCGGGAAAAAAATAGACATTGCAATCTGTACCAGCCTTTCGCGCTCAAAAGACACTCTGAAGACAGTGCTCAGGTTTCACTCCGAGTGCAGGAAAGTGTTTGTGGATGACAGGATGATTGAACGAAGCTATGGGAAGCTGCAGGGGACTAGCCACAAGAAATATCAGAGGGAGCATTCTGCTGATGAGCTCCATGACATAAGGAGAAAGTATGATTATCCTCCGCCTGGCGGGGAAAGCGTCAAGATGGTGGAGAAGCGTGTGCTGCCATTCATACGGGATTTGCTTGCCTACATGAAGAAGAACCGGGTGAATGTCGCCATTTCCGCGCACGGGAATTCAATGAGACCGTTCAGGCGCTATTTTGAGAAATTGAGCGTGAAGCAGATGATGGCAATGGAAAACCCGTGGGACGACTATTTCGAATATGCTGTGAAGTAGGAATCAGGCGCGGGTGAAATAGCCCTCGATTATTTTGTCGCTGCCAAGCATCCGTGTTTCTCTTCTCATTAGCTTAAGAATGACTTTTCTTGTGAAAGGGGAGAGAATGGTATTTTTCGCCGGGATTTTTTTCTGGGAAATGCAAATCGCAGCCTTGTCTGCCAGTTTTTTTTCAATTGCCTCGCGCGCAACGTGCGCGCCGCCCTCAATAAGGACTGAATAGATGCCGATGCTTGGAAGAAGTAATAGCAGCTTTTTCAAATCGGCTTTTTCCTTTCCGCAGACAATTACTTGCGCGCCCATCTTCTCAAGCTGCCTGCGCTTTTTCCTGTCGTGCTGCGCGCTTGTCGCGATTATCACTTTCTCTTTTTTTGCGTTTTCCAGGACTTTTGAAGAAAGGGGAATTTGCAGCTTGCTGTCCAGGATTATGCGCGCGGGGTTTCTTCCGCCTCTCATCCGGCAGGTGAGGCGGGGATTGTCGGTAAGCGCTGTTCCTAGAGTATGCATCAAACTGCTTTCCGCTTATGCGGACATTGCTTTTGCCACGAATGCCGATTACGCCGTCTTTTGTCTGCGCCATTTTCAGGCAGATGAACGGCTTGCCAGTTGTGATGAACTTGAAGAATGGCTCGTTTTGCTTTTCAGATTCGCGCTGCAGCACGCCTGTTTTGACTTTGATGCCTGCTTTTTTCAATTGCTTTATGCCGTTTCCGCTTACTTTCGGGTTTTGGTCAAGCGCGCCGATTACCACGCGCGAGACGCCTGATTTTATTATCAGAGGAACGCAGGGCGGGGTTTTCTTTCCTTTGCCTGCGTGCGAGCAGGGCTCAAGCGAAACGTAAAGAGTGGCGTCTTTTGCATTCTTGCCTTTCAGTGCATTCACTTCTGCGTGCGCGCCTCCGAATTTCTCGTGGAAGCCTTCGCCAATAATTCGCCTGTTTTTCACCAGCACTGCTCCGACAAGGGGGTTGGGGGAGACTTTGCCTTCGCCCTTTGAAGCAAGAAAGAGGCATCGTGCCATGAATTTTTCGTCTAGAGAAGGCATAGCCAAACCTGCAACTAAACCCCGAGCCTTGCCATCCAAAGCGCAGCCTCGACAGAGCGGCGCGCGTATTCCTTTGTCCTTGCCTTTGCTTTTGCATAGGTGGCGCCTGGGCCGATTATGCCAAGCCCAATCGGCTTTTTCCTGCTGATTGAGATTTCCAAAAGCTTGGAGCAGATTGCGCAAGTGATTGCCTCGTCGTGCTTTGTGTCCCCTTTTATCACTGCGCCGATTGTTGCCACTGCGTCAACATCCTTGCGGGAGAGTAGCCGGTCTGCTGCGAATGGTATTTCAAATGCGCCAGGCACCTCGAGAATGTGCGCGACATTTGCGCCCTTGAGCTTTGCCAGCCTGACTGCCTCTGAGACCATCTGCGAAGTCATCTCAACGTTGAAGTGGGAAACCACTATTCCCAGCCTTACCTTGCCTTTTTCCAGTGAATCACCTGTTTTGCTTATGGATTTGCCCTGCATCGCGCCTGCCCTGCCTTTTGCCAGTGCCTGCGAATTTGACGAGCGCGCCTGGGTTTGAGGCGAGCAAGACTGCGTTTACTGCATGCTTTCTTGTCCTGTCCTCAAATATTGAATAAAGGTCTGATTCATTCCTGCCTTCCCACTCATGCACAAATACCTCGATTATGTGCCTGCCAATCGCAAGCTTTGCCATCTGTATGCCGATTGAAGCTTCATGACCGCACTGAGTGTCGATTTTTTCCTTGCCCACCATGCCAAGCGTCAGGTAGGCATCGCATTTCTTTTGCTTGTGCAAAAGCAGACAGCCGACAGCCAAGTCCTTTACGCCAGGGACCGTGCTTCGGAATATTTGCACTTTGCCTGGAAAGTCGCGGTTTATCTGGTCAATTGCAAATGAAGCCATGTCTACGCGCGCAAACATCGTGTCCACTATTCCAATCCTGGCTTTTTTTCCGGTTTTTTCAGCAATCACAAGTTTCACCCATTAACTCCTTGCCTTCTATGAACGGAATTTTGTGCTTTTTCGCGTATGCAATTGCTTCCTTTTTGTTTGCAGCCTTGCCGGTGTCAGAGAGCATTTCGCACAGAACTATTGCAGGTGCTGCGCCTGCGCGCTTGGCAAGCTCAACTGAAAGCTCGGTGTGCCCCTTGCGGTTTTCCAGCCCGCGTCCTGCAAGCAGGAAAACATGCCCGATTGCACGGAAGTTTCTTGCGAATTCGCCTGCGCTGCCTTTTCTTTTCGCCAATAAGCCGAATTCGCGGATTGTTTTTGCGCGGTCATTGTCAGTGATGCCGGTGAAAGTGGAATTGTGATTGATTGAGATGGTGAATGCTGGGTGGTCGCCATATGCCATGCGCTTCCTGCCCATTTTTGCAATAATCTTGCTTTTGGAATTCGAGTGAAGCTCGT
>JAPLWY010000104.1 GCA_026396355.1 Microcaldota archaeon
CGTTGCACCAGACATGGTGCTGGCAGCACACCGGCTCGTCCGGATATTTCTTGGTTTCAATGCCGTCAATATAGCAGGCTTCCTTGACTGGCGCGGGCTCGATGACAACTTCTGTTTCGCCGCAGTCTGAAAAGCCGGCGGAATCCTTGACGCACATGCTGAACCTGAATGCGCCGCTTGTTGATGGCGTGCCAGCCAGGCGTCCGTCAATGCCAACTGTTAACCCCATAGGCGGAGCCCCGCCTGAGCTCGAGGCGTATGAGCCTGAGCTGAAAGTGTATGGCTCAGTGCCGCCCATAGCATTTGCGACCAGGGCATTGCATTGCTCGCCAACTGTGCAGCTTCCGACCACGGGCTCAAACGTCGGCTTTTCAACGTCAGTGGTTATGGAAAGCTTCAACGTTGTGCCAAGTGCAGGCTGCGACGAGTCCGACACCAGCACCGTAAAAGGCTGGGAAATTTCCGTTGGGGTGCCTGGCGCCAGAATGTGCGTGCCGAAAATCGTGCAGTCGCCGCCAAGCTCCAGCCCGCTTGGCAAGACCGAATCGGATGAAAGCGAGCAGCCGTATGGCGGCGCGCCTCCGCTTATCATTGACGAGAATTCGGCAAAGCCCATCTGCCCTGATACAAAGTGCGCAAGCTCGGATGGCGTGGCAGTCAGGCTGCCTGCCGTTGCGGTTGGTGCGGAAGGAGCAGAGGGTGTTGCTGGCGTTTTCGGATTTTCCGCCTGTTGGCTTTTGCCTGCGCAGCCCGAGAGAAAAACAAGCGCGATAAGAAATAATGCGACTGCAAAAACCAGATAGGAACTTTTCATTGCGCCACCCCGCAGAGTAGTTCAGGGGCTAGGAATAAAATGTTATGCAAAGGAAGGGAAGATTGCATGACTGCCTGGGGCAGTGGAAAGTGCCAATGCTAACCTTCTTATAGCTTATAGCAGTAGGGAAAGCATGCAAGAGCGGCGGTCGCACCCGGCATATTCCCTTCTGTGCCTCTCATTATCCCTGCTGGTAATTTTCTCCCTGTCAGGCTGCTGCGGCTATACTGAGGCTGCGAAGGGCAAGACAAACCAAACAGTAACGCCGTCCGGAAACCATCCGCCTGTTGTGGACCTGTCGCTTGAAAAGTACAGCGGGCCAGTCCCATTTTACCCGCGATTCACATACGAATATTCCGACCCTGACGGCAACCTTGTTGCACTTGAGATGAAAATTGACGGCAAGGTATTTGCGCGGGGGCATGATGCAGACTCGTTTTTCCCGAAAAATTACACCTACCCGGATTTTTACAGGGAAGCTGAAAACACGATGGGCAACCACACGCTGGAGATAATCGCAACCGACAGCAATGGCTCGACAGCATCAAAAACCGTTACGTTCACTGTCCTTACCGGCCTGCCGATTTCTAAGCCTGGCTGGTACACGTGCAACAGCAGGCCGAACAATCCGCCGTGCGACACCATGCTTGAGGGCTACTGCGACAAGTTTGACGAGAGGGATTTGGCAGTCAGGCAGGCGGCTGCTGCCGCGATTTCCAAGCACCCTGGCACGTTTTCAATAAACCAGCTCCTTGACATTTACGATTATGTGCACTCGAATGTTTTCTACCAGAATGTGCCTTTGGACATGTGGCCACCATATTACCCGAATCAGACGCTTGCCACAAAATCTGGCGACTGCAAGAACCAGGCAGTGCTGATTGCGTCCATGGTGGAGGCGATAGGCGGCTCTGCGCGCGTGCTCCTCGTGCCTGACTGCGAGCATGCTTTTGCCGAAGTTTACCTTGGAACCGATATTGACACTTCAATCATAAGCGGGGCAATAGGCTCGCACTACAACACCAATGGCAAGGGTGTGAACTACCATACTAACAGGAATGCGGACAACAAGACGGACTACTGGTTTATCTTCGACACTGCGGGTGGATCTTTCCCAGGGCAGACCATCCCAGAATGCCTGAAGGCGAATTACACTTTTGAGGTCCGTGACTGCAACCGCCCGCTTGACGCGCTTCAGGCGCCTGAAAGCCAGGGCACTGAATACGGGCCTTTCAGGCAGATTGACGAGACCAAGGTGATTTATCCTGACTGGGGCTGGAACTACTGGCAGGACATGGACAATATCGGCAGAAGCGGAATCAAGTGGTGCCATTTGAATTTGACCGTGAAATCCCTCTCGCCCACGCCGCTGGACTGGCACATTACAGACGAGGAAGGATACCAGAATTCGCAGGCGCACCGAAGCTACAGCTATTATTATGGCGAGGAGCAGGTGATGCAGGGCAGCAAAGGATTTGACTGGAGCAAGCCTGAGAGGTTTTACATAATATTGAATAACCGCAACCAGCAGTCATCGATAACCGTCAAGACCGAGCTTGTGGAAACCTGCTACAAGAGTTAATTGGAAATGCTTTGCTCGAAGTGGCACGGCACAGGCTTCTTTTTATTCATTCCTCGCCAATTCCTATCAGGGGTGGGAGAATGAAGAGAAAATTATTCATGGTTCTTGCAGTGCTGCTTGCAATTTCGCTCTCTTTTGCAGTATCAGGCACGCTGCGCACGGTAACAACTGTGCAGAGCCCGAATGTGCAGACTGTGGCCCCCAACCTTAACCTCATTTTCAACAATTCCTCTTCAGGCTCTGGCGCAGCAGGGATAAACATCGGATTGTTGGATAATCTTCTATTGAGTCCACAGTTAGAATATGTGCTCCAGACTGGACCTTATGC
>JAPLWY010000101.1:0-12384 GCA_026396355.1 Microcaldota archaeon
CGATAATCGGGCTTGCCGCGCTTCTCTACGCGCTTTGCAGCCTTTTTGGCGGCAACGGGGTGGTGGCGGTTTTCGCATTCGCATTCATGGTGGGCAATTCAAAAGGAGCCTCGACAGATGAAGTGAGACGCTTCCAGTCCGAAATCAGCTTCTTCCTGCGCACCTTCTTTTTCATTTACCTGGGCGCGCTCCTCTTCCATTCCCCCAAGCCATTGGAAATGGGCCTGTTCGCGCTTTGCATCTCCTTGCTGTTCGCGGTTGCCAGGATGATGGCTGGCAAGGTACTCTTGCTTCTCGAGCCCTCTGCGCGCGAGGTGCGCGTTGCCGACCTGGTCTCAAGCAGGGGCTTGACTGTTGCAGTGCTTTCCATCATTGCCTATGACGAGCTTCTCAAGCTGAACCCAAACATGTCATTTGACCTGCCGCTTCTTGCGCTGTTCGTGATATTCTTCACAAACGCAATCTCAGCCTACCTTCTCATGGCAAAGGGCAGGAAGAGGGAAAGATAAGGGGGAAAAGCAGGCAAAGGCAGTCTAGTTTAAGGGAAAGAATGGCTGGCCAAGCAAAGGCCAGCAAGAACACTAAGAGGAATAAAATAAAAAAAGGGAAAAAAGAAAAGCCCTTTACAGGAGCTTTTCAATCTTGTTTCCGTGCTTCTTCGCAATCGTGGACACTGTGTCCTTGAGCCCAAGGCCGATTGCAATCGCGAATCCCAATCCCAGGCTGAAGCAAAGCGCAATCAGCACCACGAGGAACGAGGATGCGAGGAGCGACGGGTCCACTGCAGGAAGCAGAAGAGGCATCACTATGACAAGCACGTTGTATACGATGAATATCTCCACCAGTATGGCAAGCGTGTTTGCGAACGGAACGCCCTTCGCGGTCTTCATCTTGTCAGTGAGATAGTCCCCGATCATCAAGCCTGCAAGCAGTATCACGATGCCCTGCACCAGCATGGGCATGTAGTTTGCCGCCTGCACTGAGAGCATGTAGAGCATCGGGACGTCTATCACTCCTGATGCTATTCCGAGGAATATCACAACCACGTAAAGCTTGAGTATTGTCACGGTTATGTTTGTGAACGTGAACCCGAGGAACGCGTCGTGCACCCCGTGCCCTTCGAGAAGTTTCTCAATCCTCGCCTCCTTCATGAAGCGCCTGAGAATGTCTCCTAGCAAATTTGCCACGAACAAGCCACATGCCATGACGATGACAAATATGCAGAATGCCGCAATTCCTCCTAGCAACCCGCCAACCAAGCCGGTTGCGCTCGTCTGTAATGAACCTACTGCTTGCACATATTCCATGCGTAATCACCGAAACCATATTCGATTGCCGTATATTTAAACCTTTGCTGAATGCCTGGCAAAACCAGCGCGCGCCAGCGGAATTGCAGCCTGGCGCAGGATGCCTTTTATGGATTATGCGGCAACAATCCCAAAGGTGGTTTGATGGACTTTCTGCAAAAACCAATCAGCAAAACAGGGTTAACTGCGGGCGAAGAGACACAACGAGAGTTTCTAATCAAAGGCGGCTGTGCCCAGTCAAATGCCACCACGGCTATATTGCAGCTTAGGGCAATTGAGGATGCGTATGCAAAAGGCATGGCGGATGCAGAAAAAACAGGAAGCCCAGGCATTAAAGTTCTGAGGAAAATGAAAATCCTGACCGATCTGACCAACAGCATCCGTGCGCTTACTTCGGATATTTACGAAAAGAATCCAGGGATGGAATTCAACGGCATAGATGGGGATAAAACCATCAGCTATATGGGCTACATGTTCATGGGGCCAAGAATAATGGACATGGTTGATCTTCAGGCGCAGATGCCAACCCTCAAAAAAACAAAATAAACGGAAGATTTTCTCTGGAAGAAAAAGCGCCAATTTCTTAGGCTATGCCTTGGCTCGCGTTAGCTTTTTATTACTTGGAACCGTTTTGCTCTCGGCAGTCTTATGGCATCTCATTTACGCGCGCAGGGCGCAACCGAATATCTTGTTCTCCTTGCCGTAGTCCTGGTAATCGCGCTCGTGGCAATCGCGCTCCTTGGCTTTTTTCCCGGTCTTTCCGACGATTCGCGGCTGAACCAAAACCGCGTGATGTGGAAAAGCAAGTCACCGATTGCGGTGATTGACGCCATGGCGGGCGATGAGGGGCTTTGGACAAACGGGATAGAATATGTAGATGCAATCAAGATGACTCTGCAGAATACGGGCGGCGAGCCTGTGCAGATACTTGCGCTGTACAATGCCGACCAAGGCGCAGGCCACGACTATCCACACCCGTATTCTCTCTCTTCCTTTTTTTCCGATCCCAACACCACTTTCGGCGACATGGAGCTTCGGTATAATCCTTACAACTACCAGTATTTTATCCCCCACTACAACGGCTATTATGCCCTTTACGTTGCCCCTCCGCGCGGAACAGGAACAAATTACAATCCCGGATATTCTGGTGACGTCATTCTCCAGCCGGGCGAGACCATCACAATAGGCTACACTATTCCTGACATGTGGTCCAAGCCTGGCACTAGCTATCCCTCCCGCACCTGCGGCGGGCGCCTTTACGATAGGGGCATCACTCGCGGCTCAGGGCAAAAGGGCAGGATATACGAATTTACAAATTTCCAAATCTACTACGCATCCATAGTTGAAGGGGCAAAGACGGTCAAATCAGAAGAGGGCACTCTCATGGCGCCCTGCACCGCTGACTTGGGCGATCCTGCATGATTTCAGTCTGGCGCAGGATGCCTTTTATGGATTATGCGCCAGTAATCCATCCATCGGGCCCGTAGTCGAATGAGAGAATGGCTTTGGCTCTTTTCTCCGATTATGGTTAAGACGTCGCTCTTACACAGCGAAGATTCGGAGTTCGATTCTCCGCGGGCCCATCAATATTTTCGCCACTGCGAAAATGGCTGATGCATTTTGCCTCGGCAAAATGCACATTCGCATTCGCCCGTGTACCGCGGTTTCGAGCCCCGACTCGAAATCTCTTGCGCTACGGCGCTCGATCTCCGCGGGCCCACTTCTATTTTTATTCATTCTCTTCATTCTAAGTGCAGGTTGAATCAATGCGCGATTGGATAAAAATTTTTGGATTGGGCACAATTGTCTGCCTTGTGCTGGCATTGCTTTGCATATTGGTTGTGGTGGTTGCGCCGTCAATATTTGGGGTAAGCGCAGGGGGCAAAGCCGCACTCGCCGCGGGGCAGGAGCCTGCAAGCGTGCAGCAGGCAAAAATCAACCTGATTTCAAGCCTGGCAAACCTGCTGCCGGTAGTGGCATTGCTTTTCATCATGCTCGGAGGGCTGTGCTTCGTGATTGCCGAGCTGGTCGCACTTTATGAAATGGCGACTGCGAAAAACGACACCGGCTGGAAAGTACTTTGGGCGCTCATCGTTATCATTTTAGGCATGCCAAAGTGGCACTGCAAATGCAGCAGCGATTTCCCGTCCACCGCGCCCAGCTCGGCCAGCTCCAGGGCGTGCAGCGAGCACCTGATTCAAAAAAAACTGCTGCGGCAGCTGACCGACTTTATGCACAAGGCTACAACTGTGCAAAGTGCACCTACCTTGCGGTGAACAAGGCTATGGGAACCAAGCCCGAGCCCAGCATCCTCAAGGCATGCTCTGCATTCGGAGGCGGGATAGGAAGGTCTGGCTCAGTGTGTGGCGCACTGATTGGCGCAGAGCTTGCTCTATCAAGATACACAGGCACCACTGGCACAGACGACAAGGAAAGTGCAGCCTACAAAAAAGCAGCCCTGCTTCTCTCCAAATTCAAAAAACGGTTCGGCGCAGTGGACTGCAGCAAGCTGAATAATGGGGATTTTTCCTCCGAAGCGCACAGGGAACGTTGCATGGGGTTCATCCGCTTTTCCGCACTTGCGAAAAACGAACAAGAAATTTCGTTTAGGCAAGTAGCACGATATAATGCACGGAGTTCGACAGCCAGCGCGAAGCGTTGGCGGGAGATCTCATTGCAGTTCGATTAAGATTTCCTCCGAGCCCATTCGCATTCCTGCGCACAAGCCGCTCAAATAGCTTTTTATTACTTAGAACCGATTTTTCCCTTGGTGGTAAAATGGCAGTTCATATTCGCGGGCAAGGAGCAACAGAATATCTGGTTCTTCTCGCCGTAGTCCTGATAATCGCGCTTGTCTCGATTGCGCTCCTGGGCTTTTTCCCAGGGATGTCCTCGGATGCGAAAATCACGCAGTCCTCATCTTATTGGCAGTCTGCCTCCCCCCTTGCCATACTTTCGCACTCGATAAGCGCCAACGGCAATGGCACGATTGTCATCAGGAACAATGACGCCAGCGGCACATTGACCATGACTGCAATATCCATCGGTTCAACCACCACCTCGGGCTCATACTCGTTTGGCTCCGGCGAAACAAGAAACATAAATGTGACTGCCGCTTCAGGCAATTCGGGGCAAATATACGACTTCGCAGTGAATATTACCTACACTTCGGCATATGGCCTGCCCTCGAAGCAATACGGGCAAAAAACGCTGATCGGGAAGTATATCTAATCCGCACCTAAGCTTAAGGGGCCAGGGCGTTGCCTTCCGGTATTGGCGAGGGCTCAAACGGCAGCTCAAAGTCTTTTTCATTCGCGCCATAGCTTATGCTTGTGGCATATTCCACATGGGCCTGCCCGACGCTTTGGTTGTATTCGTCATAGGCAAGCGCGCCCCTGTCGGTATAGCACGTCTTTCTCTTGCCAAAAGTGCCAAATGAGGACAGATAGCACCTGCCAGTCGTCCCTCCGATGTTCACCGTGCCTACAGTGGCTGCGCCTTGCGGAGGCGCACCATAGCTCTCAAATCCAGGCGGCGGTTTCCCTGCAAGCGTGGAAGTGATCTCATAGCAGCTTCCCTTTCCAGTATACTGCGAGCACGAATAGGCTTTCCCTCCCAGGACATAAAGCGAAAAGGAAAGCCCCTGCCCGTTTTCAAAGTCCATGCGCGCGTTATTTCCCATAATGTAAAACGTCTTGCCAATCTGCACTCCATTCTCATAAACAGTGTACTGCGCAGTGTAATCCACTGCGCTTCTTGGCAATATCGTTTTAACCGCATTGTTCGGACTCACCATTGAAATGCTCGCATTCTCCGTCGGAAGCGCGTTATTCTGCCCTGTACAGCCTGAGACGAAAAGAAGCGCAAGCGCGCACACCGTGATGATTGCCAAGTATGTTCTCACGCGCGCAATTTGCGGTTGAACTTTTATTAGGCTTTCATGCGAATTGGGCACCATGTATCTCAAAACCCATCCAACCCCCCAAGGAAGCATGGTGGCGGTCTGCGATTCGGAGCTTATAGGCAAGGTGCTCTCAGACAAGAAAAGGCATCTTGACCTAGCGGCTTACGCCAGCTTTTACCAGGGAAAAAAGGCAACTGCCTCCCAGGTGGCATCTGCGCTTCGCAAGGCGCAAAACGCCAACCTGGTCGGGAAAAAGGCCCTCAAGGCCGCAAAGCGCGCAGGAATCGACATTTCCTCTGCAATTGAAATAGGCGGCATTCCGCACCTTCAGGCATACGGGCTCTAAGTCTTGCCGCACCAATGCCTGCTGCGGATTTTGGCAGTTCGTCGTTCGCCGATGGCATCACAATATAATATTTGCCCCTGACAGACTTAAAGTGGGATTAGCATGAAACAGTTAACCATTGTGATGGATGACCGCGTGGGCCTTCTTGCCGACCTTTCATACATACTTGGAAAGGCGAAAATCAACATCGAAGCGGTTTCAGTCGAGGTCTACGCAGGCAAGGGCATAATCAACATAGTGGTCAAGGACGAGAAAAAGGCAACTTTGCTTCTCAAGGCGAACGGCTACAATCTTTTGTCCACCGACATGATAATCATCAAGCTCAAGGACGAGCCAGGCGCGCTCTCCGCAATCTCAAAAAAGCTGCAGGTCGCTAAAATCAACATCGAGAACCTCTACATATTGGTGAGGGGCGACGGCTACTGCGTGGATGCGCTCAAAGTGGACAAGCCGGCAAAGGCAAAAAAAGTGCTTGCCAATTACCTGGTAAAGGCGTAACATCAAGGCTTAAGGGGCGATTTTCATGAAAAGCATAACCGTAGTTGCAGAAGACAGGGTCGGGCTTCTTGCCGACATATCCTACATTCTTGGCTCCTCGCACATAAATATCGAATCACTCTCGGTCATAGTGCAGAGCACGACCAGCATGGTCAACATCACAGTAAAAGACGAGAAGCGCGCAACCGACCTGCTGCGGAAAAACGGCTTCAAAGTTCTCGAGTCTGAAATGCTCCTGGTCAAGATAAAAAACGAGCCGACCCAGATGGCGGCATTCACCGCAAAACTCTCTTCCAACAAGATAAGCATTGTCTCAATGCACCCTCTTGCCAAGCAGGGCGGATACGACACATTCGCACTCAAGGTGGATCATATCGCAAAAGCAAAACGCGTGCTGTCCACCTACTTGGTCGAGTTGGGCTCCGAGAAGAGCCATGCCATTTAGGAAATTTCGATTTGGCAGCCTGATTTCAGGCGCGCCCCCGATTTTTTCAGCCTTTCATCTATTTCCTGCTCGCCTGCGCCCTGCTTTTTCATTTGAGAGGCGATTTTCACAATTTCCTCCACTTTCTCATAATTCTGGTAAACAGCATCTCCAGCCGCCTTTGCCTCTTCCTTTTCCCTCTCAAGTCGCAAAAGCGCCTCTTTTTGCAGCTTCAGCCTGTCTTCCAAGCCCGCAACTCTCCCGCGCGCAGAAATTTCAGCCGCGCTTTCCTTTTTCACATTCGCGTAATAGTAATCAGCCATTTCCGAGAAAGTGCCAAACTTCCTGCCTCCAGCCTCGGCGCTGCATGAGTAGGAAACCGGCTCGCCCAACTCATTCCCCTGCACGCAAAAGCCGATTTGCTGGGGCTTTTTCAATTCAAATGTTGTTGCTTTTGGGTAGGAGTATTTTTCGTACCTGGCTATCCTTCTTCCGCCAGCCTCGTCAACCTGCAGGCAGGCGATTATTTTCCCATCCTCGCCGACCAGTATGGCATTTCCCTTGCGGAAAAGCTCGAATATCAATTTTTCCTTGGAGCGCGTCTCAATTTCCACTATCCTGTCAGTCCCGTACTGAGCTATTGTTTGCGCTGTTTTTCCCTCGATGTTTTTCCGCAGGCAGGCAATGAACCCGTCTGGCGCCTCGGTTGCGGCAAGCTTTTGCCGGGTCAGATGGAACCTCACCCCCGGCTCAAACAGCAATTCCTCCGCGCCTATCTTGAAAAGAAGAATCCCCTCTTCAGTTTTTCTCACCTTTGCCACTCGCTTTCCTGAAAGCGCGGCAAGCTCGGCAATTGAAAAGGACAGGTCCACTCCGCTCATTTTCTGCATGGGAAAATTCGCGCCTCCAATGCTAATATAGCTTGCCCTGCCCTTCATCGCCGCCCTTTCTTCATGCCTGCGATTTCCCTCTCGAGCCTGGCTATCTCGCGCCGTATGTCAACAGGGTCGGTTTCCTGCTTCTCATTCTGGTGGATGTAGTCTGCGTCAGTTTCAGGCTTCCTTACCGTGACGTAGCCCTTGGGCGCATATTTGAGCGCCTCCTGGTATTTCCTGAGCGCATGCTCCTTGTTCTGTATCTCTTCCTGCAAGTCAGCGCCAATCATGCTTTCCACAAGCCTTGCGCTTTTCACGCACTCCTCGGCTTTTTTCATGCCGTCTTTCTGGGCCTTTGGCTTCTGCTTCAGCACAGGCACAACTGATGCAAGGTCCATCATCCCTTTTTGGGGCTTTTGCGCAGGCGCAGCTTCAAAAACAGGCATGTTTCCACCTCTTGTCATCTGGCAGCAAGCGTTTATAGCATTATCCTGCAAAATTCCAGCGTGATTGTTATGTCCAAAATAAAGGATTCCACTCTTGCGGCAAAGGGGAAGGCTGAGCTTTCCTGGGCGCGCGCCAACATGCCTGTGCTTGCCCAGATAAGGAAAAGGTTTGAAAAGGAAAAGCCCTTTTCAGGCTTGACCATCTCGGTTGCTCTTCACCTCGAGAAAAAGACCGGCGTGCTGCTTGAAACACTATCTGCAGGCGGCGCCAAAGTGCTTGCCTCCTCCTGCAACCCCCTTACCACAAACGATGCAACTGCGGCGGCGCTTGCAAAAGGGGGGAAAATGGAAATTTTCGCCTGGGCAGGGCAGACGAATGACGAGTATTATTTCTGCCTGAATTCGGTTCTTGACGGAAAGCCAGACATTGTGATTGATGACGGGTGCGACTTGATAGGATTGCTTCACTCTTCTAGGAAAGAAGGGCTGCCAAAAATAATCGGCGCCTGCGAGGAAACAACTACCGGCATAACGCGCCTGGTGGCAATGCAAAAGGCAGGAAAGCTGCTGTTTCCTGTCTTCGCAGTGAATAATGCCTACTCAAAATTCCTGCTTGACAACCAATTCGGCACCGCGCAATCCACTGTGGAGGCGATTTGCCGCGCCACCAACACTATACTTGCAGGCAAAACCGTGGTGATTGCAGGCTTTGGCTGGTGCGGAAGAGGGGTTGCCTCGCGCATGAAGAGCATGGGCGCCAATGTCATAGTGGTTGAAATAGACGGCACATTAGGGCCTCACGAATCCGGCCTGCAGCGCGCGCTTTCCGCCCTTTACGACGGCTACCGCGTGATGGCAATGCAGGACGCTGCAAAGCAGGGCGACATATTCGTAACTGCAACAGGCAACAAGGGCGTGATTGGGAAAGAGCACTTTCCCTTGATGAAAAGCGGGGCAATACTTTGCAACACCGGGCACTTCAATGTGGAAATAGACGAGCCAATTCTTCGTTCTGCCTCAAAGCGCGTTTTCGAGGTAAAAGACAACATAGTGGGCTACGAGCAAAAGGACGGGCGCATTCTTTACCTTCTTTCAGAGGGCAGGCTGGTCAACCTGGCGCAGCCCTCAGGGCAAGGGCATCCCATTGAGATAATGGACGGCAGCTTTGCTCTCCAGGCCCTTTGCTGCGAGCTTATCGCCTCCTCGCGCAAGAAGATGGCTGCCGGGGTGCACAGCGTGCCCAAAGAGGTGGACGACTCGGTCGCGCGCCTAATACTTGCCTCAAAGGGAATAACCCTCCAAAAGCCCTCTGCAGAGCAGCAAAAGTATGCTGAAAGCTTTGATGAGGGCACTTGAGCGCGCGGGCACGCATTTTCCCTCCTCTCTACTGTACGCGTTCGAAGGAAAGCCTTCCGCAACCTATTAATACCTTTTCCAGTTTAACCGTACTTTGCCTTTTCAATAGCGCGCACTATGCGTGTATATTACATTATAGTAATGTTTCACGCGCATGCGCCTGCTTGGAAGGCTCAAATTGGAGATGGTATGATGAAAATCAGCGAACTTAAGGCGGGAACGGGCAATGCCAGCATCGAGGCCGAGGTAGTGAGCATGGAAGAGGCTCGCGACGTAATGGGCAAATTCGGCAAGCGCCTGCGCGTGGCATCTGCAACGCTCAAGGACGACTCCGGCGAGATAGTGCTTTCGCTTTGGAACGATGACGCGGACAAGTACGCCCAGGGCGACAAGATAAAGATAACCGACGGCTGGGTCTCCGAGTACAAGGGGCAGCTCCGCATCTCCGCAGGGAGAAGCGGCAAGATCGAGAAGATCTAAGGCCTTCCCGCGCAGTGCTGCTACCCAGTAGCGCTTGCGCATATTTTTTATATTTTTTCAATTTCATTTTCCAAATGGAATTTGACTGAAGGGAAACTAAAGGGAAAACGGGTGCACGCCCTCCCGATTCTTCGTGACGATAACAAAGGTGGTATGTATGGCTAAGAATCTAGAAGGACAACAAATCATGATCCTCCCGGAAGGGAGCAACCGCATACTGGGGCGCGACGCGCAGCGCTCCAACATTGCCGTGGCTTACGCCGTGGCGAACATAGTGCGCACCACGCTTGGGCCCAAGGGAATGGACAAGATGCTGGTTTCCGACCTTGGCGACATTGTGATCACCAACGACGGGGCGACCATCCTCGAAGAGATGAATGTGGAGCACCCTGCCGCAAAGATAATGGTGGAAATAGCCAAGACCCAGGACAAGGAAGTGGGCGACGGCACAACTACTGCTGTAATGCTTGCAGGCATGCTCCTGAAGAAAGCAGGCGATTTGCTTGACCAGGACATACACGCCTCCACAATCGTGAAAGGCTATGACCTGGCGGCAAAGAAGTCCACTGAAATACTGGGCAAGCTTTCAACCAAAGTGGACATCAAGGACACTGCAATCCTCGAGAAAATCGCCTCGATTGCAATGGGCAGCAAATCCATTGGGGTTGGCGCAAGCAAGGACAACCTTGCCAAGCTCGTGGTAAAGGCAGTCACGCAGGTTGCCGAGAAGAAGGACAATCTCTACACGGTTGATCATGAGCTCATCAAGATAGAGAAGAAGGCAGGCGGAGACATAAACGACACTGCGCTCATCTCTGGAGTGCTGGTGGACAAGGAAATAGTCCACTCCGGCATGCCGAAGAACATCAAGAACGCAAAAATCGCGCTTGTTGACTGCGCGCTTGAAATAGAAAAAACCGAAGTGGACGCAAAAATTGAGATTACTTCGCCCGAGCAGATGCAGGCATTCCTTGCACAAGAAGAGAAAATGCTGAAAGACATGGTGGAGAAGATTGCAGTCACTGGTGCCAATGTCGTATTCTGCCAGAAGGGCATTGACGATGTTGCACAGCACTACCTCAACAAGAAGGGAATTTCAGCGGTTCGCCGCGTCAAGAAGTCCGACATGGAGAAGCTTGCGCGCGCAACCGGCGGGAAGATGGCCACCACGCTTGATGATTTGTCCGCAAAAGACCTTGGGTTCGCAGGCGATGTGAACGAAAAGTCCATTGCAGGCGAGAAGATGGTGTTTGTGGAGAACTGCAAGGACGCAAAGTCAGTCACAATATTCGTCCGCGCCTCGACCGAGCACGTGGTTTCGGAAGGCGAGCGCGCAATAGTTGACGCAATCGGCGCAGTCTCATCTGCAGTGGAGGACGGCAGGTATGTAACCGGCGGAGGCTCGACTGAACTGGAGCTTTCAATGCAGCTTGGCAAGTACGCAACCGAGATAGGCGGCCGCGAGCAGCTCGCAATACAGGCTTTTGCCGAGGCACTCGAAACAGTTCCGCGCACCCTTGCCGAGAACACAGGCATGGATGCCATTGACGTTTTAGTGTCGCTCCGCTCCAAGCACAAGAAGGAGGACGGATTGCACTTTGGCGTGGATGTCTACGCATCGGCAATCGCGGACATGAAGGCGCTTGGCGTCTACGAGCCCCTCAAGGTGAAGACGCAGGCAATCGCATCAGCTTACGAGGCAGCAAAGATGCTTCTCCGCATTGATGACATGATTGCCTCCAAAGGCAAGTCCGGCGGAATGCCTCCGGGCGGGCCAGGCGGCATGGGCGGCGACTACTAAGCCAATTTCTTCTTTTCATTTTTTCTTCTTCCCCTAGCTTTTCCGCTGCAAATATATTGCTACGCCCGGAAAATGCTCCATGAAAACCTCGGCTGCAGCTGCGCTAGCTCTCTTCACGTTGCTCCTACTCACTTCTTTTCCTTCTGCCTCCTTCAACGCATCAGAATTCATGGACGCGCCATTCTACCTTTCAGGCTTCCAGTACAATGGGCAGAATGCCACTGCAATAGTCTCTGACGGCTCAGTGCACGCAATCATCGTGGACTCCTGGCCCTCAGGGCAAACCGCGCTTACTGATGCTAATGAAATTTCACAGGCGCTCTCCGGCTACTATGCCGCAATCGGCTATTCTCCGGCGGAGGCAAGCAAGCTTTCTCAAGTGCACGCAGGAATCCTGAGCCTGCGCTCCAGCAAAAACCCAGGCGAGGCAGAGTGCAAGCGCCTGCTTGGCACTGATCGCAACCCCTGCACAAGCTATGACTCCTGCCAGCGCGCATGCTACACTGTCACCTCGTTTTGCCGCGAAATAGCGCTCAATGTGGGCAAGCCCTTCATCTACAATATCTGGGAGTTTGAAAATCACACATTGGCAGTCAATGCCGCCTACGACGCGGAAGCATTGGCGTACAATTCCCTTTCCTCAAATTTCACCCCCAAAAAAGCCGAAGCTTACGCACTCATAACCGGCAAGCTGCTTTCTGCCTCGCAAAAAGCTTCCCGCTCCCCGATATTCGAGCAGTACCAGCTCTGCGCGCCACCCGACTACGCAGTCTCCACGCTCTCTAACATGGATACATTGGCGAAGAAATACTCGCAGATAGCCTCCCGCCTCTCAGGGGTGGATTCCGAGGCTTTGGCAGTGCGCTCCCGCACGCTGGACGGGCTGGCGCTCATGAGCCTGCGCCAGCAGAATGCCAGCCTGTCAAGTAGCAATTCCTCCCAGGCAG
>JAPLWY010000101.1:12484-12881 GCA_026396355.1 Microcaldota archaeon
ACCAACGACCTCGGGTGCGCGGAAGCCGCTGGGCTTAGGCCTGCGAAGAAGCGCACCCACGATGGCTTGCGGCTTCCACCTGAAGCATCAAGTCCGCAAGCCTCGGGCTTCAGCCCGAGGTCGTTGACGGGGTGCATTTCATGGAAAAGATAAAAATAGCCGCTGCAGAGGGAAAATTAGGCATACTCACTCCTGGCTTGGGCGCAGTTTCAACCACTTTCATCGCAGGCGTCATGCTTGCCCGGAAGAAAAAGCTATTGCCCGTAGGAAGCCTCACGCAAATGCAAACAATCCGGCTTGGGAAAAGGGATGAAAAGCGCGCCCCCCTCATCCGCGACTTTGTGCCGCTTGCCTCGCTTTCAGACCTTGAGTTTGCAGCCTGGGACATTTTCCCTGA
>JAPLWY010000041.1 GCA_026396355.1 Microcaldota archaeon
CAGTGCGCGGCTGCATTGACCAGATTGCGCTTCTTGACGATTTTTCAGACATTGCCAGCAAGAAATGGTGCGATTACTTGGTAAAAGAGCAAGCAATATTCATCCCGCACCGCTCGTTCTCGGTCTATGTGGGCTATGACAGGATTGAAAAGGAGTTCAATGTGCCCATATTCGGCAACCGGATGCTCCTGCGCGCAGAAGAAAGGAACTGCGAGCGCAACCAGCAATGGCTCCTCAAAAAGGCAGGGGTGCGCGTGCCCAAGACATATGACTCGCCTGACAAAATCGACAGGCTGGTGATTGTGAAAGCATCCGAGGCAAAAAGGAAATACGAGCGCGCGTTTTTCATAGTGAATTCCGCTTACGAATACGAAAGGAAAAGCAAGGAAATGCTAAAGGCAGGGCTGATCACAGAAGAGGGGCTCAGCTCCGCGCTCATCGAGGAATTCGTGCTTGGGGCGCAGTTCAATTTCAATTATGTCGCCTCCCCTCTCACAGGGGAGCTTGAGCTTTTAGGCACTGACTTTAGGCGGCAGACCAATCTTGACGGGTTGCTGAGGCTGACTGCGCCTGAGCAGACTGAAGTACTCAAATACACGAGAATGAAAAACATAGAAGTCGGCCACGTTGCCTGCACAATAAGGGAATCGCTTCTCGAGAAAGTGTTCGAGATAGGCGAGAAATTCGCAAAAACCTGCGTGCGCGAATACAAGCCAGGCATAATCGGCCCGTTCGCGCTCCAGGGCGCAATCATCCCAACAGAGGAGGGCGAGGAGCCGGCAATATTCGACGTGTCATTCAGGGTGCCTGGCTCTCCAGGAGTGAAAAGCACCCCGTACGGGAACTACCTTTGGGGCAGGGGCATGAGCACTGGCGAGAGGATAGCGCTTGAGGTGCAGTCAGCTGCAAAGGAAAAGCGGCTTGGAGACATAGTGACGTAATTACGATTCAAAAGTTGATAATATGAGAATGACAAGGGAAAAAATACACGAAACGCTTTCAGGCTATGACAAGAAAGACCTGAAAATCGCCACAATCTGCTCGCACACTGCGCTTCAGATTTTCCATGGCGCAAGGCAAGAAGGCATAAAGACAATCGGGATTTGCACTGAGAACCGGCGCAAGGTCTATGAGGCATTCCCGCTTGGCTGCCCTGACGAGTTCATCATAGTGGATGACCTGCGGAATATTCCCTCAGACGAGCTGTTGGAAAAAAATGCACTCCTCGTGCCGCACGGTTCGCTTGTCGAGTATTCAGGGGATTTGTCCGAAATCAAGGTCCCGATGATTGGCAACCGCGAAAGCCTCTCATGGGAAAAGGACAGGGAAAAGATGTTCGAATGGCTCACTGCCTCCGGGCTCCAGGTGCCTGCAACGAATGAGCCTGACAAGATAGACCGCCCATGCGTGGTCAAGCTTGCTGGGGCAAAAGGCGGCAGGGGCTACCGCGTAGTCAATTCACCCGACGAATTCTACGAGCATTTTGAGGGCATGAATGTCACCGTGCAGGAATACCTTATCGGTGTTCGTGTTTATCCCCATTATTTCTATTCGCCGCTTTCCCACGAGGGTTACCGCGCCTCTGAAGGCAAGCTTGAGCTGATGGGGATTGACAGGCGCTTTGAAAGCAATATTGATGAGGCTTACCGCACAGAAAAAGTCGGGCTCTCATTCACCCCCTCGTTCACCGTAGTTGGCAACGAGCTTCTTGTGGTGCGCGAATCGCTCCTCGAGGAAATAATGAAGATGGGCAAGAATGTGACCGAATCCGCAGACAGGCTGTTTGGCGGAATCCCCGGGCCGTTTTGCCTTGAGACAGTGTGCGATGAGAACCTGCAGTTCTTCGCATTCGAGGTGTCTGCGCGCATAGTGGCTGGCACTAACATCTACCCGCTGGGCTCTCCTTACACCGCCTATCTTTACGACGAGCCCATGAGCATGGGAAGGCGGATTGCGCGCGAGATAAAGCTGGCGGCGAAAGCGAACAAATGGCAGAAGATTATCTACTGATTCATAAAAAAAAAATTAGGGAAAAATAAAAAATTAAAAATAATAAAAAAGTGCCCCCTCAGCAGCACTTCTTTTCCATTACGCTGGTTATGCCTATGACAAGCACGAGCACCGGCCAGGCAATCTGGAACAATTGTGCAAATCCGGGGAAGTCTAGCATGCTCGGATAAACCACATTTATCACGCCGATTGCGCCCAGTATTATGAGCAGCCACTCTTTCAGGTGGGCGTCATTGGTTGAGCAGCAACTGCATTCGCTCTTGCTGATTGAAACATTCCTTACTGCTTTTCTCTTTTTTCTGGCAGCCATCCTATCACCGCCATGGAATTCTCATTGTTTCTATTTAAACTTTCCCATCACCAATATTTTCGCAGAGGTACCAGAGCCCGGCTAAATGGGCAGGACTTAAGTCCCATAGCCCCTTTTCTTTAAAAAAGAAAAGGGTCTGAGGGTTCCACCCCCAAAAGAAAAAAATGCGGGATGGGAAATCCTGTGGCCTAGCGCCTTCGAGAGTTCAATCCCAAAAAAAGCAGAATCTTGTTTGGGTTGCAGGAACAAATCTCTCCCTCTGCATTTCTTTTTGCTTGTGTTGATTTCCAGCAGTCTCTACTTCACCCTGATTATCTTCTTTGACTGCACCACGCTCCCGTCGATTTCCATATTGCAAAGATAAATGCCTGGCGCAAGGCTGAGGCTGTTGGCATCTATCTGCACCTCGTCTTTTCCTACCGCGTGCTTTTCATCCACTAGTTTTGCCACTTCTTTGCCTGAAATGTCGTAAAGCGCGATTTTCAGGTGGCAGTCTTTTGGCAGGCTAAAGCCAATTGTGGCTGCTGACGAGAATGGATTGGGGCCAAACGTGAACTCAAAGCCTGCCTGCGAAAGGTTTGGGGGAGATATTATCTCCACCATTTTTATCGCTTTGCTGAAAGCAAAAGTATAGTCCATTGAAGCGCCATCGGTTCCATGCGGCGTAGCATTCCTCTGCTTTATCTTATAGTAAACATTGGCACCTTCAGCTAGCGGCGATGCGTCTGTGAATGAGTAGGTTCCTGTTTTGTTGGCCTCAACAAGCCCCACTCTCTCAAAAAGCGCGCCATCAACGCTTCTTTCCACATCATAGCCGACTGTGATAGGCAAGTCTTGGGCAGACCAAAAGAGATCGACCCCTTCCCCGGCTTTTGTTGCAGACAATGTTGAGAGCGACAGCTCACCGGTATTCACGTAATCATAGGAATTTCTAGGTATTTTATCTATGCACATATACTCTACGTTTAGTACAGTATAATCTAACCCATCCATTCCGTAGGTTGCACTTAAACGATTTATTACTCCCTGTGCGCCCCACACTTTCATGCCAGCATACTCCCCCAAGGTTTCGGCAATATTGTACGGGTAGAATCCATAAGCATTTTCATGCCAATCCCCTGCAGGAGAACACTCCTCGAAATATGCCCTTGCATTGTCAAAATATTTTCCTATTTTGGTTATTTCTTGCGTATCTGTACTATTGAAATATCTAGGCATGTCCCACCAAGGTCCAGATTCCTTAAGCGTTCCTGCCTGCGGTATTCCATGGGCAAGCATTACAAATACTTTGAATTTTGGTCCTGATGGGTCGATATCCTTTGATTTCACGCCAAGCCTGTCTGCAGTCTGCTCGAGCAGATTCAAAAGTTTTGGAGTAGTCCCGGGCTGGATAAAGCGCACATCGAAATTATTGTTGATATTATCCCCCCTGAATTGCTCCGTGAAATCTACGCCTCTTTTGTGGGTGGTCAGCACTCCGAAGAACAGGGGCTTGCCTGTCGGCGTGTCTTTGTCGTAATAGAAATGCTCCAGCTGCTTTTGCGTGAATTGCCCGAAATAAGTTATATTCGTGGTTTCAAAAATTGTTTTTATAATTGGCTCATTCGGATGTTCAACAGCAATTTTGCAAATCATTGCAAAATCTCTTGCCTTGAGACTATGTTCCAAGTCTGCCCAATCTGAAGGGTTGTCGCCTATCCAATCTGGGGAGTTGTCTTTCATCTGTTGGGCAGTGCTTGAGTCAATGCCAAATAGTTTATTCAGCGCAGGGTGATCAAAAAGAGACGGTTGCATGATGCAAGTATTCAAAATAGGGGACATGCACATAGCAAATAACGCCTCATTCCGTCCGGCGACTAAAGTGAGTAAATTCACATACTTGTTTACATCATCAATTTGTATCATATCTAGGTTGTTTGCACTGAATAATGACTTGACGGTAGACGCAATGGCATAATCATTTCCCTGCACGTAGTTCTGCCATGTCCACCCCATTTGTGCGTTATAGTCTGACCCATATTCCAATATGTCCAATATCTTTTTCACATCTGCATTGCTGCACAGCTGCCCGAACCTATCATTTTTGATCACTTCTTCAAGACAAGCCAGAACTGCCTGTCCCAGACCCAACTCCTCCATAGAATTGAACCCAATCGATTGTATTGTGGTTTCCAATGCGCCTATTATCTGGTGAAACTGATGTTTTGTTGAGGCTAAGTTTGTCCCGCCTGGAGAAACCTGATTAAAAGCACAGTTGAGGGTATATACGCAACATCGTTTCAAACTGATGTCGCCTCCCTTTACGTTCAGTATGTTTATGAGCGAATCAAAGACAATGTCCAGGTCGCTTGAAGATGCTTTATGAAATACAATTTGAACTGTTGATGCGCTGGTTTCTTTCAATATAGTTCCTATTGTTGCTGGTGCAAGACAATAGTCATTTATCGTCTGCAATGTTTCGGTAGTTTCTATCGCAGTGGGCGTTGTTGCCTGAAAAATAGTCCGAATGTCGTTCAATGCAGCTATTTTATCATTTTCAGTCGCTGTGCCTGATTTCAGGACAAGCAAGTCATCCTGCAGGGCACTCTTTGACTGGGCGAAAAATTCTGTTTTTGATTCCTTGTCCGGTTTCTGCCCTGATTTTCCTGCGGTTTTCAGGAATTCAGTCTGTCTGCCATCAGAAGCAAATGCGAGCTTCTCAAGCGCAATTTTTTTTCCAAGTTCACCGGTTTCGTTCTTTTTGGCTTTTTCTGCAGTTGCCATGGCAAAAATATGAGATGTTCCTTATTTAATGGTTGTCTCGTCATTGCCCGCAGCCTGTCTACTCTTTTATTGCGGACAGCCTCTTCTCCAGCCCGCTCCAGTCGCAAATGTTCCACCAATTTTCAATATATTTCGCCCTGTCTGATTTGTATAGGATATAGTACGCATGCTCCCAGACATCAAGCGCGAGAAGGGGAATGCTCCCCTGCAAGGCGAGTTTTTGGTGGTTTTCTACCTGCAGTATGAGCAGGCGCTTTCCCTCTGGCTCGTAAACAAGAATTGCCCAGCCCGAGCCCTCAACTGCCTTGGCGGCCTCGGAAAACTGCTTCTTAAATGATTCAAGCGAGCCAAAGTCGCGCGCAATCGCCTCGAAAAGCGCGCCGCTTTTCGGCTCCGCGCTTTGCTTTTGCGCGCACATGCTCTTCCAGAAAAGCGAGTGGAGCATATGCCCTGAGCCGTGAAATGCAAGCGCAGTCTCAAGCGCGCGTATCGAGGAAAAGTCAGCCTTTGCGCGCGCTTCCTCCAGCTTCTTCAGCGCGGCATTCAGCCCGTTCACATATGCAGCATGGTGCTTGCCATGGTGCAGCCTCAGCGTCTGCTCGTCCATGAAAGGCTCAAGCGCATTGTAATCATACGGCAGCGCAGGGAGCGAGTATTCCATCATAATCCCACCATATTTACCCGTACATTGTCCCAAGGCTGGAGTCGCTCTCAACTTTCTTGTACTGCGTGTGCGCGGTCTTTGCCTTGCTCATCATTTCTTTTACGCGCGTGTCTATCTTGCCGGCTTCCCGCTCAAGTTCCGCAGTGTCAATGGTTATTCCTAGGAGAAGCTTGAGGATTTCCAGCACCATTGCCGCGGCTTTGGGGTCCATGTAGCCTTCCTGCGACTCGGCAAGAAGCGAAATGACAGGGTAATTCTCCACAGCGCCGCGCGCCAAAAGAACACCGGTCACGCCAGTGGTTGCGCCTTCCTTTATGAGCTGCACACCCTTCATCTTCTCAAGCTGGTCGGATATCTTCGGAAGCGAGGCAATCGAATAAACCATATCCTGCTCTCCCTTTATCGCTATCCCGCCAAGCGAGATTATCCTGCTTACCTCGTATTTCCTTGCGAATTCGTATATCTTGTCTGCCAGCTCGTTGACTGCGCCAATCGGTATCACAAACTCTGCAACAAACACAATCAGGTTGTGCTTTTCGGAATAGTACAATCTTGCCGGGTAAAGCGGGCGGTGCGCATGCACAGCCGCAAGCGGGGGGAACTGGTCTCCTGTTATATAGCCCAAGGGCTCCATGCGAAGCTTCTCCACAAGATAGCTGGCGCTTACCGTGCCTACCAGCCCCAGCCCGGGAAACCCGTCCACCAGCACAGGCTTTTTCAGTTTCGGTTTCGCTGTTATATGAATTTCAATTGCCATTGGAGTACACCGTTTCCGAAGGGAATTGCCTTCCCCTCTGGCACAGCTACTCAAAGAAGACTTTTAAGGCTGTCTAAAAATGGAAAAATGAAAAGAAGAAAAAAAAAGAACTTATTAGCAGTTAACAGTCTGTCCGTTGTTTATGACGGTCAACACCGCCGGCGCAACAACCGCAATCAGTATTGCGATGAGCGCGCCAGTCAAGGCCGCGGTCGCCCATACATTGGCGCGCGCCCTCGTCTCGGCTCCCATGATCTGGCCTGCAGC
>JAPLWY010000085.1 GCA_026396355.1 Microcaldota archaeon
CTTCCCGGCTATTTTGCTTGCAGAGTCCAGAAGGTGGAAAGCGCAGCCGCTCATGTGCAGGAACTGGGAATTTTTCAGGTAGTCTGGATCGATTGTGCGCCTGCGGTCGGCAACCCCCAAGTCTTCAATCACGCGAACTTCGCCTTGTGCGTCGATTATTATGACTGAGAGCCCGGTCATCCCGGGAAAAGTGCGCACTTGGCTAATATCCACCCCGAACTCTTTCAAGTCTGAGAGAAGGAACTTGCCATGCCTGTCATCCCCCACATTTCCGATGACGCCGGACTTGAAGCCCAGCTTGGCAAGGTTGACCGCGACGTTTGCGGCAGAGCCGCCTCCGCTCACTTTCGGGTGCATGCGCATGAGTGCGGTTCGGTCTGGGTCGGGGAATGCCTCGACATAATTTCGTATATCGTAGACAATATGCCCGACTGTGGCTATTCTTTTTTGCATGGCAGGCTTTCACGCCCATGAATTTTAAGCTTTGGGTAAGGTTAAGGTTCCACATGGCTGGCGAAAACGAGGCTGCGCTTGTGCGCAAGCTTGGAGAGACTTTTGAACCTGCGATAGCGGCAAAGATTGCGGAGTTTGGCGGGCTATTGACCCGCGAAGCAGCAGCTGCGCTCCTCTGCAGCCAGCACGGAATCTCCTTTGAAAAGGAAATAACGCTCTCGCAGGCAAAAAGCACGCGTGAGTTGTTCTCATTCAGGGCAAAAGTAGACAGAATTTTTCCCATTCAGAAGTTTGAGGGAAATTTCACCCGCTTAGTTAGGCTTTACCTATCAGACAGGACAGGTAAGGGCACGTTGGTGCTGTGGAATGAGCAGACTGCGACAGTCAAAGGCGCAATTGCCACTGGGGACATTGTGGAATGCCACCTTGCTTATTTTCGGGCGGGAGAAATATGCATATCCCGGGCTGGAACGATTGTGGCGGCTGAGAAATTCGCCGTTAGCGAATTAAGTGGACTTGGGAGTGGCGTTTGCAGCGTGAAAGGGATTGTACGCGAGAAAAAGGACGGGGAATGGCCCTTGGCGTTTTCCTTTCTTGTCTGCCAGGGAAAAACTTGCGTGCGCGCGGTGGCCTGGCGAGGGCAGATTGAGGGGCTGGATGAGCCAGTTGATGGCGATGAGATAATTCTGGAAAATGCGTTTTTCAAGAATAATGAAATTAATATCGGTGAGGGCTCGCGCATCCTGATAGCCGGCAAGCAGGGAAGCGAAGGCGTGCTGGAGGATGTTTGCTTTGAGAATGGGGGACTCGCGTTCATTATAGGCAAAGAAAAATTCGCCGCGCCACTTGAGCAGGGGTTTGGAATGCTCGGGATACGGGCGCTGCCGCAAGGCGTACAACCAGCCACGGTGGCAAAGCTAAAAGCGATGGAAGTGGCTGGGATGCGCGTGCTCTATTCTTTCAATGAGAGGAAAATCGCATGGCTGGAAGTAATTGAAGAAAAGAAAAAAGAAGAAAAGTAAAAAAAAGATCAGACGTATTTTGCAGTCAGCGTCTTTGCCCCGTATTGCATGCTGGAGATGCCGTTCGAAGTTGTGTAGTTGATAGCCACATAAAGGTCATAGATCTGACCTGATTTCTGGCCGTTCGGTATGTTAGTTACATTCAACTTCTTGGCTTCGCCGGAGCCGAGCGTTTCACTGGTGCTGTTGCCACAGTTAGTGAGAGCTGAATCGGAGCATAGCTTCACTATTACGTTGGTCATGGATCCGCCGGCATCGTTGTTCCGGAGTATTATTGAGCCGTTGGTGGCTGTTCCAGAAGTAGCAACGCCAGTTACTGCACTCTCCACTATTGCAAATGGATTTTGTGAAGACCAGTAGGATTTGGACTGTGTTATTTTGGCGTCAGATGCAATTCCCGGGAAAAAGCCCAGAAGCGCAATTGACACAAGCGCGATGATCAATACCACTGCAAGAAGCACCAGATATTCTGTTGCGCCTTGTCCTTTTCCATTGAACTTCAAACAACCACCCGTTGGTAATTTTGTTAATTCCGTTGACCGTGAATTGAGAAATGCGTGCAATCTATAAAAGGCTATCGGTTAACCACGACGCAAGTACGACGCTGGGATTGGGAGCTCGTTGCCATCAATTATCGCGCAATTAGACCGCACCGATGCATTTTACGATAAAGTCCTTTTCGCCTATTTGGGTTTTTGTCATTTCCTGGTCATCAACATATACAGTGTAGTTGAACGAGAGAGTTTTGGCCACCATGTAGCCAGTGGATGGCCCTAATGGGCATTCCGTAGTCACTATGCACGGGTAATAGTTGTTGACGCAATACAAGTCCGCCCTGTTGATGGGTATGGACCTGACCATGTGCTCTGGGCAGTTGCCTGGATAGGACTGCCCGCCAGATGAGTATGGCGAGGAACCAAAGCACGCCTCTTCCCCAGGCATCAATAGAATCTCTGAAATATTGTGTTTGACAAAGCCGCCCGGAACGTCTATGTAGGCGGTTGCCATCCTGCTTGCATTGGC
>JAPLWY010000037.1:0-1251 GCA_026396355.1 Microcaldota archaeon
CATCCAGGCTTTCAAGGCTTCAGCCAAATCCAGGAGCCTGACTGAGGCACTTGAGCAGGGCAGTTGCCTTTTTTTCAGCACCACCCAGAAAGACCTGGTCCAGATTTGCCAGTCCTGCCTTTCAAACGGAGGGGTGTTTGACTCGGCATTTGTTTCCTTAGCAAATCATTCCAAGAACGAGTTTGATGTTTATTACCTGTTCCAGGTGGCGCAAATCCATAGGATGGTCATCATAACTGCCAGGGGCAGATCATTCAGCTCGCTTTCTGCCAACCTGAACGCCGCGCTTTGGGACGAGCGCAAAATCCAGGACATTTCCGGATTGCACTTTGCCGGCATCCTAGATTCCCGCCCCTTGATATTCCATCCTGAAAGCGGCATGCCCTCAGCCCACCCTCTTGGCGGCAAGCCTGTGAGAAAACTTAAAAGCAAAATATACCCGATGCATGGCACTGGCGCAGAGGGCGAGTTCGAGGTTGCGGTCGGTCCTGTGCATGCGGGGATAATCGAGCCAGGGCATTTCAGGTTCCATGTGGTTGGAGAGAAGATAAACAAGATGGAAACGCGGATGTTCTATCTCCACCGCGGCATTGAAAAGGCAGCCGAGGGCAGGCAGGCGGTCGATCTTCTTCCGCTCATTGAGCAGATCTCAGGGGACGAGGCAGTTGCAAATTCTGTCGCTTACTGCCAGGCCGTGGAGCAAGTCCTTCGCCTGCAGGTTCCAAAACGCGCAGAATCCATACGTGCCATTCTCATGGAGATGGAGCGCATTTACAGCCATCTTGCGGATTTGGGAGGCATGGCAACCGACGTTGGCTTCACCCTGTCAGCTTCGCGCTTTTCAGTGATGCGCGAGGACATGATGAGGCTCAACCAGGCGGTTTCAAAGAGCCGCTTCCTGCACGACCAGTGCGCAGTCGGAGGGGTGCGCGAGGACTTTGACGCTGAAAAAATTGCAACCATCCTGGCCGCGCTCAAGGCGCTTCTTGATTCGCTTGAGCCTCTCGAGCGCACCACGCTTACCTCATCAGTATTCCTGGACAGGATATTCCAGACTGGCACTGTGTCAAAAGGAATTGCAAGGGACTTGTCATTGGTCGGCCCGCCTGCCCGCGCATGCGGCATCCGCTCGGACTTGAGAGTTATTCTTCCTTATTCAGCCTATGCAAGAACTCCGGTTGACGAGTCGGTTGAAAAGGAAGGCGGGGATGTGCTGGCGCGCTTCAAAGTCAAGGATCCGTTGCGCGGGCA
>JAPLWY010000037.1:1262-1659 GCA_026396355.1 Microcaldota archaeon
AGGAATCGGCCAGGCTGATTCGGAAACTCCTCGCTGAAATGCCTGATGGGGACATTTGCAGCCAGGCGCCAAGGCAAAGGAAGCGCCAGGGCGCAGGAGTCGGAATTGGCTGGGCAGAGGCTGCCCGCGGCAGCTGCACGTTTTTGGTCGAGATAGGCAAGAACGGGGAAATAAGGCGCCTTGCCTGCCGCACGGCTTCATTCAGGAATTGGCGCGCGCTGGAAAAGGCGGTCGAGGGGAACATTGTCCCGGATTTCCCGCTAATCAACAAGAGCTTCAACCTGTCCTATGCAGGGACAGACGTATGAGGGATTGCCATGCTTATAGAAAACCTCCGTTTCATTTTCGAACGCGGCTTTACTGACACCGTGTCATCAATCCCTGAAGCTGGGCGAAT
>JAPLWY010000131.1 GCA_026396355.1 Microcaldota archaeon
TGCGGGCTGGTTCGGCAGGTTGAGGGCATACTGCTCAACCCGAAAACCTACGGAAAGCCCGAGGATGACAAGTATTTGCAGAGAAAGAAGGTGCTCAAGGACTTCTACGACTACATGTTCATGAACCAGCTTGTTGCAATGCAGGTGCTGAAAGGCTATGTTGAGCAGTATCCTGAGAAAGCGGTGTTCGTCGAGGGGTACCGGAACTTCCAGGCGTGGATAAACGGCATAATGGAGGCGTATTCCAAGTCCTCGATGTACATGCTGTGCCAGAAAACTGGCGACCTGCGCGCCGCGTTCCTTGCGCTTCTCGGCCTTCGGAGCCTTGCATTCATGCAGAACTTCATGCTCACCGTGCCAAAAGAGGCTGTGCCTGTCGACTCGCCGGATGCGCAATATGAGATTGGCAATGGGCTGAAGGTGAAGATATATGACGTGCCTGGGGGCGAGGCGCACATCTACACGATTGAAAACAAGATGATTGAGAGCCTGCCAATCAAGCTTCAGGAGCTTTTGAAAATCGCGATACTTGACGGGTTGAAGGAGACGAAGCAGACAGTTGACTACACCACAATATCCGATGACAAGGGCAGGGAGCTTACGCAGAAATTCATTGACAGGTGCGCGCTTGACAATATCGGGATAGGCCAGGACCAGGCGATTGCAATGGGGCGGGAGGCTGCATCGTGGATAGTCGGGCTTGGCTCGCCGATTGAGAACATGGCGCTTGACCAGGCGAATATCACGGATATTTACATTGACAGCGAGAACTCCCCGCTTTACATTGAGCATGCGAAGTTCGGCCTGTGCCATACGCTCTGGCGCTACAACCATGAGATGCTCGAGGTCGCATTCAAGAACATTGTGCTTGCAGGCAGGGGCACGAGAAAGTTCGACAAGTCAAATCCTGTTGTTGATATTGTGCTTACCAGGCTGGCAATGAGGTGCCATTTGCAGCAGCCGCCAGCGACTTTTGGCGATCTTCAGGCTGCGCTCCGCATAATGCGCGACCAGCCATTCACCTACCCCATGTATTTGAAGCTGCAATCCCTTTCCCCGTTCTTTGCAGGCTATGACGACGTGATGGTCGGGCTTGGCTGCTCGGAGGCAGTGCTTGGCCTGAAGGGAGTCGGAAAAACCGCATTCACTTCTGCAAAAATCGCGGCGATTGGCACGAAGAAAAGGATATTGCCCATAGAGGACATTGAGGAAATTCCGACCAAGGCATACAGGAAGAGGGGCTTTCATATAGGCGCTGTGCAGGTGCAGTCTTCAGACAGGGAGGATATGGGCGGCGGGCAGAACAGCGAGCTTGACCTGGTGTCAATGACAAACGCCGCGCTGCGCATGGGAGACGCATGCGTGATAATAAACGAAATCCGCTCAAGGCTGGCAATCCAGGGAGTCGTCAACCTGCTCAACACGCAGCCAGGCATTTTCCTCCTTTACAACCTGCACGCGCAGTCGCTCAAGGACGTGCAGGACAGGCTGGAAATGGTGTTTGGCCTTCCGGCTGCGTCAATGTATTCCACCGACAGGTATTCTTTCCTGAAAAAAATCAGGTATGGAAGGAAAACGCGCGTTTACAGGATGCTTGGCCTGGAGTATGAGACTGATTTGAAGGAGCATAAATTCGTGCAGGTGTTCCAGCTTGAGCGCGGAAAGGAAATAGATGACACGAAACTGCGGTGTCTGTTCCTGAATATTCCTGAGGCAGAGGCAAAATCCCTCTCAGGAGCTGATTTGGGGAAGATTGCGAAATCCCTCAAGCTTGAGTTCGTTCCTCCTGCGCTTGAGAGAAGGTGCGAGGAGGCAGGCACTGCCCCAGAGCAGTATATCATGGAGGCGTTTTTCAAGGGGAAAATATACTCGCAAATAAA
>JAPLWY010000065.1 GCA_026396355.1 Microcaldota archaeon
CAGCCAACACCTTCTACTGGAACAACTTCACCGCCACAAGCGGGCTTTACATAAACGACACCAACAGCAGCAACTTCTACAACACCTCAATGGGCGGACACGGAGAAGGCAACATCTACGCAAACGTGATGAACGGCAGCGTGCTTATAAACGGCTCCACATCGTCTGGCTATGGGCACGGATTGTTCATAGGCACGAACGGCAGCTGGCCCTACAACAGCACGACATCGGGCAATATGGTTACCTTCGGCGTGGTCGACTACGCACCGCTCACTTTGAACAACGTTTCCGCGCCAAGCGCACCCCCGGCTTCATACGGCGGAGGAGGCTCTTCCAGCACGCCCGTAACTCTCACCAGTTCATTCGACTGCGCAAGCGGCAGCGTTAACATAACCGCAACGGCTTCAGGAAACCTGATCTCAGGCGCCACAATTTCCCTTACAGAATCAGACAATGCCATCTTAAACCGGCTTTTTGCCACCACGGATTCAGGCGGAATCGCGCACTTCACAATAGCTGCAAGCGGCAGCTATTCCGCAGAGACTGCTTCGGGCGCATATTACGGCACGCTTCCAAGCACAGCATTTGACCTGTGCGGCCAGATGCCGCCTGTTCAAGATGTGGCGCATCCAGAACAGAACACAACGCCTCCTGTGCAGAATAACGCGCCACCTGCAAATCCACCAGTCAACCCGGCCAAGACTGGAACAAACGGGCAGAACGAGAATGGGGGCGCGCAGAATGGAACATATGGAGCAAACGGATCGCAGAATGGCCAGAACGGACAAGGGATCGGAATCAAAGGGATGAATGGTTCTGGGACACTGACGCTGCAGCAGGCTGTAACCGAGGCTGCAAAGCCTGAAAATGCGGCGCCCACGATTTCGCTCGCCGTGATTGGTGGCGGAGTGTTCCTTGTATTGGTGCTCTTGGCAGGCTACCTGTTCTTCGTTAGGAAAAAGAAGTAGGGGCTTAAGCACCATCACCTTTAATTAATTTTCATTCAGGATAACGTCTGCTCACAGGATTGGCTATGAGTATGGTAAAAAGTTTAATCATGCGGATGTAGTATAACCTGGCTAGTATCTTGGCCTTCCAAGTCAATGGTCCGGGTTCAAACCCTAGGGGGAATAAGCTGTTCAGAATATCCCCCTAAAGGCTCACCCCCAAAAGGTGCACCCATTGGTGAAAATCCCGGCATCCGCAAATTATTTTTTATCCCTACTTTCAGACATAGGCGCGAGATTGGGCACTCGCCGCAGCGAGGGCGGCGCGCGATGCAGACTGCGCGCCCGTGGTGCACGAACAGGTCGGAAATTTTGAGCCAGTATTTGCGCGGGAGAAGAGCCATCAGGTCGCGCTCTATCTTTTCCTGCTGCTTTTCCTTTGACCAGCCTAAAAGATGGCTTATCCTGATTGCGTGCGTGTCAACCGGGACCCCTTCAATCACGCCATAGGAATTGCCAAGCACTATGTTGGCGGTCTTGCGCGCAACTCCTGGCAGCTCAAGCATTTCCTCCATTGTGCGAGGCACGCTGCCGTTGTGCTTCTGCACGAGCAATTTGCAGGAGGCGCGTATGTTTTTCGCCTTATTACGGTAAAAGCCGGTGGAGCGCACGTATTTTTCCATTTCGGATTGAGACGCGCCTGCAAAGTCTTTTGCAGTCTTGAAGCGCTTAAAGAGCGCAGGAGTGACAAGGTTCACGCGCGCGTCAGTGCACTGCGCTGAAAGGATGGTGGCAATGAGAAGCTGCAGGGGATTCTTGTGATGCAGCGAGCATTTTGCAGCAGGATAGGCTTTGGAGAGGAGAGAGACTATCCTTTTTGCGCGCGATTTTTTCTCGGTGAGAGTTTCTTTCATGAAAAATACCTTTTAGCAAACGAAAAGAACGGGCCCGATGGGATTGTCAGCACGTAGTGCTGGCAACACGCCAGCACGGCGCACGTTTGAACCCATGACCTTCAGATATCCTCTTCGTCGGCTCATGCGCCCATTATGGGGGTGAGCCGTTAGGGGGATCTTATGTTTTGCTGCTGCCCCCTACGGATAGAAGTCTGCCGCGCTATCCAGGCTGCGCCACGGGCCCGCTGGTTGTTTTGAGGCGTGAATTGCTTATAAAGCCTGCAGAAAGCCGGCCCAAAATCCATCATTATAAACCTTCACCATGTAAAAAATCAAGCTTTTCGTGCATCATATTGATTGAGGCTCATGAATGGCCGTCAGCGCGCAAGTCAGGTGAAATTATGGAGAAGAAAGTTGCAGAAGTCGTCGGGCTCATAGACGCTGTTGGAGAGGACACCTCGGTGCCGAAGAACATAAGGCGCGCGCTTGCCGAGGCAAAGGAGAAGCTGAGGGGAAGCGAGGAATTGTCCACGCGCGTAAGCTCCGCGGTTTATTCGATTGAGGCGGTGTCAGAGGACATAAACATGCCAATGCACGCGCGCACGCAGATATGGACAATACTGTCCGCATTGGAATCTATAAAGGCTGTTTGATTTTTTTCAGAAAGTGGCAGGTCTTGTGGTGCAAGGCTTGTTGATTTTGAATTGGGCCGCAACGCCGAATTAGGCATTGGTTGCGGAGATGGATACGTGATAGAGGACGTCCAAGAGCTTTACCGCAGGGGGATACGGCTTACTCCGGAGGCGTACGAGCTTCTCCTGAAAGGCAAGGTTGCCCAGGCGCTTATTGAGAGGATAATAACAAGCGGGGAAACTGTGATAGGCAAGGAATTGCTGGACGGGTTTTCCGCGGAAAACGAAAAGATACCCGACCAGCCCACTGTGAACCGCTCGCCCACCTTCAAGCCGGTTGCAAAGGAATACGCGCCTGATTTCAAGGTGATAAACCGGTCGGATGTTTCGGGGAAATCAGACTGCACTGGCAAGCTGGACGATTTTGTCGCGCATTTCCGGAACCGGTTCGAGAGGATATCGGCACTTCTCCGCACACGGGTCACGCCTAACGCGATTGTGAAAAGCGCCAAGCTCAAGGAAACGCAGGGCTCGAAAGTTAGGCTGATTGCCATGGTGACCCAGAAAAAAGTCACGAAAAAAGGCAACCTGTTTTTGGATGTTGAGGATGAGGAGGGCGCGGCAAAAGTGGTGATACCGAAAGACGCCCCGGCTTTCAAGGACGCGAAAAGGCTGCTCAACGACGACATAATAGCGCTGGACGGCAGGAATGCTGACGAGCTTTTCATCTGCGAGAATATCGAATGGCCGGACGTGAGGGTGGCGCGCGAGCAGAAAAAAAGCGAGAACGACGTGGCAATAGCCTATATTTCTGACCTGCATTTCGGGAGCAAGAAATTCCTTGAGAATGAATTTTCGCAGTTCATATCCTGGCTGAACGGGACAGAGGGAAGGGAAGAGCTTGCAGGCAAGGTCAAGTACCTCATGATTGCTGGCGACGCGGTGGATGGGATTGGAGTTTACCCCTCGCAGGAAAAGGAGCTTGCAGTAAAGGACATCTACAAGCAGTATGAGATGCTGGCAGAGGCGCTTGAGAAAGTACCTGATTACATAACAGTGATAATCTGCCCGGGCAACCACGACGCAGTGAGAAAGGCGGAGCCGCAGCCCATAATCCCGTATGACATGTTCAGGACAGAGGTGACGCGCGTGGGAAACCCGTCCAAGCTCGAGATTGAGGGGCTCAAACACCTCATGTACCATGGGACCTCGCTGGACTCGATAATCTCAGGCATCAGCGGGCTTAGCTATGACAGGCCGGAAGAGGCAATGCTCGAGCTTGTCAAGAGAAGGCACTTGTCGCCCATTTACGGGGACAACCTGATAGTGCCGGAAAGCAGGGATTATTTGGTGGTTGATGACGAGCCGGATATTGTCCATATGGGGCATGTGCACAAGAACGGCTATATGCTCTATCGCGGAGTGCGGTTGATAAACAGCGGAACGTTCCAGGACAGGACTGAATTCCAAGTCAGGATGGGGCACGTGCCAACTCCAGGAGTGGTGCCTGTCCTTGAAACGAAAAGCGGGAAAATGACCAACCTGGGATTCAAGCAGGCGTGATTGCATGGTGGATGAAAAGCAAAAAATCAGCAAGGATGCTGAGACTCTGCGCTACCTCGCACTGCTTGGCGCTGATTTTGAGAAAGCCTATAAGGTCGCAGAGCAGGCGCGCGCGAAAAAAGTCGACCCTTCACCATACGTGGAAATAACCCCGGCATCAGATGTTGCCGCAAGAGTGGAGGGGATTGTCGGCCCGAAGGGGATTGCCAAGCTTATACGGGCGCTTGAGGCTGATGGCAGCAGCAGGCAGACTGTTGCATACCTTGTGGTGAAAAAAATCGTGAATCAGGAATTCGAATGCGGGATTGACAAGTCTGACAAGCGCGCGCTCATAGACCAGGCGGTGAGAACTGGAGTCGGGATACTTACCGAAGGCGTGCTGGTCGCGCCAACCGAGGGGATAAGCGACTTCCAGGTCCTGAATAACCAGGACGGCAGCGATTACCTTGCGATATATTTCGCAGGACCGATACGCTCGGCAGGAGGGACTGTGGCTGCACTTGCGGTTGTGCTGGGAGACGTGGCGCGCCGGGAGCTTGGGGTCGGGGATTTCAGGCCCACTGAATCGCTGATAAAGCGCTATGTTGAGGAAATCGGCATTTACGGCACGCGCTCGGCGCACTTGCAGTACAAGCCAACAGACGAGGAAATACAGCACATTGTGAGAAGCTGCCCGGTTTGCATTGACGGGGACCCGACCGAGGATGACGAAGTACAGGTGAACCGGGATGTGCCTGGGATCAGGTCCAACCGTGTGCGAAGCGGGATTGCGCTTGTGATTTGCGAGGGGATTGCGCAGAAGGCGGCAAAGGTGAACAAGTACACCAAGAAAATAAAGCTGGACTGGAACTGGCTGGAGCCCCTGATGAAGGTGGCGAGAAAGGAGGGGAGCGGCCCGCCCAAGCCTGATTTCCGCTATATTGACGAGTCGGTCGCAGGAAGGGCGCTATTCGCCTATCCGTCAGCAAAAGGAGGGTGGCGGCTTAGATATGGAAGGAGCAGGGGAACCGGGATAATGGGAAAGGCAGTGCACCCTGCAAGCATGTATGTGCTGGACTCGTTCCTTGCAATCGGGACGCAGATGAAGATAGAGCGGCCGGGCAAGAGCACTGTGGTGACTGCGTGCGACAGCATACTGGGGCCTGTTGTAAAGCTCAAGGACGGCTCGGTTGTTGAAATCGACAGCGTGGACAGGGCGTTTGCGCTTGCAAAAGCCGGCGATGTTGAGAAAGTGCTTTTCAACGGCGATATTTTAGTGAGCGTGGGGGATTTTCTCAAGTCAAACCATCCATTAATTCCTGGCGCATGGTGCGAGGAAAGATTTGCGCTTGAGGCAAGGAAAGCGGGAGTTGGCGGAATCCGCAGCGATTTATCCGCAGGCGAGGCAGTGGCGCTTTGCAGGAAGCATGGGCTGGCGCTTCACCCGCGCTATACCTATTTCTGGCATGATGTGAACCATGAGCAATTGCGCCAGCTCGCGCTGTGGCTCAAGACAGGAAAGCCCAATTACGGGATATTGAAGCTGGAGAGCTTTGAGCTGGAGGCAAGCCCTGCAAAAAGCGTGCTGGAAGAGCTTTGCGTCCCGCACACAGTGGAAGCAGGGAAGATAAAAATCGCAGGCGAGCATGCATATGCAATACTGAAAACGCTTGGGATAATGGTGGACAAGAAAATCACCGATGAAAAATTCGAGTCACTCTTTGACGAGAAAAAGCCAGTGCTTGAGCTTTTGACGCAATTGTCCGGCATGAGGATAATGCCAAAGGCGCCAACTTACATCGGCTCGAGGATGGGAAGGCCGGAAAAAGCGCGCGAGAGGAAGATGAAAAAGAGCGTGAACTCGCTTTTTCCGGTCGGAGGCGCAATCGACAGGAATTCGAGCGTCACAAAGGTTTACAACAAGCTCAAGCTGAGAACTGAGAGGGAAGGAAGAGGGGTGGAGCTTGAGATTGCGAGAATGAAGTGCGGCACCTGCGGAAAGGCTGCACTGTCATCTGGCTGCTCGTGCGGGGAGAGCGCTTACCTTGTCAGAACTTGCCCGCGCTGCGGAAAAACAGTTCAGGGAGAGAAGTGCCGCGCGTGCGATGTTACCGCGACTTTTTACGGAAAACGGCAGGTTGATGTGATTTCGCTTTACGAAAATGCTGCGGAGAGGTGCGGGCTTGCCCTTTCTTCCATGCCTGATGTCAAGGGCGTGGACGGCATGATGTCTGAGTCGAAAATACCCGAGCCATTGGAGAAGGGAATGCTGCGCGCAAAGCATGGCGTGTTTGTCTTCCGCGACGGGACCTGCAGGTTTGATGCGACAGACATTCCGCTTACGCATTTCACGCCGGATGAAATGAGCATTTCAGCCTCACGCCTGCGAGAGCTTGGCTATTCGCATGACAAGGACGGCAAGCCCCTTGAGAATGGGAAGCAGATGGTGGCGCTTTGCCCGCAGGACATAATACTTTCCAGGAACGGGGCAGAGTACCTGCTATCAGTCTCGAAATTCGTGGATGACATGCTTGAGAAGCTTTATGGGCTCCCGCCTTTCTACAACCTCAAGGCAAAGGAGGAAATTGTGGGGCAATTGGTGATCGGGCTTTCGCCGCATACATCTGCAGGGGTGCTTGCGAGAGTGGTCGGGCTGACTGATGCGCATGTGGGCTTTGCGCACCCGTATTTCCACACTGCCAAAAGGAGGAATGCTGACGGGGATGAGGACACAGTGATTCTGCTGATGGACGGGCTTTTGAATTTCTCGCGCTTTTTCCTGCCAGAGTCAAGGGGAGGCACAATGGATGCGCCGCTCGTGCTCACCACTGAGCTTGACCCGAATGAGGTTGATGATGAGGCGCACTCAATGGAAATAGTCGCAGAATACCCCCTTGAGCTCTACGAGCTTGCAGACAGGTTTGCCTCGCCATCCGAGCTCCAGATAGACACTGTGAAAAAGCTGCTGGGCACGCCTGCGCAGCACCATTCGCTCCCTTATACTCATGAAACTTCGCTTGTGGCGCAGGGGCCATTGCAAAGCACTTACTTGAAATTCGAGGACATGACTGAAAAAATTACTGCCCAGTTCGCGCTCCAGGAAAAATTGCGCGCAGTGGATGCCGCCGATGCCGCTGAGAGGCTGCTGCTTCACCACTTCCTGCCAGACATGTATGGCAACCTGCGCTCGTTCTCGCAGCAGGAGTTCCGCTGCCTGGGCTGCAAGGTAAAGTACAGGCGCATCCCGCTTTCAGGCAAATGCAACTCGTGCGGAGGCAAGCTCATACTGACCATAAACAAGGGAGGTGTCATAAAATACCTCAAGCATGCCGAGGAATTGGTGGAAAGATACCACCTTCCGCTTTACATGAAGCAGAGGCTGGAGCTTTTCAGGAAGGACGTACACTCCATATTCACCGAGGAAATCGAGAAGCAGAAGGGATTGGCAGACTTTATGTGATTCGGGGGCGCGCGGCAAGAATGGCATTTGGGTTTGATGCGAGTGATTCCATGACTCATGTTGAAAAACTTTTTTCAGACAAGGAAAAGTTCCTCAAGTATGCAGAAAGCGGCAGGTACAAGAGAGGCGGCCCGGCTTTTCACAGCTATATGCTGCTCATGGAAAGCGGAAAGGAAGGGCTGGCAGCCAACCTGAAAAACGACCAGTTCTTTGAACGGCTTTACTGCACGCTGGCGCTCTGGGGAATGCACAAAGATGGCAAGGAAGGCCCGAAAATGACAGACTATCCGGCATTCAAGCATAGCATAGAGATGAGCAGTGCGCTTTTTCTTGAGCTTGCACATGCGTCTATGAGAGACTATCTGAAAGACCGCACTGTTGCAGATACTGCCAATGGGCTTTTTTCATCGCTTTCACTTCTCAGGAAAGGGGACAGGCTCACTGCGAACACAAAACTGATGCATTTCGTCCTTCCCGACTTGACGCCCCCAATAGACAGGCATTACACGCTTTGGCTTTTTGAAAAGGATTATCCTAAGACGCCTGGCGGCGAGCTTGCCCTGTTCAAGGAAATAATGGCGTATTTTTCATCCGCGGCAGATAAGTGGGGGCTGGGCGCTTTCTTTGAGCCCAAAGCATTCCAGCCATCCATTCCGAAAATGATTGACAATGCGATAATAGGGTATAGAGCAGAATTGGAAAAGAATGCGGAGAGATAGCTGCCTTACTTTTTCCCCGCAGCTTTGGGCAATTCCAAACATTCTTAAACAGGTGCGGCGTTAAATGAGCAGTGGATTTATGCAGATAGTCAAAATACCGTCCGAGCGCATGCAAACGCTCCTGGGAAAGACCGGCGAGACCAAGGACTACCTGGAAAAGCGCATGAACGTCAGCATAAGCGTGGGCGAGGACGGCGGGGTCGAGATTTCCGGCGAGAGCATTGATGAGTACATTGGAAAGGACATCATACGCGCGATTGGCAGGGGATTTGAGCCATCTGTTGCGCTTAGGCTGCTGTCAGACAGCTATGGCCTCAAGGTGATTGACCTTCGGGATTATTCCAATTCTGAAAGCGCGCAGCACAGGATAATGGGGCGAGTCATTGGGGAGAAGGGCAGGACAAAGGAGATAATAAAGGAGGAGCTTGGCGCCGACATTGCCTGCTATGGGCACACTGTTGCAGTGATTTCAAGCCTGGACACGCTGGACTTCGCGCTCACCGCGCTATTCAGGCTCGTAGAGGGCTCGAACCACGCATCTGTTTACGCTTACCTCGAGAAATGCAGGCGCAAGATAAAGGAAGCTGAATTGCGCAAGCTGTTCTAGGGATATTGCGGGCGCTTTTGCTGCGCGGCAGGGTTTGCGCTTGCAGGAAGGAGTATGCATGGCACATCATTGCGACCGTTGCAGGGCTGAATACACGTCTGGTTCTTTCATTGACGGGCGCGACTACTGCATGACTTGCTATATTGCAATCAAGCAGGAAAAAGAGAGGAAGAGGCGCGAGGCAGACGAGAAAGCGCGGCGCGAGACTGATGCAAGGCGCAAAAGCATGGCGCAGATATATGCAAGAGATGATTCTCTCAAGCGGCAGAAAGAGCTGCACGAGGAGCTGCGCAAAAGGCAGATGATGGACGAGATCAAGTCGCGCAAGGAGGACGAGCGCAGGAGAATGGACGAGCTTCGCGCAAGGCGCGCGCGGGAGGATGCCGCAGCAAGGCTGGAGCAGTCCAGGAGCCTGCTTGCATCGCGCAAGGAAGAGGAAATTCTTTTGCGCAAGAATCAGAATTATTCCCAAGCACTTGCAACGTCCGAGACTTTGGGGAGCGCGCCAAAGCAGAAGAAAGCTGCTGCAAAATCACAGTATTACGCTCGCGGGCAGGAACAAAATGACAGCGTGGGAATGTCACACACGCCGCTTTCAGGAATGGGGGGCGGAGACGGAGAGAGTATAACAGGGGCAAATGCAATTACTTCGCTTGCGCTTTTCACTGCAATCGGGCTTCCTGTTTCGCTTTCGGTCGGGCAGAAAGGGGTGAAAGCGCGCTTTGTAGGCAAGAACGGGTCGGCAAAGTCAGTTGAAACTGAGCTTGCCGTGACGGTTTTTGACTCTGCGAAGAAAAAAATAACCCCCAAAACCGAGCCGAAGAAGTGCCGCATTGAGGCGAATGGAGAGCAGGCGTTCGAAGTGCAGTTTGACTTGGAAGAGGAAACCGCAAAGGGCGAGCTGACGCTTGAGGCCTGCCTGAAGGAAACCGCATTTTACATTGATACAGAAGCAGGAAGGAGCGAAACCGCTGTGCTGCATTCGCAGGTGAAGACCGCGATGAATCTTGCCTACAAGAAGGGAAGCGCGAAAATTGGAGGCGAGGATGCGCCTGCGCTGAGCCTGGAATTTTCGAACCTTGGCGAAACTGGCGGGCTTATCTCGAAAAAGTCCTGCGTGAAAACTGTGAAGGGAGGCAAGCCAGCTTCACTTGCGCTGATAAAGGAAACAAAAGTAAAGGGGCTGCAAAAATCAGTTGTGCTGGAGTTTGAGGCTCCTGAGAACAGCCGCGACTTGCCAGAGGCAATTGCACTGGCGCTAGTTGGTGTTGACTCGAACGGAAAGCCCTACGAAAAAAGCGGACAAATAAAAACCAAACAGGAGTAAAGAGTAGAGAAAGGCGACCAATATGCAAAGCAGCATCTACCTAGTCTATGATTTCGAGGAGCTGTGCGGAGTCTTCTCCACACTTGAGCTTGCGAAAAAAGCCGTTGCAGAGCATCTTGGGCTGATAAAGCACTACTCGAAGAGCAAGGCGAAAAAGATGGGGCTCGGGGAGATTTCATTCGAAGTCTATGAGCGCGCGGCAAACCGGAGCTGGGTTTATGCGTTACTTGTCAAGACAAAGAAGAACGACCAGGACTTGCACAGGAGAAAGATTGCTATTTACGAGCTTAAGCTCAACGAGTACAACTCGCTTCTCAAGAAATACATTGAGACTGACAAGCTGGGAGCCAGGCGAGCGATTGCCGGGAAGGCCGAACGCTAGTTCTCTGACATTTGAGCGCGATCTATCTGCTTTGCACGTTTTTCATCTGCAATATAATTGATTGGCGTCACTGGCCCCTCGCGCGCTATGTAAATGCCCTTTGCCCCTTCTTGGTTGTAAACCACAAGCGAGCGAGGCTCGAGCGCACCGCACAGGGCAACCAGGGTGAACTTGTATTTCCCATCAGCCTGGAGAACTATTTCCACAGGATATATTCCGCCTTCCTCGCGAGTATATATGACTTGCTTTTCATCGCTTCTGAGCCTGCTGAATTGCGCAAGGTTAAGTTTGCCGCCCCTGTTTTGGAGGTTCAGGACATTCAGCGTGTCAAAGCCCGGCCCGATCTTGCAGAGCAATATGTTCCTGTTGCTTTCCGGAATGTTGTTGACTTCTTTAATTATTTCGTAGTCGTAGATCACTACACGGTGGTTTTTTGGGTCAATGTCTTCGCAATTACGAGTGCCTTCTTTCAGATACAGGATGACGCCCTTGCTTGGCTCTTTCATGATGCTTTCGAGTTCTGGCTTGACCTTCAGCTCGATTTGCCCTCTTTCGCAGAACAGGCTGTCGCCCTTGCGGACAATGCCCTTGCCCGACATCAGAAACGCTGTATTCTCATAGACGATGACCCTTCTCTCTTTTTCATTTGGAGAATCGCCTTTGCGGAAGAGGCGGTAAGCTTGGAAAATGTGGGAATAATGCGAGTCGCACTTGCCATTCAGGTATATGCCATTACTAAGGGCGCCCTTTTCTTGATATACATTCACTTTTTTTGGACGATAAATCAGGCTCATTTTACCCCCTCCTGTTCAGGGCAGAATACTGTCAGAAGTGCTTAAAAAAGCATCGCAGATGCTTTTTTAGAATGGGGGTGTTTATCTAACTGAATAAATCTTAACTCCAGAATAAGACCACAGATGACCTTCTATCCAACGCGTTTTGCCAGCAATCTTCATCGTAAATCCACAGACTATTGGCTCGCCCCCAACATCAGATATGGAGTTGCCATCTTCAAATGATGTCATGCGAAATTCACATTTACACCCACCACCTTCGGATATCTTCGGGGCATCTTTTTTGGATAAAGTTTCCATTTCAGCATCGCAATGCATACATCTCCACAGATGAGTTATTGTTACCATGCTCGTCACCTCATAAATTTCTTAATAGCCCTGCCCAAGTTAATTGTGCTGGAGGTTATGCTAGACATCCGCAGTATATTGCACAAATTCTTGTTATTCATTGTAATGGCCTTTCCAACTCTCTTCTATATAGGTTATATATAAACTATATAGTTTGTTTAAATGCAAGGGATAGGATAGCTAAAGTAATGGTTCCCAAGACGATAAAGAAGCTATCAAAGGTTGGCCAAGGCATCGCAGTCTTCTTATCCCAAGAGGCAAAGAAACTGGGCTGGAAGCAAGGTGAATATGTCTCAGTTGAAGCTGTGGATGACGCTAGAGAGCAGAAGATTGTCTTGAGGAAGATTAAGATGTGAGTGTGGGTATTCGCATCTTTTACAGGTCAGTAAAGCACCACACTCCGCAAAGCTTTAAATGGTGAAAACGTTCTTTATCTGTGGAGGAATTAACATGTCAACAATGAATAAAAAGATAATATTCCAAAATATTATTTTACAAAGCAAGAAAAATGCAAATCTACTTCTCTACATCACCATCTTAATCTGTGGATTAGCTATTCCCATTGTGTTTTGGAAAATATCCGATCCAATCCAAATCCTAACTCTTGCACTGGTTTTGATAGGCGTATTTGATATTATAGAGTCTAATCGTGCAACAGCGATAGCTGCTAAAGAAGCAGAACTTAAAGAAACACCACTCATTTTTATTGAACCTGAACTGGTAACCATACAGGATCCTTCAAAAAATAATGAAATTGGTGGTCTTCGACCTGCATTTATCATAAATAATGTTGGCGTGGTTCCAGTTCAATATGAAATATCTCTGAATGACTTGAAAGTGGAGTTTGGTGGAACTGTTTATACGCAACACAATTTTAACAATAATGGCGGGTATATCGGACCAACTTCTAAAAGCACCTTCTTCTTAAATTATATTCTAGCGAGTAAGCACGATATAGAAACAAAATTTATTGGCAAGAAGAATCAAATCGCAGTCAACGTTAGGTATTGGTCTGCATTTAAACCACAGAAAAAATATATGTACCCGCTCAAAGTCCAATTGATCATCTTAGCAATCGCAAATAATGTTGTATCTATGCAATACTTTAAGACAACTGAAACTGTTGCAGAGTATCAAACATGATCTGCATAGAGTGCTGCCACATAACAACTAGGTGAGTAAGTTTGAAGATGAGCTTGGGAAGGTACTGAGGAAGTAGGCAGACAAACAAATTATTGAAGTTTAATATTTGCTTTCTGGCACTTTATCATCAAATAGTTGATGAATGCTGAACAAGAAATAAGCATGAAAATAGCATCTTCTTGACCGATATTGGGCTCATCTAACATAAAATGTCTAATACCCGTCTTTGGGTCGCTAGTATACCCATATATGCTAGAGAATCCTGATTTCAATGCACCATGTAAAGTGAGCTTTTTGTCAAGGGTTTTTAGTGCATCGCCCAAACTAGCCTCAGTACCGCATATCCTATTTACGATTGCTTCTACAGCACTAATAGATTCTTTTATAGAATTTCTATAGTCTGGATTTTTTCTATCAGCAAGTTTTGAAACCGCAGCCTCGATGTGTTTTTCAATTCCGGTCAGCTTGTTTTGTTTAGCTAGCTCTAGTGCTTTTTCAACACTTGCTACTTCCTGTGG
>JAPLWY010000005.1:0-6277 GCA_026396355.1 Microcaldota archaeon
GCATCATGATTACCTTGTTCTCTTTTCCTGAGGGGGAAGTGATTGAGCAGATTTGGTCTGTCACCGTGAAAGTGCCGTCCTTTATCTCCTGCACCTTGCCGTCCATTGGCGAGAGTATCTTGTGAAGGATGATTTCGGTTTCCTGCACAGTGCCCAGTATGTCGCCTGCCTTTACGGATTGACCGTTCTTGGCAACTGCAGTGAATTCCCATTTCTTGTCCCTGTCCAGCGAGTTTGCGGAAAGTCCGCGGGTGATGAATGCGCCTCCTTTCTCGGCCATTACGTTGAGAGGGCGCTGTATGCCGTCGTAAATGCTGGTGAGAAGGCCTGGTCCAAGCTCAACTGAGAGGGGCTCGTTGGTGGTTTCCACAGGCTCGCCAGGGCGCAGCCCGTTGGTGTCCTCGTAAACCTGGATAGTGGAGGTGTCGCCCACTATCTTGATTATTTCGCCTGTGAGCCGCTCAGTGCCCACCTTGACCACGTCGTACATCCTGGCGCCGACCAATCCGCGCGCCTCCACGACCGGCCCTGAAATCCTGTGCAATACTCCAACCATAACAACACCTCATTAGCATCAATTACTTTTTTGTCAAATCCACGCCAAGCGCGCGCTTTATCAGCTTCGAGAGCGATTCGGCCTGCTCGATCGGGCCGGATATGCCCGGGATTGCCACTACAACCGGCTTTGCAGTCGCTTCGATGCGCTTCTTGAGGCGCCAGTCGCAGCTTTCCACTCCACCAATCGCTCGTCAACTATTATTATGCCGTATTTCTCGTCTGAGAGAAGCTCGGAGAGCTTGTTCTCGGCCTCCTGCCCTGAGAGCTGGAACGTGTGCTCCACTCCTGCAAGCCTAAAGCCTGTCGCAGTTGCAGAATCCGAAATAACCGCGATTTTTTCCTTGTTTTCCCCTGCCTTGCGTTCGCCTGCCATCAAATCAACCGACCAATATCAGCATGCCTGAGACTTTTTCCTGGGGAAGGCCAAGCGCCTTGCCCCTCACGATTTTCTGTATGTTGTGCATTTCCTCCTCCTTGAGGAAAATCATGCCCACAAGTGCGCCTATTGACATCACGCTTCTGTACATTGCCTTGAGGCTGCGCCTTGCAAGCGAGCGCTCGAAAACAACCTCGAAATGGGAAAGCTGCCTGTCAGAGGCGTAAAGCTTCTCGGCCTCGGTGAATTCCCCTTTCCCGGTTTCGGAAATGAAAAATGAGGTGGCAATTGGAAGAAGCTCTGCCAAGTCCTTTGCAGATGCCATTTTCTCAAGCGCGGCTGCCGCCGCCCACAAAATGCTCAAGCCCTGTTTTCTTGTCAGCGCCGCCGCGCTTGAGGCGCATCGCAGTCGTTATGTTTTTCACGTCTGCCTCTGAGCGAAGGAGCCCCAGTATTATGCTGGCGTCCTTTTCGCCCGCGCCCACTGCGGATGCTGCCATTTCATAGTAGTAAATGTCAAGGGAAGACAGGAAAAGCTCGAGCTTGCCCTCGTCGGACGGGTTCTGGAAGAGCAGTTTTATCTGCGCCCTTGGCAGCCTCTTGATTGAGGCTGAGGAGAGGAATTTTGCGCCGAATTCGGTCCCGCGTATTGAGGCATAAAGCTCGTCTGCATTGCCTGCGTTGAATATCTGCTCAAGCTCCTTTTGCGAGGTGTCCCCTGCAGGGACCAGGAGCCTGCGCATCTCCTCGATATTCTTGCCAAGCTTTTTCGAGAGCAGCACTGCCTTGAGATTGTGGACATCGTAGCGGGAAAGTATTGCCTTGAGGGTGGCCTTGCTCTCGGTCGGGGCGATGCGCAGTATTTTCTGCGCCGTCCTTGCGAAGTTCCTGCTGATTGCAAGCTCCACCCGTTCTTCATCGGTAATTTTCGGGGGCATGCTGCCAAAGTCGTTCCTGTATGAGGTGTGGGAGAGGTATTCCGCCACTGCGGCATTGGTGTGCACCTTGAGGAGGTCCTCGTACTGCCGCCTTGCCACAAGCGAGGGGCGCATTGCGCGCACCCTGGCATTTGCATAGCCATATACCATTGGGCGGAAGGAAAGGCGCGAGCGCACCTTGCCAAGAATCCCTGCCTTTTTCTTGTTGGGTAGCATAATTTCACACTGCCATCAGAAAAGCCTGTCGTAAATCTCCTTGCGAAGCTGGGGCTTTTTCTGCGCGAATATTTCCTCGATCGTCTTATTCGTGCGCACCTTGCCGTTCTGGCCTTCCACTATGACTCCGCCGCAGTATTCCGGGGGGAGTTTTTTGGTGGCATAGCCTGAAACCAGTTGCCTGTCCTCGTCGCGCACATAAAGCACCGGCTTTTCGGAGCCAAGCTCCTGCCAAGAAGCATTGGGTATGAGCTTTTGCGCAATGAGGCTGCCTTGAATTCGTGCCAGACCTGGGAGATGCATTCCTCCACCGCCTCGTCGCGCGCCTCGTCCACCATTTTCTTCGCCGCGAGCTTTGCGGAGGTTATGCGCTCCGATGACTCCTGCTTCGAGAATTCGGATGCCTCCTTTTTCGCGGCTTTCACTGACTCTTCCGCCTTTGCGCGCGCCTCGTCCATTATCCTCTCCGCGCTTTTTTCAGCGGCATGGAGAAGCTTCCTGCCGTCGGCTTCCGCGTTCTTGTGGAGCTCCGATGAGAGTTCTTCGAATCCCATATCATATCCTCCGAATCGCCTGTTCCCTTGGGGACAGGGTTTGCGCACCCCGAAATGCGCTGCAAGCCTGCGGGGAAAAAAAGCCCGCAGGGCAGTGCCGGTGTGCGATTTTTTGCCTTAAGCCACTGGCGCGGCCGCGACAGCGGTTGCCTTGCCTATCTCGCCGAACAGCAGGAAAGCAACCACGAATCCGAGCAGCACTATCAGCTCAGGAAGCGCCATGTAAATTATCAGCTTGAACGTGTCCTCGGGCCTCTCCGCAATCACGCCCATGATGGACGAGCCGATTGATGCCTGCGCCCATGCAGTGCCGAGTGCGCCGCCAAACATTGCGATTGACGCGGCAATTGCGTAAGCGCCTGGGTTTTCCAACAACGATACCATTTCACACACCTCTTGTTTTTTTCTCAGAGTCGTCAGACTTCATGAGTATAAATCCGCCTCGCGGTGAACGGGCTGAATTTGGACCCGTTGCCCTTGTAGAACTTGCCGAAGAACTCCACCACATTCAGCCTGGCGCCGTGTATGAGCGATTCGAACATCGCAAGCACGCACGATGCAAGGTGGGCCAGAACGTAGAGAGCGGCAATCACTATGAACATGAGAATTCCAACTGGGGTGAGCTCGAGTTTTGGCATCAGAAGCTCGTTTATGGCCTCGGCAAGTATCACCCCTCCCACGCCGACTGCGGCGATACGAAGATAGGACATCACGTTGCTCACCAGCCCGGGTATTTCGACTGCGCTCAATATGCCTTCAGTCATCACCAGCCCGACAAGCGAGATGGCGAACACTGCGACCGAGGGCATGCCCAGCCAGGGCATTATATTATACATGAATGAGGCAATCATCATGAAGCCTGACAGCTGTATGCCCAGCCAGCAGAGTTTTGCGATTGCGTGCTTCCTGCTGTGGTGCCACTCGTTTATCGCCCCGATTATGAAGCCAAGCGCAATGTGTGCCATGCCCACCATTATTGAAAGCAGCATCAGCATGGTGATTGAGGACACCCTGTGCACGCCTTCGTAGAGCACGACATTGGTGAACCCGAACAATCCGAGCAGGTGGGTGTGGGTGAAGCCGAAATACTCGTTGAATATTATGCCCATTATGAATGCAGGCACGGCCGAGATTGCCCAGATGAGCGCAACCTGGTTCAGAAGCGAGCCTTTCTCGGATTTCTTGACAATTGCGAATGCAAGCAGGAAGGAAAGGAATGCGTAGCCTGCGTCGCCCATGATGAGCGCGTACATGAGGGGAACTGTGAACATCAGTATGAGCGAGGGGTCGATTTCAGAGTATTGCGGGGTGGAGATGAATTCCACCAGGTATTCGAAAGGCTTGACTGCGGGCGGGTTGTCAAGAAGTGTTGGAGGAGTTTCCTCGTGCGAGACTCCTGCCTGGGACAGGAAAACCTTTTTGCCGAACTTGGAGTTCAATTCAGACTGCAAGTGAGGATATTTCGAGGCCTCTATCCACCCTTCAATGAAGTAAAGCAACTGGCTTGCTCCGAAAAGCGCCACTATTTTTGCGCGGTCGGCCTCAATTGAAAGCGCCTCCTCAACAGATAGAAGGGAGCTGTATTTTGAGTCTGAGAATTTCTGCAGCCTCTTTGCGCACTGCTCCTGCTTTGCGCGGATGCCAGCTTCCTTTTCGGCAAGCGAAACAAGCTCGGCTTTCGGAGTGGAGGAGATTTGCGGAAGAGGCATGACTTGCCCGAGCTCCTCTATTTGCTTGTGGCTGGAGGAGCTTTTTATTGCAATCAGGAATATTGTGGAGGCCTTGCCCTGCGAGAATGCGAATGCGCAGTTCTTCGCTGATTCAAGTGCCTGCTTTGCGATTGCGGCCTTGTTGGCAGGGGTGCGCAGCATGAAAAAGCGAAGCGTTGGGGAGGAGAGCTTGGAGAAGTCGATTTCCAACCCTTCCAATCCTGCAAGCGCATTTTGCGAAGCGAGGTTTGCCTCAAGCGCGCGCGCAGCCTCGTCGCGCTCGCGTATTGCGTTGTATGCGGTTTCGGCATCCTCAATAAGCGCGTCAGCCTCGCTTAGCGGGCTTTCCACTGCCTGCTTTTTTTTCTGCTGTTTTGCAGCTTTTGGAAGAAGCTCGATGAGAGAGCGTATGCGCACCAGCCGGGAGGATATTTCGTCGTAGGATGCTGAGGGGCCGGCGCGCTCAAGCTCAGGCAGGTGAGAGTCGGTTATGTGCACTGCGGAAAGATCGTGCAGCGCTTTGATTACTTGGGCAGCATGTGTCTTGAGACAGATTGCCCTGATCTTGGTCATCTTCACAGGCCGCATCATGCAAGCACACCTAAAGCCCTGACAGCTTTGCCACTTCTGAATCCGGCAGGCGCTTTGCCTTTATTGTCCCTGCCTGCTTCCTGGCCGCCCCTAATATTGAATGTATTTCCGAGTCGGTCGCTTCCCTTTCCTTTGTGATTATGATGTTTTTCGCCTCAACTGCTTTTTGCTGCGCTTTTGCGGCAATCTCGACCGCCTGCTCGCGCGCGGCAGCCTCTATCTGCGCTGCCTGCTCCTTTGCCGCCTCTATGCGCTGCGATGCTGACTTTTCCGCCTCGCGCAAGGTTCGCACTTGGGAGATGAAATCGTCGGCGCCATGCGAATGGTGACTGCCCTGGTTACTGACTGCTGAGCCTTTGTCCATTTTCATTCACCTATTTTTTTGGTTGCCCGCATGAAAAATTTCGTGGAAATTTTTCAGCAGTGTAAATTATCAGATTTACACTACAACAAAAAAGTTGAGTTATATCGGGTTATTGGTTTTTAAATATGATGCTGAGGATGCGCTTTTACGGCGTTAGGGACTACAGCCCCAATTCGCGGATTATCCTGCTGGTCTTTGCAAGCGACGCGTCTGCTTTCACCTGCGTCAGGTGCACGCTTTTGCAGTTTTGAGGGAGCGGGAATGGGGACTGGTCATAGCCGAATGCCACGATGTCTGGGGAGACGCGCGCGAATGTGGCTAGCTTGTCCTCTGCCCCGACAATTGCCAGGTCAACTGGCTTGAGTTCAGACACCATTGCGCGCCTGTACTCTGCTTCGTGAAGCGGCTTTTTGCCTTTTATTTTTTCAACTGTTGCATCGCGCGCCACCACTACTATTAGTATATTGCCAAGCTTGCGCGCCTCCTGCAGTGTGAGCGCGTGGCCGATGTGCAATACATCGAATACCCCGCCAGTAAGCACTACTGAGAATTTCGCGCGCTCGCTTGCTTTCAGGAAAAATTTCTCCCCGCGCTTTTCAAGAAGCGACTGCTCTTTTCGCCCAAGCTTTGCGGCTTGGCTGTCACTGAGCCCGTTCTCCTTTGTGCAAAGCAGGTAAAGCTCGCGCGCGTTCATGGGTATACCCTGTTGATCACGCGCGGGAATGGGATTGCGTCGCGTATGTGCTCGAGGTTGAGCATCCATTTCACCAGCCGCTCTATGCCAAGCCCAAAGCCTGCGTGCGGCACTGAGCCGTATTTCCTAAGCTCAACATACCACTTGTAATCCTCCTCGCGCATTTTCTGCTCTGCCATTCGCGAGGCAAGCTCGTCGTATTCCCAAATCCTTTCCGAGCCCCCTATTATCTCGCCATGCCCTTGCGGAGCGAGCAGGTCGGCTGAAAGAACTGTGC
>JAPLWY010000005.1:6293-6692 GCA_026396355.1 Microcaldota archaeon
TGGTTGTGCAGGAAGATTGGGTTTTTTAAGTCTTTTGTAAGTGCATATTCTTCATCTGCGCCAACGTCTTGCCCCCATTCTATCTTGAAGCCAAGCTCCTGCAATTGCGGAATCGCTTTTTCGTAGGGAAGGCGAATGAAGGGAGCTTTCACTTCGAGCAGGTCGGCGGGGTTGCGCCCCACTGCCTGCAACAAGTCCGCATGCTCCTTTGCCATCTTGTGGCAGACAAACTCCAGCATCTTTTCCTGCAGCTCCATGTTCATTTTCTGGTTGTAGAATGCCATTTCAGGCTCAAGGTGCCAGTATTCAGTGAGGTGACGGATGGTGCGCGAAGGCTCTGCGCGGAACGAGGGAGCCAATATGAACACTTTTTCAAGCGAGGCGATTATTGATTCGGAG
>JAPLWY010000005.1:6749-10855 GCA_026396355.1 Microcaldota archaeon
GCGAGCCGAAATAGTTAAGCTCGAAAAGCGTGGAGCCGCCTTCGCATGCGCTTCGCGTCATTATTGGAGGGGCTACCTCGAAAAAAGCCTGCTCGAAGAAAAATTCGCGCAGGTAGCGCGTGATGTAGTCGCGCGCCTGCATTATGTGCGTGAGCTTTTGCGAGCGCAGCCACAGGTGGCGAACATCAAGCAGGAATTCGGTGGACTGGTCCTTTCCAATGGGGAAGGGCTCGCCCTGGTGTATCATTTCCACTTTGGATGCGGAAATTTCGTAGCCTCCTGGCGCGCGCTTGTCCTCCTTCACTGTCCCTTCAATCATCATGGAGGATTCTATGAATGCGCCTGAGGCAAATGCGAATGACTGCTCGCCTGCAGCGTCCTTTTTCACTGCGCGCTGTATTGTGCCGGTGGAGTCGCGCAAGACAACAAAGCAAAGCCCGCCCGAGGTGCGGGAGCGGTGCACCCAGCCGCGTATCTTCACTTTTGCATTATTGCTGGAGCCTGAGAGAATTTTCCCAATAGGCGTGAAATCGGTTCCCAGCATGTCCATATGATTACCTCTCTTGGATGAGGGCAAAAAGAAATAAAAAAGGGCGTATTGCCCCGCTCTTTTTTGGATGCCGGGCAAAAGCGCGACAAAGATAAAAAAGGGCGCATCGGAAACGCGGGCTAGGGCTTGCCAGCCCCTATATTGTATATGTCCCACGTCAGGTCCTTCTTTTTGCCAAGCTCGCCCCACATCTGCTCGCAAAGCGCATTTTTCACTTTTGCATAGGTTGCAACGCCAAGCTCGGCATTCCCGATGCAGTTTTTCCGGTTCTTCACCCCAAAGCAGAACATGGACTCGCGCACGTTCTCGCAGTTGTGAAGGAAATATGAGTCATAGCAGTGCCCGCAGCAGTCAATCTCGAATGTGCGCGACTGGGCGTTGCAATAGTGCGTATGGATTGCGGAAAATGTGTCGAATGGGCCGTAGCAGCCGAACGAGTCAGCGCAGCCGTCCATCCAGAAGCAGTAGCCGCAGCTCTTGGAAGCGCGAAGAAAGGAGGCACGGTAGCAATTGGACGAGTCTGATGCAATTTGGCATTTGCACAGATTCAGGTTCTTGCCTTCCATCATTTCAATGTTGAAGTATGCGAACGCGCCTATCTTTTCGTGAGCATTTGCGAGCGTGATCGATTCCGCCTCCTGTGCGCTCATTTTCGCCTGCGCGCCGTGCGCTGCAGCCTGCGCTGAAGAAATCAGCCTATCTGCAGGGAGGTTTTGGTAGTTGGCATATGGGGAAATGTAAAGCGTGGAGCCGTCTGCCGCGGACTTTCGGCCTTGGGGGATTTTTGTCCGCCTTGAGAGCCATTTCGCGTACTTGTCTATGCCGCCCTCAAGCGGCTTTCCGAAGAGCAAATGCGTTGTCCGCAGGAATGCCTTTTCCACCGTTTCCTTGTTTGTTGCATCTTCCGGCGCATGTGTGCTGGCAGGAAGAACGAGCCGGTGCGGCTTGCATTTTTGCGAAATTTGCAGAAGGGTCGGAGCAAACTTGTTTTTCCGGAGGTTTTCTGTTATTTCGGCAAGCAGCTTTTCCTTGATTGCCTTGTAGCGCTCAGGCGGAAGCTCGATATTCCCGATTGCGTTTTTCTTGTTTTTTACGTTGAAGCAGAAAAAGCAGTTTGAACAGCCTGTCAAGCCGCTTGAATAGTAGCACTCCGTGCAGTTCTGGCTCATCCAAAGCTCGAAGCAGCGGCTGCTCTTGAAGGCGCGCGTGCACTTTATGCAGTGCGACGATTCTTCCACCCCGTTGCAGCCATAGACTGATAAGTCGCGCCTACCAATGGTGGAGTATGCGAGGTACTTTGAGTTGCCATTGCCGCATGCCCGGTAGACGTAAAAACTGTCGTTTATGTTTGAGGAAAGCTCGATGAAGCCGGAGTTGCCGAAGTATATGTTGCCTGCGTAGAGGAAACGCTCCTGCGCCGCGCGCGCAATCGAGTCGATGTCCTTCATGTCGTTTATGGAAAGCGGCGCAAACCGCCTGTTGAAGTCCACTTCCTCAAAAGCCGCCCACTTGCCGCCTGGCGAATAGTAGGGCGGGGAGCAGAGCATTTCCTTGTCTGAGATTTGGGACTTTGTGTGCGTCATCGGCTCGTTGCCGTAAGAGAGCCATTCTGCGTACTCCTCCATCCCGCCTATCTCCTGTCCGAATATCACCTTGCAGGCGGCGCGGAAATCGCGGTCGAGTGCGTAGATCGTGGTTTTCAGGCTTTGCAGGTTTTGCATTGGCATGGCATCACCGTTTGGACTTGTTCGAGAGATCTTTCCAGCCATCCCAAAGCCGCTCGAGCCTTGGGGCAAGCAGGCATCCTGCGGCGCTTATAGCCAGCATGAACACTGAGGATGCCACCACCATGGCAGTGTTGTTTGCCCAGTTGAAGTAAATGAACGCAGGCATGCCGATTGCGATTGCAATGCCGCTGCCGATAAGCACGCCTTTGGCGCGCAAGCCGTCCCAGTATAGCGAAAGCACTGTGGGCACGGAAATGCTCGCCGCGATTGAGATCGCCATCAGGAAGAGCTGGGTGAGCCCGAAGCCGGCAATGAAATACGACGCATATCCCACGGCAAGGGCAATGAGGGTTATGCCGGCCATCGCCAGCCGAGTCTGCTGCACCGCCCTTTTTTCGAGCTTCCTTGCAGCCAGCATGTCCTCTTCGGTTGAAAGCGGGATGCCGTTGAGCTCCTTTGTGATTATCGCGCGCTCGCGTTCGGTGTATTTCACCACATCGGTCACCCAAAGCGAGGATGCCGCGACCATGCCCGAGTCCATTGTGGAAGTCAGCCCGGCAAGCAGCATTATCACGAACACCGCCATTGCCCAGCCAGGGAGCAGGTGCCCAACAGCGGCAACCCCTATCATCGAGCTGTCAGAGCCGGCAGGCACTGCGATGCCCATCGCCGGATTGGCGGCGATGAAGCCGAGGAGCGAAAGCCCGAGAGGCACTATTGCAAAGAGCACTGCGCCTGTGGCGAATGCCTTCGGGAGCTCGCGCTTGTTTATCGAGAACACCCTTTGCCAGTACTGCTGGTCGGATATGGTCTGCGAAATCAGCCCGATTGAGGTGACTATGCCGAATGTGAATGCCACCGTGGGGTCGAAAATGCCGCTTGTGTGAGTGACGCCATCCAAGCCAGGCACGATTGCGCCAATGCCCCCTGCAGCCGACACTGCCCAGGGCACTATGAGGAAAACGCCTGCCAGTATCATTATCATCTGTATGAAATCAGTCACCACTGATGCGCGCATTCCTGAAACGAGGGTATAGGAAAGCGAGATGAATGCAAGCAGCGGCATGAGCACGGTGATGGGGATGCCCGTGAGCAGGGACATCACAGTGGCGCCGGCAAACATGTTGAATATGATGGCTATGAGCTGCCCGAAGAAGAAGGGGATCAGGTAGAGTGTGTGCACTGCATTGCTGCCAAGCCTGTGCCCGATGTACTGGGGGAGGGTGTAGCCGCGCTCGAACCGCTCGCGTATGCGGGGCCCGAGGAATGAGAAGATGAGAAGCGCGATCACATTCGGCACAAGGAACCAGAAAAGCCCGGCAAGCCCCTTTTCATAGGACTGCTGGGTTGAGACGAAAAGCGCGCCGGCCCAAATCCAGCTGGCGGCAATGCTTCCGCCCCCCACCCACCAGGACACGCTGCGCTGCGCAACCAGGAATTCCTTGCGCGTATCCTCCTTCTTGTTGGCAAAAACGTAAGTGAGGATCACCATCGCTACCCAGAAGCCCCCGAGCAGGATGAATCCGTCTGATGCAGCCATTGCCACCATATCAATCAACCTCAAACCATTTATTTTTTCTTTCTACCACATATAACGCTTAACCAGTATTTATATATGAGTGGTGGTGAATGCCACCAAAAATGGAAAGGGATTTAAACCTGGGAAGGGAATACGCACGCATGCACGAGGAACTGCTGCGCGACATCGGGTTGAGCGTGAATGAGGCCAGGGTTTACGAGGCGCTTCTTTCGATAGGCGAGGCGTCAGTGCAGCAAATCTCGCTCCGGGCAAAGGTGCACAGGAGAAACATCTATGACTCGCTCACCAA
>JAPLWY010000024.1:0-4778 GCA_026396355.1 Microcaldota archaeon
TTTGTCGCCTTTATGTATTTTGGATTTTCTTCCGAGCCATCGCGTAAATTAGCCTTCTTGCATTCCATGCCAGTCATATTCCATTTTCTGGACTATTACATTTTATGGAATAAGTATATAAACCATGCGCACCAAATGGGAAGCATATGGGCACGGGAAAAAGTGCGCGCGCGCCGCGCGATGCAAGGAAAAAGCTGCCGGCAGAGGCAATGCGCCGCACCCCGATTCTTGCGCTTTTCTTCATCTGGCGGCTGCACGGCAAGCCCCGCCACGCATATTCCCTTCTCAAGGACGTGCGCGAGGTGGGCATAGCGGTCTGCAAGCCCTCAACCGTCTACCTCATACTTTCAAAAATGGATGAGGCGGGCATTGTGAAAAGCCACCTTGACAGCAAAGGCACGCACACCCGCAGGCTTTACCAGACAACTGAAAAAGGCTGGAAAATCCTCCACAAAGTCAAGGATTCCAGGATGAAGGGCGTCTGGCGCGAGTTTGTGCAGTTCTTGCTTTCCTAGCTGTTTTCTCTCCTTCTGCTCTCTTAAACACACCCTCCCAGTCAACCACACAGTTTTAAACCCTTTGACAAAGAAAATACCAGGGTGGTATTTTGTCAGGAAACTCATTTCTCAAGATTGATCCAGCCTCATCCAAAAATGTTTCGCCCATTCTCCAAAAAATAGGCAGGAGCTTTTCCCATCTCAAGCCCCTGTTGCATTCCAAGCTTGGTGAAAAAAGCATATCCCGCGAGGTGGAAAAAGGTCAAAGGCAACTCAAAAACTGCCATTTCAAAAGCGCGGCAAGGACGTTTACTGGCGTGATTGAATGCTACAAAGGCATGCACCAGCCAGAAAACAGCCACATTTTTTCAAAAGCATACTTGGGCAGGGCGCAGGCGCTGACCGCAACTGCAAGCAGCCTCCCTCCTGAAAAGGCAAAGCTTGCGGACAGGCTTTTCCTCCAGGCAAAATACGACTGCTGCGCAGTGCGCTCCATCCACGAAGTCACTGAACTGACTGAAATTTCGCCAGGCGGCAAGAAACTGGCTGCAAGCATCTATCCCGACTCCCTTTCAGCCGAGACGAAAAACTGCATTGCAGAGGCCCACCTGCTTTACGGAAGCCTGGTGGCGGGCCTTTATCCGAATTCGAAAACCGCAACAGCCAGCTATCCTATCACTGCCGGCTGGAGCTTTGAAAAGGCGCTCGGGCTCCGCCCTAATTACCCTGAAGTCTACCAGGCAATGGCAAAGGCAAAGGAAATTTTCGGATTGCCTGACGACGAGGTGTCGGATGCCTATCTCATGGCAGTCACGCAATATGCGCTGCTGGCCAACTTGAAAAAATCCAACGGCGACCTGAAAGGCGAAACTTATGACAGGATGCGCGCACTTGACTGCCAGCATGAGCGCACGCGCGTGCTCAACAAATCCCTCGATGCCCAAGCAACACCTGCTTAACGCCTGATTTTTTTCCATTATTTTCTTTTTTGCCAGCGCAAGCAAACAAAATCACCATTCTTTATAAACCGCTCCCGCTCATCTTCTTCTTGGTGATAAAATGGCTAACAAAACCAAATATTCATTAGACACTGGGCCGATCGCACTTGCAATAATGGTCGCGGCAATACTGTTCTCAAGCGCGTTCTATTTCGCGCCGGCAAAAGCGCAGGCTCAGCTGCTGCCATCTGACAACTCATTCAACCAGCTGCAGCACACGATTTCAGTATCGGCTGATTCGAGCCAGGAGGTCGCGCCAGACAAGGTGGAAATAACCTTCTCGGTCGTGAGCCGGGGGCCTGATTCATCCTTGCTCCAGACAGAAAACGATGCCAAGCTGCGCCAGATAAAAGAAAAGATGATTGCGCTTGGCGTGCCTGAGGCGAACATCAAGACCGTGGGCTACTCGCTTGACCGCTGGAGCGAATACAACAAGACGCAGGAACAGTACGTTGATCTTGGCTACCAGCTCCAGAACACCTTGCGCGTGGTGAGCTATGACACCTCCAAGGCAGGCAACATCGTGAAGGACGCAGTGCAAAACGGCGCCAACGATGTTTCAGGAATCCAGTTCTCGCTCTCCGACGCGGCGCAAAAGGAGCTTTACGGAACGCTCCTGAAAAAAGCGGTTTCAGAGGCAAAGGCAAAAGCCACTTCAATGGCATCCTCAGCCGGCGTGAGCATAGTCTCGCTCGGGCAGATGTCCGAGGGCTACAGCTATGTCGCGCCAATGGCAAACTATGCCTACAAGGGTGTGGCTGACAGCGCGGCCGGCTCAGCGCCAGAAGTCTCAATCTCAGCCGGGCTGGTGAAAGTGACAGCCTCGGTGAGCGCATCCTACGAGGTTTCAGGCTGAGCAGAATTTCTTTTTTTCCTTCTTTTTTTGTTTTATTATTCTGGCTTCCACTCAAAATAAGCGATAGGCTAGCCTAAACTAATGCAAAAGAAACAAAAATGAAAAAATAAAACAGAAAGGATTACTTCTTCTTGCCAGGCATGCAACAGCTTCCTTCGCACTTGCATACGAATGGCGCGATTCCTACCAGGAGCATGAATATTCCCAGCACGAGCCACGGGCTTAAAGTGAGGTAATTGAGGCCGATTCCAATGAATGCCAGGCCTGCCAATATCTTCAGGACTTTCTGGCACATGCAGCATCCCATAAAATTGCCCCCGGACTGGTCGTCCGAAGTACCCTTCTCGCCCTTTCTTTAAATAGGTTACTGAGGGGCACGTGGCGGCAGCGCAATTTCAATTCAATTTCACGCCTACTTGTTCGAAATCCACACCAATATTCCCATCGCTACTGCGGCGAAGAACAATGGCACAGTGCTGGACGGGCCGGGCGGCCCCCTTCCCAGCCCGAAGAACATATGCAGCAACGGATTGGACGACAGGCCGAACAGCATGAACGATATTGTGGCGAACAGGAGCGCAAGCGTGAAATTGCTTTTCAGCTCCATATAGTCCTTGAGATAGGTGTAAGTGAGCCAGATGGAGCAGATTATTATGAAGAGCGACAGGCTGGCATGCAGCATGAAAAAGTCGAATATCTCCCCCCTTTTGAATGGCATGAGCATGTCATAGAAAATAAGGGTGAATATGGCTCCCGCCAATATGAGCAGCGTGCATACAAACGCCTTTGCCCCGTTCCAGTTCTTCCTGGTCTCAGCTTTTTTCTTTTTTGCCATTCTTACCACCCATCATTTCTTTCAGGTATCTGCTCTCTTCCCACTGCGGGGAAATGAAATATATCGCGCCGTACGCCCCTTCCAAGTCCAGCACGCCGTTCTTCAGCAAAAGCTCGGTGTGCGCCTTCACGCTCTTGTAATCCATGCCAAGCTCCATTGAAAGCTTCCTCAGGTTCATCGGCTTCCTGTGCAGCGCCTGCAGTAATCTCACCCTTGTTGGGCCCCCCTTTGTCCCTGCAAGGAGCCAGAAAAGCAACCTGTCCTTTGAATCCATCGTATCCCATGTGAAATGCAAATTATAAAAGGGGCATCCTCCCTTATGATGGCGGCGCCCCGCCAAGCGAAACGCACCCGTAAATCAGTATGAACGCCACGAAAAGCGCAACCAGCACCAGCAGCAGTATTATTTTCGCGTTTTTTTCCATGCCATCCCGTCTCAGGCCAATTATCGTCACACGCGGCAAATAAACGGAAAGGAAGGAGGGCTGTCTTCCTCCAATTCCAGGTGATTGATGGATTGACTGTTGCGCGTATCATTATTGCAATCAGCGCATCCACTGCATCAACAAAGATTTTTTGCTTATATATTGCTTCCCCAAACTAACCCCCAAATTGCGCCATAATCGCCAGCGCGCGTTCTTCTCCTGAGTTGGAGGGGATTTGGGGGGAAAGTTGGCGTTTCTTTATATTGCTGCGCGGGCTCCATCTGCGCATGGCAGATTCAGTGCTGAAATTGGACGGCGTTTCAAAGCTTTACGACGGCGCCACGCCATTTCTTGCGCTGGACAGGATAAGCCTGGACATCAGAAGCGGGGAGCTGCTCGCAATAGTCGGGCCATCCGGCAGCGGCAAGTCCACCCTCCTCCATCTTCTGGGCTGCCTTGACCGGCCGACTGCGGGGGAAATATACCTCGATGGGAAGGCGATTTCGAAAATGAGCGATGACGAGGTTGCGGACATACGCAGGGACACGATAGGCTTTGTCTTCCAGGCTTTCAACCTCGCCCCGACCTTGACAGTTTTCAAGAACGTGGAGCTCCCGCTCATGATCCGGGGCATGCCCAAGCCAGAGCGGCATGAGCGAACCATGCGCAACCTTGAGACAGTAGGGCTGATTGACAAAAAAGACAGCATGCCCTCCCAGCTCTCGGGCGGGCAGAAGCAGCGTGTGGCGATTGCGCGCGCGCTTGCCAATGATCCGAAAATAATACTGGCTGACGAGCCGACAGGCAACCTCGATTCGGTCACAAGCGAGGAAATAATAAATTCCATGCTCGCGCTTCGTAAGGACCACGGGATAACGGTGATACTGGTCACGCACGATGCAGGCCTGGCGGACAGGACCGACAGGATAGTAAGGATAAAGGACGGCAGGATAGAGAAGGACAGTGCAAACAAATCAGATAGGAGGCGAAGTTGATGAAAAGAACAAGCGGTATTTTTGTGATGGCAGCGCTATTGCTTCTGGCATTCGGGCAGTCTTATGCCGAGCCGGTCTTGCAGATAAGCAACTACTCAACTTCGCCACCGAGCATATATGCCGGCACCACCGGCTACATACAGCTGACGCTGTACAACTCCGGCGATGCGGA
>JAPLWY010000024.1:4784-9201 GCA_026396355.1 Microcaldota archaeon
CAGCTCAAAGTCAACTGCACAGGTGGCAGTGCCCTTCAAAATAAGCCAAAGCGCAGCTGGCACAATACAGCTGATCAACATTGACGTATTTTACACCTATTCTTCCGGCTCAAGCAGCGCATCCAAGAAAACCATGCTTTCCATACCCCTGACAGTGCAGCAATATGCGCCTCTTGTGGTGCGTACCCTGTCAGTGGACAAAACGCAGCTGTCCGCAGGCGAAACGCTGGCATTTGACCTGGGGATCACCAACGACGGCGGCGTGATCAACAATCTTGTGATAACAATGCCTGACAATTCCACATTCTACATGGACGGCGCGACGCAGAAGAGCGTGGGCAGCATCCCGACAAACTCCACATTGAATGTAACTCTTGACCTGGTTTCAGGGACTGACACAAAGACCGGCACTTACAGCATCCCGATCACATTCACCTACCAGGACATGGCAAGGCAGCCTACAACTAAAACCCTCAATGTAGGCCCAATAAGCGTGCTTGACACCTCGGTGCAGTACAGGCTCACTCTCGAGCCCAAAGACACAGTGGAAATCGGCGCAGAAGTGCCATTCACCCTATCGCTGCAGAACAAAGGCACCTATCCAATCTCCGGCGTGGTGGAAATAAACAAGACCAGCGTGTTCACGCCTATTGGCATGCAGAGGATTTACTTTGATTCAGTGCCGGCTGGGCAAACCGCCACAAAGGAAATCACCCTGGGCGTTGACTCGTCTGCAAGCGCAGGCTACTACACGCTGCCGCTCACACTCACTCCGAGCACAGGGCAGGAGCTGCAATATAACGTAGGTCTCATAGTCGAAGCCACCCCCGAAATCACCGTGACTTTGGACACAAGCGGCGCCACCCCTTCAATTGAGGTGGCAAACACCGGCAACTCCCAGATAAGGAGCCTGTATGCATCAGTAACCCCTGCAGGCTCATCCACCCCGACCAAGAGCTTTATCGGCACACTGGATGTTGACGATTCATCCTCGGTCGCATTCGGAAGCTCCGCAAGCAGCGTCACTGTGGAATTGAGCTTCCGTGACAGCCGCAATGCAGAGCACACAGTGTCAAAGACTCTCCAGTCAACAGGCGGGAATTCATCGTTTGTGCAGAGCGGAGCACGAACAGGTGCAATGGGCGCTGGCAACAGCACCAACCAGGCGACAAGCGGGTTTAACAACAGGAACAGCGGTCCCCTGGGCATGCTGACCGGCCGTGGCAGCTCAGGTCCTGACACTATAACATTGGTCATTGCAGGAATAGTAGTCGTAGCAGTAGTCGGCGGAGCCGGCTTTTACGCCTATCGCAAATTCTGGAAAGGCAAAAAGCCGCAGCACCCGCAGCAGGGAAATCCGGTGCTCGGGCTTCTTGACAGGAGGAAAACCAAATGAAGAGCAACCTCGGGGCAAAACCTCTGCAGCAGCCTCAGCATTCAGGCTCGATGAGCGACCTTGAGCTTGCCGAGCTTGCCATGAATTCGCTCCGCTACAGGAGCCTGCGAAGCTGGCTTGCAGTGCTAGGCATCGTCATAGGCGTAGCCTCGGTGATTTCGCTCATCTCGATAAGCGTGGGCATGAACTCCCAGGTATCCTCAAGCCTGAGCGGCGTGGGCGCCAACATAATCACAATCAGCCCAGGCGGCTCGCGCGCGCAGGGAATGGGTTTTGCAAGCGGAGGCACGGGAGGGGGAGCGCCAGCTGCATTCGGCTCGTCAGGGCTTGGCCAAAGCTCGGCAAGCGGTGTGATAACATTCGAGGAGGCTGACGCGCTCAAGGATGTGAAGGGCGTGGCAAAAGTCGACGCGCAAATCTCAAGCCGTGCAACCGTGGCTTACAAGAACAAGAACGTCTCCCTCACAATCATTGGCACCGACCCCACAGTGTTTCCCGACAGCGCCGGCAGTACGATAATACAGGGCAGGAAACTTGGCATCGGCGACATTTCGGCTGCAGTGATAGGCTATTCCGTGCAAGCCGAGTCGTTCGGCAACGAAAGCATGCTCAACAAGCAGATAAAGATAAAGGGCTCGACCTTCCGCGTGGTGGGCATACTCAACAAGACAGGCTCATCTATTTCAGGCTCGGCGGACAGGAACATTTACATCACGCAAAAAAGGGCAAAGGCGCTCTTCAACCAGACCGACAAGGTAAGCACGGTGATTGTGGTGGCTGCAAACGGCTCAGTCCCTGACAATGTGGCAGGCAACATAACCGCAGAACTCCTCTCTCTTCACCGCCTCACTGCGGCAAAGCAGGACTTCACTGTGATCACTGCAACCTCTATGCAGCAGGCGATATCCAGCGTGACTGGCACGCTCGGGCTTTTCCTAGGAGGAATTGCATCCATTTCGCTCATAGTCGGCGGCATAGGCGTGGCAAATGCAATGTTCACATCCGTCCTTGAGCAGACGAGGTATATCGGGCTTCTCAAGTCGCTTGGCGCAAGGCGGCGCACCATCCTCAAGCTGTTCCTTTACGAGGCTGCAATGGTGGGGCTGGTCGGGGGCCTGATAGGGCTGGCGCTCTCTTTCGTGGGCTCAGTGGTGCTCTCGTATTTCGGGCTGCCCTCGAAAATAACCCTGGACCTGGTGCTTCTTGGCCTTGGCTTCTCGGTGGTTGTGGGCATTGTCTCAGGCCTGCTGCCTGCGCGGAATGCCGCGTCAGTTACCCCTGTCGAAGCGCTGAGGTACGAATAGGGCGCAAGGCAAGGGATAGGCAAAGCGGGAAAAGAATAAGTAAAACAGGAAAACGAAAGATAAGGCAAGGCAAAGGAAAGAAAAGACTGCTCGAATTTAATTCTTGACGGTTCTCTTGCCCGTGCCATCTTTTGCCTGGGCTTGCACAGCCGGCTTCATATTGGAAGCAGCAATCTTTGCAAAGCTGGCCGCCGCTTTCCTCTCCTCCATCATTCTTGACAGCGTTCCGGCCAACGCCAGCGTATCATCTATCTGGGCCATTGTTCCTTCAAGCTCTTTCCTCTGTTTCATCTGGCTGCCGACTTTTTTTACTCCAACGTCCAGCAATGTTCCCAGCGCCTGCGATTGGGCATCCAGCTTGACCATTGCCTCGAGAATATTGAGGACTGCTGTGTGCGCCCCAGCTTTTTCACTCAGCATGAAATTGTGTTTGTCCACCATGTCCCCAAAAACACCGCCCATGGGCTCTGCCAATTTCTCGAGCAGCCTGATCTTGAATGCCAAGTCGAGATTTACTGCAAGCGCCAGCCCAAGCGTCGCGTTCAGGTGCGCCGCGTCCCTCCTGGTGCCGATTTCCCCAAGCGCAAACGCGGCTACGGATATCCTGCTGAAAGAGCCCCTCAAATTGATCTCATCGCTTTTGGTTGTGGTGGCGCGAGGCAGGATGCTCAGCAGATGTTTCTTTGCGCCAGGCGTGTTCCTGAGATCCTCTATGTCTTCAGGCCGTTTGCCATACATAGCCGCCTCTGCCAGTTCAAAAATCCCGCGAGCCATTTTTTCACCCTTTCAGTGCATTTTCTGGCACAATCTCTATTTAAAACTTGGCACAACGGCAGGAAATAAAACAGGAAAACGAAAAAATAGGGCAGGAAAAAGAAAAGACTGCCGAACCTAATTCTTAAGCAGGTCCTTTTTCACTCCTGTTTCCGGCTTTTCCTGCGCGCCTGATTTCATCTTGGAGATTGCAGTCTTTGCAAGGCTGGCTGCCGCTTTCTTTTCATCCATCATTCTTGTCAGCCTGCCCGCCAGTTCCGCAATATCCTCCTTCTGGCTGGGGCGCAGTTTATTTTTGCTTACTGACTCGATTGTTTTCACTGCCTGCGATTGGGCATTCAGCTTGAACATCGAATTGAGGATGCCGTAGACTGTCGCATCCGCCATTGCTTTCATCATTTCCGCCATATTGTACTCTGAGGCTACATTTTCAGTGAGGGGCGTGTGCCTATCAGTGCCGACAAAGTCAAAAACCACGTCAGCTATCTTGAGTCTGGATGCCAGGATAAGTCTTGCTGTAAGCGCCTGTATCAGCACTGCATTCAGGTGCGCTGCATCTTTCTTGGTCCCAATCTCCCCAAGTGCGGACGCAGCCACAGTTGTCCTGCTGTACGAGGCGGTCTCGCGCTCGCCGTCTTTAGTGGCCAGCGGCAGGATGCTTATCAAATATTCCTTTGCGCCCGGGGTGTTCCTGAGCTGCTCTATGTCTTCTGGCCGCTGTTCGTGTGCAACCCTCTGCGCCAGTTCAAAAATCTTGTCCGTCATGCGCTCACCCCTTCGTCGCATTTTCTGGCACAACCTGTATTTAAAGCTTGGCACAACTGCAAAATACGGCGGCAGTCAGCTTCAAGCGTGCGCGCGTTCTGGCGAGTGTTTTCTTATCTGCCCATTGTAGTGGAATTTCTATTCCACTGCTGAAAAAGTCTGTCTGCAGACTTTTCCA
>JAPLWY010000113.1 GCA_026396355.1 Microcaldota archaeon
AAATGCGATAGGACGCATTGATTCTCCCCGCCAGTTCCAAAATCTTGCCATCAACTTTTACTCCGTTACGGACAAGGAAGCTGTCCTTGTCGCTGTAGGTCAGGTTATCAAATGTCTCATGCAAAAATCTATTATGCGCCTTTACAAATCGGTTGTATTCCCTCTTAAGCTGCACTCCATCCTTCCTGGTCACTTCCTTCGCTTCAGTTATCGCCTGCGTGATTGCCATCCCACCACCTTTCCCTAAATGTGTGGCGAAGGGAATATAAATGTACATATTGCAGGCGGAAGGGCGAAGAAAGCAAGAATTAAACTAAGGAGAATAAAAATAAACTGAAAAGAAGAAACAGCGCCGCTACCCTTTCAGTTCGAGGCCCAATCGCTCTGCCCAGCCATATGAGAGTAGCCGCCCTTTTGCTGATTCCAGCTCAGCTGTCCCAGAGTAGAACCTGTACTTCCCTCTCGTGGCCAGTATCTCGGTTTTCTCATCGGTAAGGGCATCGATATAAGCGTTGTTTGTGCTGTTGAATTTTTTCCACTCATCAGTGTTTCCCTTGCTTTTCATCTCCTTTCGTGTTTTCAATGCGTTATTTATTCTTCGGTCAATGTCCACAATTATGGCGGCATCGTTTCTATCCAGCTCAACCATTTGAAACCCTGCCGGGCCTTTTTCATTGGGGGGCACACAATCTTTGATATATAGCATTTTTGGCCTGCTGTCAATTGCCTCCCGGATGGCCTTGAGCCTTCCCACAATGCCCTCCTCAATCCTGGCTGCAAGAGCGTCCTTGCGCTCGCCTATCTTCCAAGGGGGCAGTATTTTCTCGGCAGTATCCCAAAATAGCCTGCTCCGTTCCACGAGGGTTTTTGGAGTGTTCTTCTGGATTGGGAAGTCCGGCGACTCACGCCAAGCGTTACAGAACATGCCATTTACAAACAAGAGCCTTTCCCGGTATTCATGCAGGGTTATCCTCGATTCATTACAAATGTTATATACATCATTGACTCGTATTGCCAAGCTCCAAATCTTGTCATCGACCTTTACTCCATCCCGGTCAAGCATGCTGTTCTTGTTCCAGTTCACCATTTTATTGAGCGTCTCATTCAAAGATTTGTTATGCGCCTTTACAAATTGCCCGTATTCCCGCTTAAGCTGCACTGCGTCCTTCCTGGTCACAACTTTTGCCGTAGTTATCTCCTGCGTGATTGCCATCCCACCACCTTTCCCTAAATGTGTGGCGAAGGGCATATAAATATGCATATTGCGGGCGGTTGGAAAACATGGCGCACACTAGAGGAATTGAAAATCAAAAGAAGAAAAGGAAAAATCAGAGATAGGAAAGCGTTCCCATCTCCATTTTCGCGACTTCGCGCGGCTTCTCCGCCTTTGCGATGTTATACGGGCTCTGCACGCCGGTCACAATCGAAGTCACGCTAATGGTGTCTCCCATGCTCGGGTCCAGCCTTGCGCCTATCTTGACGTCAGCATTCAGGTCAAAGTTGGATGACACTCTCTCGCCAATCTCGATTCCCTCGCCAAGCGTGAGCCCGCTTCCGCCGTTGATGTGCAGAAGCGCTCCCTTCGCGCCCTCATAGGTTGCGTCGAGCAATGG
>JAPLWY010000075.1:0-4019 GCA_026396355.1 Microcaldota archaeon
AGGCTGGCCTGGCGAGTAAACCGCTGAAATGTTTGATATGCCCGAGTAGGGCTCGAAAAATGTTGCAGAGGCAGAATCGCATTGGGTTTTGAAGGAGCCAGCCTTGGCGGTGAATGAGACTTTCGTAATTCCGCCTGGAAGCGATTCCACTGTGCGGCTGGAAAGCTCAAGTGAGAATGGGTCGCGGACAAGATAGGTGATTGCAAGCACGCTTTTGCCTGAAGGCACACTGTTTATCTCCCCCTGCATTGTTTCCGCGGACGGCCCGCCTAGCATTTCAAGCCCATAACTTGTTCCCTGGAATTCTGCTGAGGCGCTTTGCGCGCCGGATGGAACTGGCTCTGATATTTGGAGGGAAGGAAGGGCGGAGCTCGAGAAAAAGCCTATTGTGCGCACCACTTCTGCCTCGTGCTGGGAAGCGAATGCGCATTCATCGCGCGAGGAGGTTTTTTGGGCAGGTAAAATCAGCTTGGCAAATGAAAATGAGAAAGACTGCCAGGCAGATACGCTGCTAACTTCAAGTGCGGTCTTGTCATTGTCAGGATATGCGTCAGACAGATGGTCGCCTGAGTCTTGGTCTGAGGAATAGATTTGAGAGGTGGTTTTTGCATTGAATGACACTTTGCTGTCGCTTGAGAGGGAAGTTGGGTTTTCAGTGGAGATTGTTGCGGAATATTTTGTCTGCTGCCCAAGAATTGGCGGCTGGTAAAGCTCGAGCGTTTCCGAGTTTTGGGAAAGTACTTCTGAAAGGCGAAGAGGCACCAGTTTTTCAGCCATTCCGGCGCACTCATCTATCTTGCTTGAGAGGGAGAGCATTTTTCCCGCAGCGCGTTCCGCGTTCAATTTGCCTGCCTGGAAGTCCCGGCTGATTTCAAGGAGCCCGCAGTCTGCTTGGGGCTTTGATTTTTTCACCTCGGAAAATAATGCGCTCGCGTACGAGTAGCGCTCTTCAAGATAGGAAAATGTTTCGTAAAGCCGGAGCACGAGCGCACTGTATTCCGAATTTGCTGACTGTGAGACTGCGGCCGCAGTTGAAAGCGAGGTTGATGAGGAAAGCAGGGACTTGAGGGTGGCGAGCCTTGCTTCTTCGGATGAGATATCCAGCCCGTCTGCTTTTGCCTTTGGAATCATCGCTGAGAATTTGCGCACGCTTTCCTGGGCGGATTGCAAGTCTGCCTGCTCGGTTTGGCTGTTGAATGCCTTGATGGATTGGTCTGCCAGCCTTTTCGCCTCTGAAAAGCCCTGGTAGCGCTTGCCAAGCGTGGTAGCGCGCCTTCAGTGTGCGCAAGCGAGGTTGGGATTGAGATGGGGGTCTGGGAAACCAGCGAGTCTGCGCGGGAAATTGCCGAACGGGCCAGTTCCTGCTGGTATGCAATTGCAGACTCAGAGTCAGAGCGAATGCCACTGGCGGAAAGAAGCGCGTTTTCCGCAATTCCGTTGGCAGCGTGAGCGCGGGAGATCGCCTCTGCGAGGTAATCCTCAGACTTTGAATCTGCTGCAAGGCGCGAGAGGGAGATCTCGTTTTTCGCGCGGTCCAGGTCAAGGGAGGCCGCGTCCAGAGCTGAATTGATGCCTGAATACTCTGTGCCCACACTCACTGTGGCCGGGGAGGAAGCGGATTGCCGCGAATCGCCAATGAGCTCGAGGTTTTCCTTGGAAAGCGACTGTATCTCGATGGAGAGGCGGCTTATTGCAGTTTGCGCGCTTGTTTGCGAAGTCAGGCGCTCAGAGTCCATTTTTTCGTTTGCAGCAGCCAAATCAGAATAGAGCGCAGCAAGGCGCAAGAGTGTGGAGTTTTGCTTTCCTGCAGAGTATTCCATGTATTGCCTGAAGTTGAGCTGGGAAAAGCCAGGCATTTGGGGCTTTGAGGAAAAATAATTGAGGATTGTTTGTGCGCTGAGATAGGAACGATTCTGCTGAGAAGTATGCGTCTTTCGCGCCGCCGGAGTACGCCGGGCTTCCTGCGCCTGCTTTTGAAAGTGTTGAGAATTCAGACTCGACTTTTGCAGCGGTTTCACGCCCGGCAAGGTTGACAGAATCGAATGAGCCTGCTGCTAGCGAGAGGGCGTCAGAGTATTCTGAGGGGTAGTTCAGCGCATAATTGGCAACTGCGGCTATTTTTTGCCCTTCCAGGATTGCCCATGATGACGGCATTGCCCCGGCAAGCAATATGTCAACTCCGAACGCATTGGTAAGCGCATTTTTTGCCGAGAGCGAGTACTGGTTCGCAATGCCTGAGAATTCGGCTGATTGCGAAAGCGAATCGCCTGCCTGGTCAAGGTAAGAGGCAGTACGCGAAAATTCCCCCCTGTTTTTTTCGGGAATTTCTCGGAGGAAATCGTTTCCCGGGATTATTTCTATGCGTTCAGGAGACAGCCCTTGCAGGGTGTTGTCAAAACCGAATGAGTAGAAGTTGAAGAATGGCAACTTCATTATGTTTGGGTTTTCCAATACATATAGCTGGGAATTCCAGAACTGGTCTGGCGCCTGCGTGGGAAAGCAGCTGTCAAACGAGGCTGGAGCACCTGCAGCGCTTATGGCAGAAGCCGTAGCTGAAAAGCATAGCAAGACGGATATGCATAGGAAAAGCAGAAGCCGAAGGTGCTCCCAACACCCCATGGAACAGTTTTGTGGCTCAAATTATTATTGCTATCGAAATAGGGGAGACGCAATTTTTCTCAGAGGTTGGCTGCTGAAGCTAGATCAATACCCTTACCACTGTTTTCCGTCCTGTCTTCTCTTCGACCATCGTCTGGAACTCGCGCGGGTCGGTGCGCGTGTCCGACAAATAGTTGTAATGGTAGGGAATCGTGATTTTGGGCTTGAGAATTGCGATTGCGTCCGATGCCTCGCGCGAGTCCATTGTGTAAGTCCCGCCGATCGGGACTATTGCAACGTCGCATTTCATCTTTTCCATTTCAGGTATCAGGTCGGTGTCGCCTGCAATGTAAATCACACAGGAGCGGAAGCGCACCAGGAAGCCTGCGCCCGAGTCTTTTGGGTGGAACGGCTTGTTGATGTTGTAGGCAGGCACTGCCTCGATTTCCACTGTGCCCACCTTTTCCTTGCCGCCTATCTGTATCACCCTGCCGGGAATCTTGCAGCCGTGCCCTATTATGACTGTGCGGGGGGTCGTAATTGACGGCGCCGGGGCGCAGTGGTCGGTGTGACCGTGAGTGTAAAGGATTGCATCTGCAGGCTGCGCGGCTCTTGGGAGAGTGAACGGGTCGGCGTAAATCCGCACTCCCTCGCCTTCAAGAAGCACGCTGGAATGGCCGAAAAGGGTGATTTTAACGCCTGAAAATACCGTGCTGTTCACCATGGAGGCAAATACGGAACAATGTTTTTTAACGCTTATCTTGGGAAAAGTTGCGGGATTCTATGGTTGATGACATTGTTTATGACGCGATAATTGTTGGCGGGGGGCCTGGCGGCTCCACTTGTGCTGCGTTCCTTGTCAGGAAGGGAAGGAAGGTGCTGCTTTTGGAAAAGGAGAAATACCCTCGCGACAAGACGTGCGGGGATGCGATTTCCGGGAAGTCCATGGGCGTGCTTGCTGAGCTTGGGCTGGTCCAGAACGTGGCAAAGGCAGACCACTCTGTTGTGAATGGGGTGATTTTCTCCTCGCCAAACGGGAAGTCCGTGAAAATAATGCTCAATGAGAGGAAAGGCGGCATGGAAGGGAGCTATGTCTGCCGGCGCATGGTGTATGACAATATACTTTTCCAGAATGCGGCAAATGCAGTGACTGCCGTTGACGGGGCGACCGTGACTTCGCTTTTGAGAAGCGGAGAGGATGGGAAAGGTGCGGTTTGCGGAGTGAAGGCGAATGTCGGCGGGAAGGAAATGATGTACAAATCGAAAATCGTCATTGGCGCTGATGGTAACGGCTCGGTGGCTGCGCGCGCTGTTGCGGGGCATGAGGTCGACCCAGACCACACCTGCATTGCCTACCGCGGCTATTACAGTGGAATTGTGGGAATGGAAAATTGCCTCGAGATACATTTTGTAAAGTCGAT
>JAPLWY010000075.1:4074-5494 GCA_026396355.1 Microcaldota archaeon
ATATTCCCGTTGGAAAACGGGCTTGCCAATGTTGGTGTGGGCATGATGATGAGCGACATGAAGAAGCACAATGTCAATTTGCAGAAGGCAATGGAAGAGATTATTTCGAAGAATCCGCTGTTCTTGCAAAGGTTTGCCCCGGCAAAGGCTGTGTCGCCAATAAAGGCGTGGGCGCTTCCGTTTGGTTCTAAACGAAGAGGAGGCTGCACTGACGGAATGCTGCTGGTGGGCGATGCGTTCGGATTGGTTGATCCATTTTCCGGCGAGGGAATTGGAAATGCCATGCTTTCAGGGAAAATTGCGGCTGAAGTTGCTGATGAGGCGCTCACTGCGAACAATGTGAGTGCTGAATACCTTAAAGTTTACGAGAACCGCGTCTGGGAAGCGGTTGGCGGCGAGCTGGATACGAGCTACAAGATGCAGAGGCTTGGAAAAGTGGAATGGCTGCTGAACTTCGTGGTTTCAAAGGCGGCGAATTCAGACCGGGCACGCGAGGCGATTGCAGGCACATTTGCCAGCCAGGATGCCAAGAAGGGCTATGCCTCGCCTTTGTTCTACCTCAAGCTTTTGTTCTCCTAATTGAGCTGCGAGCGATTGCATGAAGGATTCTGTTGGCATTTTGGGCGCGGGACCTGCCGGGCTTTGCGCTGCAATAAACCTTGCGCGAGAGGGCGTGCGCGCAAAGGTGCATGAGCGCAAGAAAGCAGTTGGCATGAGGTTCCACCCCAATCTTCAGGGCTTGCGCTATGTTGATGGCGACCCAGAGGGCTTCATGAAAAGCGTGGGAGTGAAGTCCAAATTGAAATACCGATACTTTCCAAAAGCCTGCGTATGCACCAGGAAGCGGGATATTTGGCTGGATATCAGTGTTGGGAACCAGATGCCCTTTGTAGTGCGAGGAGGGGAGGAATCGCTTGAGGCGGCGCTTTTCAGCGAGGCGCGCAAGCTGGGAGTGGAATTTGAGTTTTCCTCGCGCGCAACTGAAAATGATGCGCGGGTGATTGCGAGCGGGGGCAAGGAGTTTTCCTCGGTTGCGGTTGGAAGCGTGTTTGAGGAGAGCGATTTTCCGCGCGATGCCTATGCTGTCATTTATGATGACAGATATTCTCCTCGCGGCTGGTATTCCTACCTTATTCCATTTTCAAAAGACAGGCTGGAGTTTGTTACTTGCGTTTCGCGCCCTTATGCTCACCTTCTTTCAAAATTGCATGCAAAAGCCATTGCTGAGAGGAAAATTGTGCGGGATTTTGTTTTTGGCAGGAAAAAGGTTGGCGCGTTTGGAGGCGGGGGGGACGCGCGGATTCCAAAAAGCGCTTTTTTGGACGGAAAATATCTCGTTGGCGAGGCTGCGGGCTTCCAAGACCCATTTATGGGCTTTGGGATTGTCTATGCGCTCAAAAGCGGAAAGCTTGCTGCTGAT
>JAPLWY010000001.1:0-784 GCA_026396355.1 Microcaldota archaeon
CTCTTGCTCACTGCGCGCATGAATATGTGGCCAGGCACGCGCACACCAATGCTTTTGCTGTTGGAAACTGGCAGGGGCTTTTTGAGGGGCAGGATGAAGGTATAGGGGCCTGGAAGAAGCGCCTGCAGCGCGTGGGATTGCGCGTTGCTTATTTTGCAGTGCTCTTTGAGCATTTCAAAATCAGAGACAATTATTGAGAATGGTTTTTCTCCGTCGCGCTTTTTGAGCTTGCGGATTTTTTCAACTGCCAGAGGGTTGGTGGCGTCGCAGCCTATTCCGTAAAGCGTGTCGGTTGGGTAAATGACAATTCCACCCGCAAGAATTGCCGCGCACACTGCCTCAAGCGCGGTGTCGTAGTCTGAGAGAGGAATCGACAGTGCCATTGCATCGCGCCTTATGCCTTTTTCTTCCCGGCTTCATGCACGGCTGCTGCAAGGTCAGTTACCTTCTTTTTGAGGTCTCCGCCTGACTCAAGCGCAGTCCCGACTTGTATTGCGCCAGCGCCGGCAGAAATCACCGATGCGGCCTCTTTTGGAGTACGAATGCCGCCTGCAACAATGTAGGGGACCGTGATTGCGCGCGCCACCGCTGAAATCATTTCAAGCGGGATGTGACCTGTTTTTGGGTTGCTTCCTGCGTCGGTGATTACAATGCGCGAGCCGGATAACTCTGCTGAAAGCGCAAGCGCGGCTGCAATTTGGGGCTTGTCGCGCGGCACTAAGTTTACATCACCTACCCAGCCCACTGTGCCGCCTGGCTCAACCACGATGTAGCCGACTGGCAA
>JAPLWY010000001.1:824-5543 GCA_026396355.1 Microcaldota archaeon
ATGCCGAGCTTTTTCACGGTTGGCGCTGCAAGCATCTGCGCCTGTGAAATCCAGTAGGGGTTGCGGCTGTTGAGAAGTGACATGAAATAGAGAGCATCCGCGTATTTTGTCACTGTTGAGATATTGCCGGGGAAGAGGACAACTGGCACGCTGGACTTGTCCTTTATGCCCTTGGCAACCGTGTCCAGAAGCTCGCCTTGCGCGCCCATGCTGCCGCCAATCAGCACTATGTCCGCTCCTGACTCGGAGGAGACAACGCCAGAGGAGATTGCCTCCTGCGGCGTCTTGTAGTCCACCGGGTCAATGAGGGCGAACAGCAGCCCGCCTTTCCGTGAAATCCCGTCGCGGATGTAATTTTCTATTTTGCCCATAATCATCCCTGCTCCTTCCTTGAGGAAAGGAAAATCCTTGCCATTTGGTTGATGCCATCGCTTAATTTAACACTTGCCCCAAAGCCGAGCTCTTTTTGCGCCTTTGCGCCAGAGTAGGCGCGGTCAGAGCAAAGCTGCCTAAGGTTATCTGAGTTAATAGATGGCTTTTTACAGATTCCGGCAATGGAGAGCGCCTGTGCTGCGCCTATACCAATGTTTGCGATAGTTTGCGGGGTTTTGCCCTTTGGCGCAGGCACTTTGAGTGCGCTTGCAGCCATGCCAAACACTTCTTCCTGGGTGGCGGTTTCTGCGCCCACTATGTTGTAGGGGTGGAAGCCGGTTTTGCAAAAATCAAGCGAGAGAAGTATTGCCTCGATTGCGTCCTCGCTATGAACGAGCGGGAGCCTGTTTTTCCCATTTCCTATTATGCTCATTTTCCTCTTCATCAGCCTCTCGAAAACCGCGTAATAGCCCTCAGTGAAGCCTGGTCCGTAAATCATGCCAAAGCGAAGCGCGACTATGGGGAATGCGTCGGCGTATTCCTTTGCGAACATTTCTGCCATGAGCTTGCTTTTGCCATATTGGCTTTCTCCTTGCAATGTGAATGTTTCGTCAACAAGCTGCCCCGCGTATTCCCCGTAAATTGAAATGCTGCTTGCGAGTATTATGTTTTCCACCGAGGAGGGGCAGGCTGCAACCAGGTTCTGGGTTGCATAGGCGTTTTGGGACATTAGCTGTGAGAAAGGGTATTCGCCTACAAGCCCGGACAGGTGGATTACTTTTTGCACTCCCGCATATGCCTCTTGCGGAGGCTTGCCTGAGGAGAGGTCGAACTCAAAGCGTTCCACCCCGCGCATGAGGGGCTTTTGGCTGCCTGGTCTGACCAGTGCGCGCACGCTGTGCCCCTTTGCAAGAAGCAGAGGCAGAAGAGTGCTTCCCAGCCTGCCGGTTGCCCCTGTGACCAGTATTTTCGCCATGAGGGCATTTGAGGAACAAGGTATTTATGTTTAGCAGCGAAACAGGAGAGCATGCTTATTGTATTCGAGGGAATAGATGGCGCTGGGAAGGGCGCGCAGATTGAGAAGCTGCAAATACCCTACAAAAAAGGCTGAGAAGGCGCATGAGCATTTGACTGGTGAGAAAGACCTGGACGCAATTGCGCTTGCAAATGCTTTTGTCGATGACATAATGTCAGAGCAGGCTAAAATCGCGCGCGAGATTGCGGATGGCTATGTTGTGGTGTGTGACCGGTATTTGCAGTCCACGCTGGCTTACCAGGGAGTGGGAGCCGGCATTGTGAGCATAGGGCGGATTGTTGAAGAGCAGGGCGCGATTGTGCCCGACTTGGTGGTGCTCCTGGACATTGACGAGAAAACCTCGCTTCAAAGGAAAAGCGCGCAGAAAACGCCTGACAGGTTTGAAAAGGATGTTGCTTTTTTGCAAAGAGTCAGGACGAATTACTTGTGGATGGCGAGAAAGGAGTTTCTCGCGTACAAGTATGTGGTTGTGGATGCTGCGCTCCCAAAGGATGAGATATTCTCGAGGATAATAACAGTTGCCGAGCCGCTTCTTACGAAAAGGCTGTGAAAATTTCACCCAGGTTGCTTAGCCCTCGCCTATTCTTTCGCAGCGCAGGTCCGCGCGCGCTTCTGCGCGCTCGCTTATTGCGCCGTCTTTCCCATAGCCAAAGTATGTGAGCCGCAGGCGGTAAGTGTCGGGGTAGGAACTTGCCCCGCCCCAGATTTTTATTTTCTTTGAGAGTTTCTCGTCAGGCATCACAATCCCTATCCTTATCCTGCCTTTTGAGAGGAGCTTGTCAGGCGCGAGCGAAATCGCCTCGGGAATTGTGAGGTCGCACTCCACCCAGAGGGGCGCGGTCCCTTCGTTTCTCACAGAAATTTCCATTTCTATTTCATTCCGCGAGTAGGCAACCATCCTGATTGGCGAAAAGCGGGTGGAAGGGCTGAGCATGTGCCTATTAGGGCGGATGCTGTTTTTAACTTTTGATGCTGTTACTGCCTTGATTCCATGGAAATGCCTGAAAGCGCGCTCATACGCGGGGAATGCCTGGTGCGGGACCTGCAGTTCAATAGCGACGTGAAAATGACCAAGAAATCGCTGGTGCGCTGGCTGGCGCTGTCGCTCGGGCTGATTTCGCCGAAAGAGTCGCGCGATGGCCTGCTGGATGTGCTGGAAGCGCTGTTCTACTTCCATTACGAGAGGAAAAACACCGGGGCTGACCCTGACATTTACCAAATATTGGACAAGGTAAGGGAAATCAGGAAAGAGGAGCCAAACCCGAAAGCGGTGAGGTACCACCTGCTGCAGCTCAAGAAATTGGGGATAATTGAGGCGAAAAAGAGGCGCTATAGGTTTGTGCTCGCGCCGCTGCAGGAAGATGAGGATTTGGCGTTTGCGCTTTCGCACACCTACCGCCAGAGGATGGACTCGTCATTTGAGAAAATCAAGCGCGCGCTTTCGCTTCTTGAGAAAATCAGATAGCGAGGGCGTCTATCATTTTTTGCGCGTTTTTTATCCCCTGAATCATCCCGCGCTTCCAGATGCTTATTCCAACTGGCGTTCCTGCGGAAAGCCCGACTTTTTCCAATTGCCCCATGCGCGCAGGCTCGGAGTTGGCCGGCGCGCGCAGACATTCGATGCCCATTTTGTCCAATTCCCTAGCAGTCAAGTACTCGAGAAAATAGCCTAGCCCTTTCGTGCCAGGGCCGCCGACATTTGCCTTGGGAAAATAAATTGCGCTTTCCGCGGAATTGCCGCAGACATTCCATGTTATTGAGCCGATGACCTTGCATTTCCGGGCGTCAAACGCCTGCGCAAGCGGAAAAAACATTGGCGGGAGCTTGACTGAGAAAACCAGCTCTTCCTTGCCGTTCAGCTTTGGTTTTTTCTTCGCGTCAATAAGGTGGAAGAAATACCAGTTGTCGCCTTCCCTGAATTTTGCAAGGCGGCTGACTATGATGAGGGGTTGCCTTTTTGCAGACAGAGGGACATTCATGCTATTGCACCTTGAGAGGATGACGACCGGCGGCTAGTATTTTAGCGAATAGCCAAGTTGCCCTATTTTCCCGTCGATTTTCTGGATTAGATCCCAAGTGGGCATTTTGTGGTATTTCCCATTGAGCCTTGAGCGGTCGATGTGGCCGAATTCATCTGCATGTAGAATTTGGAAAATTGCACGGTAGATCGTATTGCGGATGACTGGCGAAAGCTGGTCTTTGGTCGGGAAATGGTCGAATTCGTAGACTGCTGTTTTCCCGTTGAGGATGAAATTGACTACGCCGAGGTTCTTTGCCGCGCTCATGTGCTGCAGAAAAGAGGGGCCAAGCTCTTTTGGGATAGCTATCGTGGCAACAGTTTCCCCTAAAGAATGCATGAACAGCGGTTTTTCCCTTTCGCGGTCGATACGCACTGAAAAAAACGCGTGCCCAGGGCGCCCGTTGTTTATGTCGGAGAACGTCCTGCTTATGTGGACCAGGTAATTTGACGGCTTGTGCCCTTCGTGATTTGAAAGTTTGTAATGTATGGGTTGTATTGTGAGTTTCATAGTATGGATCTGTTGCAATGAGTTTATAAATATGTGTTTTGTGGGGGTGGGCGCGCGAGCTCAGAGAGCCTCGAAATAAGGCAGGAAAATGCGGGCCGAGAGCATGCGGTAAAGCTCAAGCGCAGAAACTATCGAGATTGCCAGTGAGAGGAGGGGCATTAGGAACAAGTCAGGCAGTGCCACCCAGGCTGCGCGCGAGGATTGTGCGAGCACGGGCTGGAGCCTGGAGGAAAAGTCTGCGCCAGCCATCTCATTCATTTTGTCCCGTACAAGAGAAGTTGCATCCAAGTCCAACAGGGGAATCGCGGCAAAGTCTGAGTTGAATTCGTTTGAAGAGACCAGTGCCTCCTGCGCGAGTCGGGGCGCACCGCTTTGCTGGAACGAGTAGAGGGAAAACAGGGGAAATACCGCGTAAGCTGAGATTGCGATTGCCATCACTGCCGCGCCCAGCCTTCGCGTGGCAAAAAAGCAGCGCAGCACGAGGCCGGCCGGAAGGAACACCAGAAGCGCGGAGGAGCGTATGAAATCCGCAAGATAGCGCTCAAAGTAAGCAACTGATGAGGCGGTTTGGGAAAGGTAGGAGAGTGTGGAGAACTGGCGCGAGACCTCTTCAAGTGCGAAAAATGGCTGCGCGGAAACCGCGCCTGCCGAAATCTTAAGAGATGAGGCAAATCCTGTGATTTCTGAGGAACGGAGAAGCGAGGCTGACATAGAGGAATAGACGGATTCGAGATTCGCAAGGTTGCAGGAGTAAAATGAGAAGGGGGAGGAGGATGGTGAGAG
>JAPLWY010000001.1:5601-34970 GCA_026396355.1 Microcaldota archaeon
ACCAGGGAGGAAGTGGCAGTGTCAAGAACAGCGGATACTGAAATAAGCGCGCCCAGCATTGCAGCGGAAATTATTCCCTGGCCCAATTCCTCTGAGCCAAGAAGCCGGATGCGCCTGGCGCCAAATCCCATCCCAATTCCAAAGAGTATCCCGCCAATCAGGATGGATATGGTAGCTGCCATTATGGCTATGTCAAATGAAGCAAGAGCGCCATACGCGGTTGGGACTGCCATGAACGCTAGATGTCCTTTATGAACTTGGCGGCAAGCGCGCCACCAAGCGCGGCAAGCACTGTGTCAATCAGGATGATCACAACGTCGGCTGCCAGCACCATGGGAAGGGTGTCTATCATCGTGCCAAACGGCTTTTTGCCAATCAAGTGGACTGTGAGAATAAGAAGGGAAGCCAGGAATGCGCCAAGCATGCCCGCTGCCGCCCCCACCAACGCGCCGCGCTTGAACGTGATTGGCTTGCTGCGTATTTTCTCAAGCACCAATGCCGAGACCACGCCGGAAAGTATGGGCATGAGGCAGATTACAGGGAGGAACGTGACCACCATTGAACTTCCGTCGATAAACAGCACTGTGGATTCCGAGGCGACGAAAAACGCCAGGAGAAGTATGGCGCCAGGAATTACTGACGCTAAATATTCCGCAATGCTCCGTGGAAGCCCGTATGGCACAAATGAGAGCTTTGAGCTGGAGGAAGAAACGCCTTGCGTTGAAGTTTGAGGCTTTTGTACTGACAAATCAATCACCAAATAAGGTTGGGCAGGAAGGTATAAATTCATGACTGCGTTGCCGCGCTTGGAGACGGGAAATGCTACCTTTTTTCTTGAAGCGGCACTGGCTTTTTCGGCAGCGGCACTTGTGCAGGAGGGGGAATCTCGGCTGGCTTTTTTGTCTCCTGCTCGCATGCATCGCATTTTTTCGAGAAATCGTCCAGCGACAGCGCAAGATAAGCCCCTTTTTCAGTCAGCTTGAAGATGTTTTGCTTCCCCTTGCGCTCGGATGCCACCACGTTGAAAGCCTTGAGAGCAGACAGGAGATTGGTCGTATGCACATAGGAGGCGCCGGAAACGCGCGCAAGCTTGGAGGGGTACCATTGCTGCAAGTCGTCCTTGAGAAGCAGGAGGATGGAGCAGGGCTTTTTCTTCATGAAAAGGTGTTTCATCACAATCACAGCCCCAAGCATAGTTTCAGCACTGCCATGCGCACCGGCACGCCGTTTTTCGCCTGCTCGAAATATTTCATGCGTGAGTCGGACTCTACGCTGGCAGGTATTTCGTCGAGCTTGGGAAGCGGGTGGAGCACTGCCATTTTTTTGTTCGCAGATAAGAGAAGTGTTTTGTCGAGCCTGAAGCTTGCCTGCACAGCCTGTGCTTCCTTTGCGTTTGAAAAGCGCTCTTTTTGCACGCGGCATAGGTAAAGAACATTGCACTTTGAAAGGTTAGGCTTTGCAGTTTCGGTTATTTTTACCCCGAAATCGCGCTTTGCCCGTGCAATTGCCAGCGGATCCATGCGAAGAGAAACAGGGGAAACCAGTTCCGCGCCACAGCCGAACATTGCAAGCCCGTAAAGGAGCGAGCGCATTGCGCGCGCGTGCTTGAGGTCGCCCATCAGCGTCACATTGAGGCCCGAGATTTTCCCGAAAAGCTTTTTTATCGTATAAAGATCGATTAGTGTCTGTGTGGGGTGCTGATTTCCCCCGTCGCCTGCGTTTATCACTGGGTGCGTAGCAATGCGCGCCGCCTCTTCTGCGCTGCCTTCTGACGGATGGCGGATCACCAGCGCATCGGCATAGCCGTCCAGGATGCGTATTGTGTCGGAGAATGATTCGCCTTTTTGCGCTGAGCTTTTTTCAGGGTAGAATGCGATTGGGGTTGCGCCGAGGCGGGCGGCTGCCGACTGGAATGAGAAGTTCGTGCGCGTGGAAGGCTCGAAGAACAGGTTGGCGATTATTTTTCCCTCAAGCGTGCGAAGAGGCTTTCCCTTTGCAAGCGCAGCCTCCATTTTTTTGGCTTCGGAAAGATAGCGCTCCACGTCGCTTTTTTTCAGGTCGTGGATTGATAAAAGGTCAGGCATTGGCGCACCGGAGTTGAAACGCTGGCAAGTTTTATAATCTTGGACGGAAGGAAGGAGAAGAGGCACGAACTGAAAATATTACATTTCCCTTAATCGCTTTATCCTGTCCTCGATTGGAGGATGGGTGGAGATGAAGCCGGAAAAGGAAAGCGGGCTTGCAATGTAAAGCGAGGCAGTGGCATCAGATGCGTGTTGGACAACCGAGCCTTCTTTTGAGATTTTTTCAAGCGCGGACGCCAGCCCTTCAGGATAGCGGGTCAGCTGTGCCGCGGTAGCGTCGGCCCGGTATTCCCGCTGGCGCGAAAGCATTAGCCTTATCGCATATGTCACTATAGGGGCAAGAACCATGAGCAGCAGCCCTACCAGCACCATTATCCCCCCGTTCCTGTCCCGGCCGCCGCTTCCCCCCCGGCTCAAGAACATCGAGCGCAGGCCCAGGTCAGAAAGAAGCGCAATGAGCCCCACCATGACAGCCACAATGGTCGCCATGCGCGAGTCAAGGTTCTTGATGTGCGAAATTTCGTGCGCCACCACGCCCTCAAGCTGGGCGCGGTCGAGCTTTTCCACCAGCCCGCTTGTGAATGCAACAGAGGCCTTGTCAGGCGACTTGCCGACTGCGAATGCGTTGAGCGCCGGGTCTGGGATGACATATACCTTGGGTGCAGGAATCCCTGCGGCAATTGCGATATTCTCAACAGTGTTTATCAGGTAAGTGTGCTCCTGCTTGTTTGCCTCCTGCGCTCCTGCAACAGCAAGCACGATGCTGTCTGAAAAATAATATGTCACTGCAATGTAGATTATGGCAATTGGCAGGCTTATGAAAAAGCCGATTTCAGACTCGCCAAAAAAAAGCCAGCAAAATACGTAAAGAGTGGCAAAAACCAGCGCAAATACGGCTCCCATCAGAATGTAGGAATTGCGCCTGTTCTCGCCGATGCGGTCATAAAAGCTTGCCATAGGAATACCAGAATCCGCGTGGCTAGCGGTGGCAGGCTTAGAATTGCACCTTTACGTTCTCCCGCTCGGAGCCCTCGGTTTTGAAGAATTCACGCGAGGCAAAGCCAGTTATTCCAGCGACGATGTTGGTTGGAATTGTCTGTATGGAAGTGTTGTATTCAAGCACAGAGTCATTGTAGAATTGGCGGGAATACGCTATCTTGTTCTCGGTGTTGGAAAGCTCCTCCTGCAGCATCTTGAAGTTCTCGTTTGCACGAAGCTGTGGGTAGTTTTCAGCAACTGCGAAGAGCGACTTCAGCGTGCCAGAAAGCATGCTGTCGGCCTTTGCCTTTTCCCCCACGGTCTGCCCGGATGCCGTGGCAGCGCGCGCCTTTGTCACGTTCTCAAAAAGCTCCTTTTCGTGCTTGGCATAGCCCTTCACTGATTCAACGAGATTGGGGATGAGGTCATAGCGCCTTTTCAGCTGCACGTCGATCTGCGACCAGGCGTTGTCTATGCGCACTTTCTTGGTGACCAGGCCGTTGAAGGCGAGTATGATGAACAGGATGATGGCAATTGCCAGAACAACCAAGCCCATCAGGATTATTGAAAAGATGTCCATATTCGCCCACCTCGGAGTTTCTTATCAGAACTATGAACGTGAAAATTGGGAAAATAAAAATTAAAATGAAAAAGGCAAAGACGGATCGGCTATTTAGCCAATGGTCTTCTTGTCCACGATTATGTGGTCCGAGGCAGCCAATACAGAGGAGTAGGACACCACCAGGAGCCCGTCTTCCTTGTTGAGCCTGCGCGCGGTCGGGTTGTCAAGATTGGGCTCCAACAGGAGGTTCTCGATCTTGCCAGAGCCTTCGGAAATCTCAAGGTCAATGAGTTTCCCGAGCTCTTCGCCGTCGTTAGTGATTATCTTTTTCCCAGCGAGTTGTTTTGCTATGACAATTTTTACCATGATCTCACCTTTGCTTAATGCGACTAATACTTTCGGTTCAAATTTAAAAAGCTTTGTTCGGGCTCTGCCCGTCAGAATTCGCCCAGGGGAGCCAATGGGTGCGCGTTTTGGCAGGAGTTCTCTTTATAATTCTTGGACGCGAACTTCGCGCGAGGTGCGAACATGAAGGATAATAACACCCATCTTGGAAAGATAGCGCGGAATGGAAGAGTGCTCGTGCTTGCAATGGACCAGGGGCTGGAACACGGACCACGGGACTTCAACAGCAAGAACATAGACCCGGAATATGTGCTGGACATTGCCGCAAAGGGCGGATTTACCGGCCTTGCAATACAGAAGGGCATTGCCAGGCATTACAAGGAGTGCTATTCGGGCAAGGTACGCCTTGTGCTCAAGCTCAATGGAAGGACGAATATGGTGCCAAAGGATGACTGCTACTCGTCGCAGATTGCCTCGGTGAAGGAGGCAGTGGCGCTTGGTGTTGATGCGCTCGGCTATACCATTTATGTCGGCTCGCCGCGCGAAGCCGAAATGTTCCATGACTTTGGGAAAATAGTTGCGGAAGCGGCGGATTATGGGCTGCCCACTGTGGTTTGGGCCTATCCGCGCGGAAAGCACGTGCCTGAGGAGAAATCGGTCGAGATGGTGTCTTATTCTGCGCGCGTGGCGCTTGAGCTTGGGGCAGACATTGTGAAGGTCAATTATACTGGAAATGTGGATGGCTTCAAGAAAGTGGTGGCGGCTGCAGGCAGGTGCAAGGTGATTTCTGCTGGCGGAAGCAAGCAAAGCGATGCTGACTTTTTGGCAAAGGTGAAGGAAGTGATGGCAGCCGGGGGCGCGGGGCTGGCAGTTGGCAGGAATGTCTGGCAGAATGACAATCCGATAAAAATAACCGAGGAGATAAAGAAAATAGTCCTCAAGTAGGCGAATAGGATGAACGGCAAAATAATCACGCTTTCGCAGCACTTGGCGCTTTCAGGCACTGACAAGGGGCTTGCCAGGCTGATTGAGTCGTTTGCAGGCATTGCGCTTGACGCGCAGCACCATTTTCCGAAATACCTGAGAGGGACGCTGGGAGACAAGAACAAGTACGGCGAGGCGGTTGCCGAGCTTGATGAATGGGTGAATGGATATCTTTGCGACAACCTTGTCAAGACCGGGCTAGTGCGGAAAATATACTCTGAGGAGCTTCGCGAGCCCCTCATCGCAAACCAGACCGCGCCGTTTATAGTCACGCTTGACCCGCTGGATGGCTCGTCGAATATTGTGAGCAACAATTCTTTTGGCTCAATTGTGGGGGTCTATAGGGAGGACTTGCCACAGCCTGGAAGAAAGCTGGTTGCCGCGCTTTACAAGCTTTACGGGCCTGTGAACACGCTGGTTTACACTACTGGGAAGGGGGCCCATGAATTTGTGAAGCACTATGATTCAGCCGGGAATGCAAAATTCCTTTTGCTTGGTGAGAATTTGAAGCTTCCTGAGCCGGGTGAGGTATTTGGGCTGGGGGGCGACCCGGTGGATTGGTACCCTGAATTCTTGAAGTTTGCAAAAGACTTATTCCGGATGGAAAGGATGAAAGCGCGCTATTCTGGCGCCTTTGTGGCTGATTTTTCACAGGTTTTGCATAGGGGAGGGCTGTTTGCCTATCCCTCGAGCAAGACCAACCCAAAAGGCAAGCTGAGGCTGGTTTACGAGGCGCAACCAATGGCAATGATAATAGAGCAAGTAGGCGGGGCGACATGGAGCGGCAAGGGCTCGCTTCTGGATGTTGAGGAAAAGGATGTGGACGCGCGCGTGCCTCTTTACATGGGAAATAAAACGCTCATTGCGAAGCTGAAGAAGGCGGTTGAGAAATAGCCTGGCCGCCGCATAAGCTAGTTAAGGCTGGTTCCATTCTATTTCATAGTATTCGTGCTTGCTGCCAGGGACTTCTATGCGCTTCACATGGTAATAGGTGACCGAGGTTTCGCGGTCGCAGATGGCAAGCAATAATTCAAGCCCTATGCGCTTGCACTGCTCGATGGCATCAGCAAGCTCCTCGCCTCCGATGTGCTCCTCTTCCGAGAGCGAGAACATCAGGTAGCGGGGCTTGCCGGTTTTGGGGTTTTCTATGCCCCCGCCTGCGCGGTGGTAAAGGAGAAAGTCAAGCGTGGTTGAAAGTTGCGGTGCTTCTTTCTTTTTTGTTGTGCGCTTTTTCTTCGCCTCGCCCGGAATTGCAAGCACGAATGTCTTTTTCACGGAATGCGCCACGCGGATTGCGCGCGCCCATTCGGAAATCAGGAGCTTGCTTGCGCGGGGGAAGCAGTGCACCACGTGCTTGCTGTGAATCCACTCGCCGTCGGCGCGTGAGGGCGAGGCGCCGGGGAAATAGAGACGGAAGTGCGTTCCGAACTTGAAGCCGGTCTTGAGCACAAAGCCCTGCAATCGCCAGTCCTCGTAAACTTCGTAAAGGTGAAGGAAATCCGCATGCTGGCGCTTTGCCGCGCATATTACCTCCGCCTCGCTTGCGTTTTCAAGTTTCATGTTGGCGTGCCGGATGAGGAAGAGCGTTTCATAGGCATCAAGCTTGGAGAGCTTGCCGCGCTGTTCTGCCTTGTAGGAGCCGAATTGCCCGAACCAGTGGCGCTCGTAAAGCTCCTTGCCCACTGCCTCGTCGTCTATCACGGTCCATAAGTCATCGGCATAAAACCTGCCCAGAAGCGCATAGCGGTCCATTTTAAGCGAGCCGTTGGGATATTTTTTCGCGCTGTTCCGGCCATAACGCTCGCAGATTTCAGAAACTTGGCGTGCAATCAGCCCGCGGTCGCGCCAGTCCTTGTAGGTGAAATAGCGCGCCATCTGCTTCTTGCGCTCGAATGCGGCCGCCACGTTGTTGAAGCGGTATTCGTTGAGCGAGGAGTCGAAGCATTTTGCGTTCCGTATGTCTATGAGGTAAAGCGCCTCGTCAGGAAAGAGGTGAATTACCCCTTTTAGCATGTTGCCATAGTGCCCGTTCACCAAGGATGAGACTGATTCCGGCTCTGAAACAGCCAGCTGCTTTTTCTTTGGAGTGAAATCGATTTTGATTGCCATCAGACCACTGCGAATATCAGTTGCAATGAATGTGGGCAGCACAATTTATAAAAGCCAAAAGGAGAGTGGAGTTCATGGGAAGGACGCGCGGGCGCGACAGCTGCTATTTCAAGAAACTCTCCGCTGGGAACAAATGCATCCCTGATTCGCTTTTGGAGGCGCTCATCAGGCAGAGATACCAGGTAGTGGGAAAGCATTCTGCTGCAAAGCTTTGCGGCTGGGCAGGGAAATGCCTATGCGATTCAGGAGACTGCTACAAGAGCAAATTTTACGGGATTGCAACGCACCGGTGCCTGCAGTGCACGCCAGTCCTGATGTTTTGCAACCATTCCTGCGTTTTTTGCTGGAGAATGATGCCTGAGACAAAGCTTGGCGCAGGAGACTTGCCGCCAGGCGCGTTCGAGTGGGAAAAACCGGAGAAAATCGTTGATGGGCTGATTGCGGCGCAAAAAACCATTGTTTCTGGCTTTGGAGGAAACGAGAAAGTGAGCAGGAAAAAGTATTTGGAAGCCTGCGAGCCAAAGCATGTCGCGATTTCGCTCACCGGCGAGCCTGCAATGTACCCGCACCTGGATGGGCTGATAGAGGAATTCCATAAGCGCAAGATGACCACTTTTCTGGTGACGAACGGGACTTTCCCTGAGAGAATTGCAAAAATGCGCACGCTGCCAACCCAGCTTTATGTTTCCATGGTCGCGCCGAACGAGGAAGTCTACAAAACAGCGATAAGGCCCGTGTCAGAGGGGCTGTGGAAAAAGTATTGCGAGATGCTGCAGATTATGCCTGAATTGGGAAAGAGAACAAGGACTGTGCTTCGCATGACATTGGCGCGAGGGGTGAATGATTCTGACTTGGAAGGCTATGCAAGCCAGATAAAGACTGCGCAGCCGCATTATGTCGAGGTGAAAAGCATGGTGTTTGTGGGCGGCGCACGGCAGCCCTCGCGCGGGCTTTCGCTTTCAAGCATGCTGACGATGGATGAGATCGGGGAGATTGCAAAAAAGCTTGCCAAAATGACTGGTTATCTTGTTTCAGACAGACATGCGCCTTCGCGCATTGTGCTGCTTTGCAAGAATGTTGAAGTTGAGAAGAACAGGAGGATTGTTTTTGCTGATTGACGCGTGATGGTGGAAAAATGGCACTGAAGGCGATAATTTTCGACATTGACGGCGTGCTTGCGGATTCGCGAGAGGCAGTGGTGCATAATACTATTGAAGTATTGTCTGAATTCGGTTTTGGGGCGCTGCGTGAAAAAGTCGAGGGAATGTCCAGTGCGCATAGCACAGAGTCGGTGCTGATTGCCCTTGTCCCAAAGCTGGCAGGAGACCGCGAGCTTCTGAAAAAAATGCTTCTGAGCCTGTCAAAAGCCACTGTGAATGGTTTACTTCTGAGGTTTGCTACACTGAGTGAGACAACACCCCAGTTTTTTGGTATTCTCACAGAATCCGGAAGCATTTGAACACTATCAATCACTGCAATTCCCTTACTTTCTAAAAAATATTCCCTTGCAGCCGCAAGCAACCGGAAAACGAGCGCTGGGCTGGTGCTGGAAAAGCTGGGCTTGAAGAAATATTTCGGCGTGATTGTGACTAGCGCTGATGCCTCGCCAAAGCCTGACCCGGCGATGATTGATCTCGCGCTTGCGAAACTTGGAGTGGCTCCTGGTGGGGCGATTTTTTTCGGGGATAATTTAGAGGACTTGCAGGCAGGAGTGGCGGCGGGCGTGAGAACGGTAAGGGTGAATTGCGAGGATGAGGGAGCGGTGGAAAAAATACTGCGAGAGATTGAACGCCACTAGGGCGGCAGCCTAGGAGATGTCTATTTTTCCGTCGAGATTCGAAATTGTGAATGAGCCAGCGTGAAGATTGATAGGTAATAATTCGCAGTTGAAATCCTTTTCCAGCGAGGAGTTACCACTTGAAAGCCGGAGTTTTTTGCCATCCGTTGATAGAGTTGCGGCTGAGCTCAGGCGCACCTGCCGGACATTGCCGCCCCCCATTGCACATGCCTGGCTTATTGCATAAGACAGCGAGCCCATCGAGCTTTGGAGAGTGGCAGAGTCAAGCCTGGTTTTTGCAGCATCGCCTATGCGGCTGATTGCGAGTGCGGCAATGCCCAGGATGGAGATGAACACTAGGAAGACGACTAACGATTCTGCTGATGCCTGTGCGCGCACGCTTGTTCGCTTGCTTTTTGTACAGCTCATGAGCAGGTCTTGGAATAAGTGTCGCATATCCCGGATTGGCATTCCGAGTCTGAAGCGCACCTGGAGCCGACGGCGCCGGTTAGAGAACCGTTGTCCGCGGCTGAAAGCACGCTGTCCGTCTTTGCCTCGATTTTGTCGGCTGCCTTGTTCGCGCTTTTGAACATCACGCTTGCCAGGAATATGGCAAGCCCCAAAACCAGCACAAGCACGACCAGCATCTCAGCGGAAAGCTGCCCTCTCACGCAACCACCCCATTAGAACAGCGCAGGAGGAAGTTATAAGGTTTTCCAAAACAACACAAAATATACAACTTGCTTTCTGCTAGGATGCTTTTGGCGGGATTGGTAAGCATGAAACTAGTCATCTGCGAAAAACCCAAAGTCGCCGAGAAAATCGCGCATGCCATAGGCAGAGGCAGGGCAGACAGGAAATCGCTCAACGGCACGCCATATTACGAAGTTGAGCGGGACGGCGAAAAAATAGTGGTTGTCTCGGCTGTGGGGCACCTATACACATTGCGCCAGGGAAAGGGAGACCGGGGCTATCCTGTGTTTGACATAGAGTGGGCGCCGACTTATGAAGTGGACAAGGATTCCGATTATTCGAAAAAATACCTTGAAACTATTGAGAAATTGGCGCCTGGCGCGGACGAGTACATCTGCGCGTGCGACTTTGATGTTGAAGGAAGCCTGATCGGGTACAATGTGATCAGGTTTGCGTGCGGAAGCGAAATTGGAAGCCGCATGAAATTCTCTGCACTCACCGATTCTGATTTGGAAGATGCTTATGTCGAGCGGGGAAAGCTTGATGTCGAGAATGCGCTTGCCGGCGAGGCCAGGCATAAGCTGGACTGGTTTTACGGGATAAACCTCTCGCGGGCGCTCATGGCTGCAATACGCACCGCGGGCGCGAGCTATGGGCAGACAATGAGCATAGGCAGGGTGCAGGGGCCGGCGCTTGCCATACTTGCAAAAAAGGAGGCGGAAATTGCCGCTTTTGTTTCCACCCCGTATTGGGAAGCCCATTGCAAGGCAAAGGAAACGCTGTTCGGACACACTCGCGGCAGGTTTGTGAAGCAGGAGGAAGCGAAGGCTGCGCTTGCCAACTCGAAAAGCCCTGGCACGGTTGCCAAGGTTGAGAAAAAGGAGTACCAGCAGGCGCCTCCGCCGCCATTTGACCTTACCAGCCTGCAAGTTGAGGCGCATAGGATGTTTGGCTTTGCGCCAGCAAGAACATTGGAATTCGCGCAGACGCTGTACGAAGCGTCGCTCATTTCATACCCAAGAACAAGCTCGCAGAAACTTTCGCAGAAGCTCAATTTGAAAAGAGTGATTGAGTCGCTTGCAAAAAATCCGGCTTATGAGAAATCCGCAAAGGGGCTGCTGGCGGAAAACCGCCTTACGCCAATGGAAGGGAAGAAGGAAGACCCTGCGCACCCTGCAATCCACCCGACCGGGCTTCGTTCCGGCGTCGGGGAAAAGGAAGGTAAGCTTTACGACTTGATTACAAAAAGGTTCCTTGCCTGCTTTGGCAAGCCTGCGGTGAGGGAAGCGCAAAAAGTCGAGATTGCGTCTGGAAGCGAAAAATATTCAACGAATGGGAACCGCACTGTAGCGCAGGGCTGGTTTGAGATTTATGCGCCGTATGTGAAGCTTGAGGAGACCACGCTGCCGCAGTTTTCAGAAGGCGAGAGCGTGCCATTGAGCGATTTTGCGATTGATGAGAAAAAAACCCAGCCGCCAAAAAGGTACACGGCAGCCTCGATAATTTCCGAGCTTGAGCGGCTTGGGCTGGGCACGAAGGCGACCCGCGCCGCCGTGATTGAGACTCTTTTCAAGCGCAATTACCTAGAAGGCACTGCCAGCATCAAAACCACGCCGTTTGGAATGGCGGTTTACGGGCTTTTGTTCAAGGTGGCGCCGGAAATATTAGATGAGGAGCTGACGCACCAGATAGAGGACCAGATGGATAGGATAATCGATGGTGAAAACGAGCGCAAGGCGATTGAGGAGGGAAAGCGCGTGCTCCTTGGCATACTTGCGAAATTCGACGGGAAGGAAAGGGAAATCGGATTTGCATTGCTCTCTGGCCTGAGGCAAAAGGAATCCTCAGACAGCCTGCTGGGGAAATGCGTGAAATGCGGAAATGATTTGCGCATGATAAAATCAAAGGCAGGGAAGCAGTTTGTCGGATGCATAGGCTATCCGCAGTGCACCGAGACATATCCGCTCCCGCAGGAAGCTAAGATAATTCCGCTGGGAAAGGCGTGCGAGAAGTGCGGGACGCCGAATATCCGAGTGGTGAGGAAGGCGCGGAAGACTTTTGAGATGTGCATCAACCCGAATTGCGAGACCAAGAAAAATTGGGGTGCGAGGCCTGCCACAGTTTTGCAGGCAAAAGCAGCGCCAAAACCTGCCGCAGTGCAGCCAACGCCAACACAACTGCCAACTTCAATGCAGGCAGCGCCACCAATAACTCTCCAGCCCCAATCAACTGCGAAAGCGGATGTTAAGAAAAAAACTGCCCGCCCTGCAAGAAAAAGGACAGTTAAGAAAGGTGAAGCTAAGTGAAAAAAATTGCAATATTCATACCTGCGTACAATGAGGAGAACACTGTGGGCACTGCAGTGCTCCTTTCAAAAAAATACGGGGAAGTGTTCGTGGTGGACGACGGCTCGGTAGACAGAACCGCAGAGGTTGCAAGAAATGCCGGGGCGCGCGTGATTTCGCTTGGGGAGAACCTAGGCTATGGCGCAGCAATAACCGCTGCAATTGCGCAGGCAAGGAAAACCGGCGCAACTGCAAGCGTTTTTTTGGATGCGGACATGCAGCACAACCCAGATGACATACCAAGGATTGCCGCGCCGGTGCTGGAAGGCAGGTCGGATGTTTGCTTAGGCTCGCGCTTCAGCGGCAAGTTTGTTGATGCGCCTGTGGGCAGACGAACAGGAGTTACGCTGGTGAACGCCCTTTTCGGAGTGAAAAACAGCAACGGGAAAACGCTGGACGCCCAGTGCGGCTTCCGCGCATTTTCCAAAAAAGCAAACGCAACAGTTTCATCGACAAACAGTGATTTTTCAGCTGGAGCGGAATTCATTTCATCTGCCCGCAAGAACGGCTTGAGGATTGTTGAAGTTCCTGTTGAAGTGAAATACTATAGGGGCAGGGAAACCTCCCCGCTTTCGCAAGCCGCGGGATTGATTGAATACGCAGTTGGGCTAGGGGCCAGGAAAAAGCCGCTCGCGTATTTTTGCGGGGCGGGAGCGGTTTTGATTGCGTTATCCGCTTTGGTTGGGGTGAATGTGGTTGAAACGTTTTACAGCGGAGGCTCGCTCATGGTTGGAAGCGCGCTTTTGAGCGTTTTCATGGGAATTGGCGGGCTGGCGCTTGTGCTCATTGGAATAAACCTGTATACATTGCAGATGCTTATGAAAAGCGGGAGGCAATAAGCGTGAAAACGGGCAAGCGCACACCTGCTGGGAATGATGCGAAGTTTATCATGTTGGTGGTTATTCTCTTCTGCGCATCATTTGCATTGATGATGGGCATTACAGGCAAGTATGTGGATTATCAAATTACTTCGCAGCAAATGGTTGGAGATGAAGAATGCGGCGCATCCGAGTGGATGAATGCTTTTGCGCTCGGCAACAAGGCGCTTGTTTTTTCCCAACCTGAAAAAAATGCCACGGTTCGCGCGGTTTTCCAAGGCGAGGGGTGGGTAAGGACTGTTAAAATATCCCATCAGGAAGGAGTTGGGGTTGGTTTTGTTGGGATTGGGGACCAGCGCGTGTGCGGACCGTGCAATGAAACAGCGAGGGAGTATGCCCTTGCCACCCCGTTGGAAGGAAATTTTGAGATACAGGTCAAAACATTCCCCAAAAACAGGTCCGAATCCGAAGACAACATCTCAAAACTTGCTTTTTTTGATGCGAGCCGCAGAATTTATTTGAACCCGCAGGTTAATTTTGAGTTTGGCGGGGGTTGGAAATCCCTTGAAAACGCGCAGATGCCCTCTTCCTACTATGGTGTTGACGCACCGTTTCACATGCACCGGGTGGGCCAGCTCGCACCTTATTTGTTACGGGGGGAGTGGCCCTGGTCGTTCTACTCCTTTTTTTCCGCACTGCCCCCGGCAATCATGACTTTGGCCTTTGGATTTGGGCATGAGTATTCGTATAAAATCTATAGTATTCTTCTTTTCTTCACGCCAGTCCTCATTTTTTTCCTTTTCTCAAGGAAATTGCCGGCGTGCAAGAATACAACATTTGTGCTTTCTGCACTATTGTACCTGACAATCCCAAGCACAGGAATGCCAATTGGCTCGGGAATTGACCTTTTTTATCTAGGCATGACTGCACACACGCTTGCAACCTATCTTTCGCTTTTGTTCTTTTATTTTGCCTACGGCTACTTGACCGAGGGAGGACGAAGGAATTTTGCTCTTGCGGTTCTTATGTTCTCATTTGCGGGACTTTCGAACTGGAGAATACTGTTGCCGCTTTCAGTTGCACTTGTTGTACTTGGCGCGCTGGCGTTGCCAATGAAACGGGCCCGCCCCGTGGCATTGCTTGCCCTGGCATGCGCCGCCTCGGTTGCCTGGCTGCTTGCGCCCTTCCTTGCAAACCAGTTCGGGATAAGTGGCTATGGAGTATTGGGCGGAGCCACCCTTGAAAACGGGTGGGTAGACTCGCTTGTTAGCTTTGCCCAGATGGGCTATTTGGTTTTGCCGTTGTTGTTTGTAATTGGGATTGTTGAGATCTGCAGGAAGAAATGGCTGTTCCCCCTTGTGCTCGCAATTGCAAGCGCAATGACATACATAGTGGCAGTGAGCCCTGAAATCAACAAGTTATTCCCGTTTGTGGATGGCGCGCGGCTGTTCCCATCGTTTTTCCTTCCCGCTTTTTTCATAGCCGGAGTGGGCAGCGCCTGCCTTGTTGCAAGGGCAAGGAAGACGGCTGAAAAAATGCGCGCTAGACTTTCCATGGACCGGCTGACTTTTTGGGTCTCGGTTGCACTCATGATTTTTCTTCCAGCCTGCACGGTCATTTTAATAGCTGGAACGGTTGCGGCGGGCCAGTATGCATATCCTGCAGGGAATTTGAATTTGGTCGCGGAATATTCCAGCCTCCAAAAAGCGGCAGGAATTATCAATGGGGGGACTGTATTCGTGATTGGCGCAAACTCCGTGTCGCAGTGGTTGATTTATGATTCGCTGACTGACACTGCGATTCCTGCTGACTCTGACCAGGCTGGGCTGCAAGACAAGATGGGAACAGTGGGTGCGAAGTATGCGCTTTTTGGAAATTCCGAGGTGACATTTGACGAGAGCGCCGGATTTCTGGAGAAATTTTCCAGGATGCGGCATGATGGGAATTTCACACAAATAAAATATGGTGGAGCGGTTCCGCTTTTCGAGCTTGTGGGTGCCAAGACCAAACCGCTGGTGAGGCCGGGTGACGCGAGGCTGGACTTTGCGGAGATAATGCCGGATAGGGCATCCCTGAGAGGGGAATGCCTGCAGCAGAATTGCATCGTTTCATTTTTTTCAAACAGTCTGCCTGAAAATGCCGGGTGCCGGGAAGCGGACGGCAAACTATGCTACATTGAACATGACCAGGAAGCATATGCGTGGAATGTCGCGCTTCCAAAAGGGGAGTTTGATGTGAAAATTGCCCCGAAGCCGCCCGGCTTTGAGTTTCCGCTCGCAGTCTGCTGCAGTTTGATTGCAATCGGGTGCGCGCTTTTGTCCGGTGGAAGAGAGGTAAAAGTTATTTGAACCAGCCAACTCCGCGCTTTTTTTCCTGGAATATGCTTCTTTTATCAGTTCCGTTTTCCCTATATGCCCCAGCCACCTGGATTATTGCATTGGATTCGAGAAGAGCGCGCAGCCCCTCGTGCGCGCGTTGTGGAGACACCCTGTTCGCTTTTGAAAATTGCACAGAATTGAACTCTCCGCGGTGCATTCGGAGCCACTCAATCACGCTGTCATGAAGAACCGGGTCTGGCATCGCCTCCAACGATTTCACCCTTGCGAAGAGAGTGGATGCCTCCCGCTCTTTTTCCATGAGAAGGGCGCTCGCCTCTTCCGCGGCAGATGACAGGCGTTTGTTTTTCTCCTGGCAGTCAGCAATGTCTGTTTGCGCATCAGATAGTTTTTTCACGAGCAGGTGCGCATTTTCAGGCGAGGCATTTTGGGCAAACTCAAGGGAGGGAAGGGTCATTTCAGCAAGGCCGCATACATCGGCTTTTGCATCCCTGAAAAGCAGTAGCAAGCGCATGAGTTGAGCGGTTGCGAAAAATCTGCGAGCGCGCTCATCCGAACCATGTGGCACCCCGAATGAAACGCGCAGCTTGCCAGGAGAAATGCTGGCTTCGAAAAAAAGCGCGGAGGGGCCGAAGAGCCTGCCGCCTTGCGATTTTCGCACAAACAGGCTGTTCTTGGAAAAGCGCATTTCATCAAAACCAAGGCAAGCGACGTCGGAATGGCGCGGAAGCGCGGTGAAACTGATCTTGATTTCATGCGAGACCGTTTTTGGTTTCGCTTGATGCATGTTTGGCATTCAATCACCTTTTTTCCGTGCCATGTATGAAACTTTGTGTTTAGAGGGGGGTTTTTTGCGCGCGCTGGGGCGAGCGCTATGGAAACGCGGGGCGAGTCGGACTGCGAAGCTGCTGAAAAAGCGCAGAGCAGCCCTTTTTCAGTTGCGCCGAGCCCGCGCATGAATGAAAGAATGGATGCCCTGCTTTGCCCGCAGTGCTCCATTAACAGTATGAAATTTTTTGCCTCGAGAGAATAATTGCAACGCTCAAACTCTACAATTATTTTATTCGCCTGTTTGTCTGAGATGCCGAAAGCCAGCAGCTTGCGCGCGAGGTCGCCCTTTTCAAAAGACAATTCCATGAAATCCCCCCGTATATTGAGCATCTGGAGCAGCGCTTCGCCATCCACCTTGCCAAGAACAAACGTCTTCGGGCAAGTAACCGGTGTTGAAAATTCGAGGTGGAATATCGCCTGCCCGACCGACAGGTTGTGGGACTGCCGCTCGAAAAATTCAGAGTAGGCAAGCGAAGAGCGAACATAGTCGCGCTCAGACGCCAGTGTGAGGCGAAAGCAGACGACTGGGCCTGCGCATGAAAAAATGCTTTTGTGCACGTCGGTCGGGTTGTGGGAGGCGACTATGAGGCCAAACCCGTATTTTCTGCCTTCGCGCACTATTGAGACCACATCCGAGCGCTCATCGGCGGCAATTTTCCAGGCCTCATCCACCACTACAAACAGCCTTATTTTTCTGGAGTCGGTGAATTCCTGCGAGCGCATCTTTTCCTTTATGAATTGCAATATGGCAAGCCCGGCAAGGCTGCGTAAGTTCTCAGTGGGCAGAGAATGGAGGTCAATGCAGACCAGCTCGCTTGAGACCAGGCGCCCCAAGTCCAAGGAAGACTTGGAAAATGAGTTCCCAGAGGATGCTAGCAGCCGCCTTATCCTGCGCCCTGACTCTGTTGCATCATGGTTGTTTTTGTAGCGCCTTGCAAGAATGGCTGCGACCTCCTGCAGCGTTGGCGGGCGCCTTTTTTGCCCGGCATGATCGAGGGAAAACCTGTTGGCGAGATAGGCTCTTTCGAGCGCGTCTGCGGTAACTGACTTTTGCCCTGGAAACGCCTGCAAGTCAGTGAGCATTTCAAGCGCCTGCATCACCTGGGCGATGCGTGCGTGAGGGGAAGCGCCGGCAAGCTCGAGTAGGTTGAGTCCGTCCTTGCCAAAGGAAATGACTGTTCCTCCAGCCGCGCGCACCCAATCTGAATATTCCCCTGCCCAGTCCAGTATTACAAACCCGCAGCCGAGAGTGAGCCTGGCGCGGGTTATGAATGTCTTTACAAAATAGGATTTGCCCGAGCCGGTCATGCCAACGGCGCAGATGTGCGGATTTACAAGCTTGGAGGGATTCCAAAAGAAGGGCACGCGCAAAAATGCGGTTTTGCCAATGTAAACCGAGCTGGACGGGGAGGAAACTAGCAAGTCTGATGAGGGTTCGGGAGGACGGAGAAGGAACCGCCTGCTCGCCAGCTGCTCGGAAAGGACGCGCTGCGCAGACAACGACCCACACATAAGCGTGATCAGAACTGGCCGATTATTTTCGCCCGCATGGTGTTAAGTATGTCTATCTTTGAAGCTTCTGATGCGATCGTGTTTGATGAGACTATTTCTTCCGCCCCGGCATTTTGCATCTTGGTGTATGCGTCGCCCAGGAACAGCCCGTGCGTGCAGCCGCAGCAAACTGATTTTGCGCCAAGCGCAAGCACGGCGCGTATTGCTTTTATCATGGTGCCCCCGCCCGCCACCATGTCATCGAGAATGATAACGTCCTTGCCCGCGACTTCGAAGTTGGCGGAAAGCGAGGCGACGGGTCTTGCCGCCGTGCGCTTGTGGTTCTTGTATTCTCCGCGGGTCTTCACCATGCTTTTTCCGCCCACTTCATCAACTATATATGATGCACCCTGGTCAGGGCTTATGAAAATTGCGTCGGGCTTTCTCGCCTTGAAGTAAGCAATCAGCTCTTCGGACATGGAAAAATTGCGTATTTGGATTCCGCCGTAGTTGAATATGCCTTGTTTTTTGAGGAAGTGGCAGTCGAATGTCGCGATTGAATTGAACCCTGATGCGGCGAGCATTTGCACCACTATTTCGGCTGAGAGCACTTCGCCTGGCTTCCAAATCTTATCCTGCCGCGCGTATGGAAGATAGGGAATGATTGCTTCGACGTGGGTTGCGACCTTGGAAATGGTCTTGCCCATCAGCATCATCTGAAGAAGCGAACTGTCCTGCCTTGGATAGCAGCGGTGGAGAACTTGCGCCGGCTTGCCTGCGCAGGCGTTTATGTCCTGTATAAAGACATGCGATTCCTTGTCATTGAAATTTTTGAGAACAACATTCGACGGAAAAAGATATGACGCGTTTTGGCTCACAAAAAGATGAGAACTGCCCCGAATTGCAACTTCAGGGACTGCCCCAGCCAGCTGCGGGCTGGGCAAATTGGTATTGGAGTCCATGGCTTAATTTGGACTTTAGGCTTAAAAAAGCATCGCAGATGCTTTTTCAGGAATGGGAATAGTTGATTAACTGCGCGCCAGCGCCTTAGGTGAGAAATGCGCCAATCCGCCCTATGATGTTTCGGATTAGCGTGCGCTGGTGGGTTTTGCTTTCCTCCGGTGAACCGCCTACGCCCGGGCCGGCGCCGTGCCCGGCAGAGTGCAGCCCATCGCGAAGACAGGGGAGATGCGCCAGGCTGCCTTTGCTTGATTTTGCTGATTCTTGCCAGCTTTCCACCCGTTTATTGCAGATGGGGCAAGTCGGGATGGCTGCCTGGCGCTCTTCCTCTGAAAAGCAGTATGAGCAATGAAAATCGCTGTGGCGCTCCCGTGCTTCGGAGCGTTTTATCCTCATTCCGCAGCGGTTGCATGACACCATTGGGACTTCGGAGATTTTTTGATTGTAGCATGGGATGCACAGCATGTTCCGTGCATAGTAGCCTGAATCGTATTCGTCTATGCCTGTGCCGCAGGAAAGGCAGAATGCCATGTGAAAAAGACGCGGAGTGGGAATAAAAACCCGTCATAAGCTGCACCCACGCGCATTTTCGGCGAGCTAAACTGCGCCGGATGTGAAGCGACGACCTGCCGCATTTTATGAGTCAGAAGTTGTAGGCTGACACTTTGAAGAATCTCAGGTCCTTTTCCGATCCGCAGGCGATTATGAGCTCGAGGCGCTCGAGATGCGCAATTGCCACTTCTTGTGCGATTGATTTCAGGCTGGGCAATGGGCATGCGCTTTCGCCCGCGCGGTTTTTTTGCGACGGCTTCACCCCAGTCGGCCTTGCCGTGTTTTCCTGGGGGCAAAGCAACAGGAGCTGGCTTGGCCTGTTTTCAGTCCGCCCAACGCCAGGCGCATAGACGCGGAAATATTGTTTGGATTCCCCGGCAGGCGCCACCATTCTTCCGCTTGAGCGGATAAGGTGATAGACCGTAAATGCAAAGGAAAATCCCTTTTCTTTTTTTTCCAGGCTGGTGATGAATTTGGCAAGAGTTTCCCCTTTGACAGTTGTTTTGCCGGTTTTTACAAGATAGCAGGCCTCGAGGGGGGTGAACAGCAATGCTGCGCCGTCCTGCCTGCCAAAACCCGCTTCTGAGAATTTGGAGGAAAGATTGGAGTCTGACTCGGTGTAGAATTCTTCTTTTTCGATTGTTGTTTTTTCCAGCAGAAACTCACCTTTTGTCTTGCGTGTCTTGCATCTTTTATGGCGCTGTCTTTTTGGCTGTTTTCCTGGCAGGGGCCGCAACTGCGCCTGAGACGAATGCTGTTTCATCCTCGTCAAACCCGAAATAGCCCGAAGCGCCCGTGTTGCCTGCCTTAATCTCCAGGCGAATGTTCGGAAGGTAGATGGCAGCATGGGAAATCGAGCAGTGGCAGGCGCGGCAGATTTTGCGGAGCGAACTTGCCCGCAGGCTGCGAGAGGACTTGCTTGCGCCCATTGCCCGGATATATTCTGGAAATGAGGAGGGGGCATAACCGCTGCGCTCGCCTGCCCTTGCAAGCGAAACGCCGGCGCTTAGCAAGTCGCCAGAGTAGCGGAGAAAGCCATAGTGCTGCGACCGGGAAATCCTGCCGTCGAATATGTCTGCGCGGGAAATCGCAAGATAGGCCTCGGAGATTTCAAATGGCGTCTTGCATTCGGATGGGATGTTTTGCGCCATCCAGAGCTTGAGCAGGTCATGGTCGATCCCTGAGGCGAACGCCGCCTTGCGAGCCTCTGAGTATGTTTGAGACTGGAAAATTGCGCGAACCAGGTCAAATGCATTTTTCTCGCGGTCGCGCAAAGAGGAGAAATTGCGGGCGGAGAGGTCGTTGAGCGCGGCGCGCGCATCGCCGTGCACCGATTTTGCTATTTCCTCGGGTGCGCCAGGGGGAAGTGCGATGCCTGCGCGAAGCGCCTCGCGCTTCACGAGCGCGGCAATGCTGGAGGGGTGCAGCCTGCGAAGCTCGACCGGTGTGCATTTTGTGCGTATTGTTTGCAATTTCTTGTCGTATGGATCCCTTGCTGTGAGAATGATTGGCTGGGTGGCATTTGCCATTGCCTTCAGGATTGCACCTGAGCCACCGCGGTCTGCCGAGCCTGAAAGCGAATCCGCGTCATCTATGAGCACCAGCCTGCGCTCGCCGAAAAGCGAGCCTGTTGAGGCCGCTGGCGCAAGAATCGTGGAGACTGCTTCCTCATTTCTGAAGTCTGACGCGTTGAATTCGAAAATTCCCCAGCCGAATTCCTGCGCAACCAGGTGTGCAAGGAACGTCTTGCCTGTTCCGGTCGGGCCTGAAATGAGAAGTGGCGCGGGGCGCCTGCCGCTGTTCCACTGCCCTGCCCATTCCTTGATTGCAGCAATTGCAGAGCTGCCCCCTGAGAAATCTGCAAGTGTGTGTGGGGCGTTTTTCCCACTACCAGCCCCGGCCTGTGAAGCCACGTGAAAATTTGCGCGGGAGTGTTTATATACTTTTGAGGGCACTACAGGTGCATGCTTATCGGCGTGGTCGGGGCGCCCAACAAGGGCAAGAGCACTTTCTTTTCAGCAGCCACGCTGGGAGACGCCCAGAAATAACCCCGAATCGTGGCGTGACATATGTCCGTTCGCCCTGTCCGCATATCTCGCTCGGGCTGCCAAAGTGCGACCCGAAAAACAGCGCATGCGACCAGGGAACCCGGCTGGTGCCGGTTGAAATGGTGGATGTCCCAGGATTGGTACCGGATGCGCACCTTGGAAGAGGGCTGGGAAACAAGTTTCTGGACAGCATACGCGAGGCAGATGCCATAATACAGGTGGTGGACGCCACTGGCAGGACTGATTTGGAAGGCAATGCGTGCGAAACGTTCGACCCTGCCCGCGAAACCGCTTTTTTGCAGGACGAAATTGCGCTTTGGCTGGCAGAAATAATGAAGCGCGGGGCGGCAAAGGGAGACGCGAAAAGCATGATAGGCGCTCTTTCAGGCCTGAAAATAGATGAGCGAATGGTGATGGGTGCCGCGCTTGTGTGCGGGCTGGACATAAGCAGGGGCGCGCCAGACAGGGAGGGGATTGAGAGAATGGCGCGCATCATAATGAAAAAAAGGATGCCTGTCGTGGTGGCGTGCAATAAGATGGATGTGGCGGGCGCAAAGGCAGGCTATGAAAAGGTGAAGACAGAGTGCGGATTGCCCTCATTCCCATGCAGTGCGGCGTTTGAGCTTGCGCTTAGGAAGGCAGGTGAAAAAAAAGTGATACACTACACGCCAGGAAGCACGAGTTTTGAGGTTTTGGGAACCCCGGATGAAAAACAGACTGCTGCCCTTGGCTATATGCAAAAGTTCATTTCTGAGAATAATGGCAGTGGAGTGCAGGGGATAATTGATTATATTGTCTATCAGAAGCTTGGGTGCATTGTAGTCTATCCGGTTGAGGATGAGAACCATTTTGCCAACCATAAGGGAGCCGTGCTGCCAGATGCTTATTTGGTGCCGAAAGGGACCACTGCGCTCGGGCTTGCAGCAAAGGTGCACACTGACTTGGCTGGCAAGTTCATCGGCGCAATTGATGCTCGGAAAAGGATGCGCGTTGGTGCAGACCACCAGCTGCAGGACGGAGACGTAATCAAGATAGTCGCAGGGCGTTGATTGCAGCCGCTATCAGCCTTGCAAAAAAGATAGATATTAAAACGTTAAAGACTGGATTGAGAAAGGAGGAGATAGCCATGGTCAAAAACACAAATTCTTCAAGCGCCGGGAAAAAGGCGGGCGCGCCAGACGCGAACAGGAACATGATTGCAATCGCGGCGGTTGTTTTGGCTGTAGTGCTCCTCATCGTGGTGGGCATGCCGTATTTGAACAACGGCCAGCCAAAAACTAATGAGCCTTCACCTCAGGCCCCACAACAGTTGGAAGCGCAAGCGCTGCTGCTAGCCTCTTTTGACAAGATGGCGAATTTGGGGGACTATGAACTTGCGCATATTTCCAATCAAAGCAGCGCGAAAGCCAATTATTCGTTCGCGTATAAAAATTCACTGATACAGAAAGGGAACGAGAGCTGGGTGCAGATTGAAGCACAAAATATGAGGATGTTTGGATTTTTTGGAAACGCGAATGCCAGCAATATCGTCTGTTTTGCATACCGAAACGCCACTAAATGCACGCCAGTAGGCATTAATGGGAACGTAACACAGCTCGCAACCAAGTTGACAGACCTCATCCCAAACAAGCAAGCATACCTTTCCCAAAAAGCGCAGACACAGAAGATGATTTCAACCGGCGCCATGAAATTTGCCGGGATGACGGACGGGGGGAAAATTGGGAATTTTGAGGTTCAGAAAATCACATATAATGTTGACTACACCAACCTAACAGTCCAACAGCTCCTTACTATTGGGATTTCACCAAGCGACGAGGAACTCAAGGCGCTGGCCAACCAGGAATTTAACTACTGGATAGACAGAACCACAGGGTTCCAGATCAGGAGTCTTTACACCTACGATGTAAATGGAGTGCCCTGGTCTTCGGATGGAGAATACGCGGTAATATCAACAGCCCCTTCAAAAATGCCGGATAGGCCAACAGATTTGGCGGGCGCTGAAACGTTCCTCATGTTCTACAGGGGGGCGGTTGATGACTACACTGCAATGGGCGAGTGCGACGCAAAAAATGGCAGCGAGAAGGATGGCTGCTTCAAGGCGCTAGCAGTAAATACGGATGACGGGCCGCTTTGCGAGCGAATAGCAGATAACCGGGAGAAAGAGAATTGTGTTGCCATTGTAGCGCAGAACACCAACAACAAAGCTCTTTGCGAAAAACTGCCCACCCTGTCAGACGTATGCTATATTGGAGTAGTAGGCAAAACTGGAGATAAGGAAACTTGCAAGAACCTGAAAAACCAGAGCCTGATCTCGACCTGTGTGCAGGCCGCCGAGGAGGGAATGCGCACGCTTGAGGCTGAACAGGCTGCGCTGCAGAATAAAATGGCTTCGCGCAACTGTCTGAAAGACAGCGACTGCGCAACTGTTGGAAAATACGGCCAGTTTTGCATGCCAGTTAATGCCACCAAAGTGGTCGGAGGCGAATGGGAGCCCGTGTTTGACTGCTTCAAGAATGTGACTTGCGGCTGCAGCGAGGGCTTTTGCGGTTTTGCAAAGAACGATACTTACTATAAGTGCGTTGCAGATGTAGATGAGGAATATATCAAGAACTTCATCAACTCGATGGTTGAAAACAAAACAAAAACGAACGAAACTTCACCTACTACAAATATTGGCAGTTAGCTTTCAATTGGCGAGCCTGGTTCGATTCTTCATCTGAAAAGATGGGAAGGCGGGCCCAGTGGGATTTGAACCCACGGCACGCGGATTGCTCCGCGATGGTGCGCGTAAGAGTCCGCTGCTCTACCAAGCTGAGCTATGGGCCCGCGAGTGCCCTTTTATTAGGGGAAGAATATAAAAATGTGCCCAGAAAGCTATAGATATAGGAATTTGTATTGGCGATCCCATGGTTGTCTCTGAATTGGAAACGCGCGTGGCAAGCCTAAACCGGCCTGTTCGCAACCAGATTTGGAAGGTTTTTGGCAGGAAGCGCGCGCCGTGGGAAGTATATGGCCTTCTTTCTGAATTTCTATTGGTCGAAGGCAAACGCCTAAGGCCTGCGCTTTGCATTGCCACCTGCTCCGCAGTTGGAGGGAAGCCGCTGGATTCCCTGCATGCAGCATCGGCAATTGAGATGTTCCATAACTTCACCCTTATCCATGATGATATAGAGGACTCCTCGCTTCTGCGCAGGGGCAAGCCATGTATGTATGTCAAGTACGGGCTGCCGCTTGCCATGAATGCCGGAGACGGGCTCTTTATGATGGTGTGGCGAGAGGCGCTAGGGATTGGGGGGGCGCGGAGCCTGGAGGCGCAGCGGCGCATGCTAGCGGCATTTACAAACGTGCTGGAAGGGCAGGCAATTGAATTGGGCTGGTATCATAAAAACAACTGGGATATTGGCGAGAAACAATATTACCAAATGGTGCGGGGCAAGACTGGCGCGCTCATTGCAGCGTCCTGCGAGGTTGGCGCCTTGTTAGGAGGGGCCGACGAAAAAACATGCGAGGCAATGCGCAGGTTTGGAATGGGAATCGGTGTTGGCTTTCAGATAATTGATGATGTACTTAATTTGGTTGGGGACGAAAAAACCTATAAGAAGGAAATTGGCGGCGACATTTCGGAGGGCAAGCGCACTTTGATGACTATTTGGGCGCTTCGCCGCCTGCCAAAGCCGAAGGCGGGCGAGCTGCGGAACATCATGAAAAAGAAAATGAAGAGCAAACGTGACGTTGCGCGCGCAGTGAAGCTGATCTCCCAATCTGGCGCAATAGAGCTTGCCGCAAACCGGGCGAAGAGGATAGTTTCCGAGGCAATTGCAGAGCTGGACACGCTTCCAAACAGCAGGGCAAAACGCGATTTGGTTCTGATGGCAGAGTACATCACAAAAAGGAAGCGTTGAGTTGCCGCCTAAGCGGGCAGAAAACGAAGGAAGATTTTTAAATTGGAACCGAGAAGAAGGCGCAGGGCAGACCTAGGTGATGGTTATGGTTATGAAAGTTTCGAAAATATATGGCATGGACATCTACACGGATGGCGGCAAGTTCCTTGGGAGAGTCCAGGAAATTCTCCTTGATCTTGAGCGCGGCGAAGTGATCAGGCTCACAATGGAGCCATTAAGCTCGGTTTCAAAGGATGAGGCAAAGCGCATCCTCCGCGACAAGAGCGTGCTTTACAAGAGTGTGAAGTCGGTTGAGGATGTTGTAGTTGTCACCAGGGGCGCAGCAGGTTCCGGTGTTGAAGCCTAAGTGTTAGTTTTTCTTTTTAATTTTCCTTTTTTCCGGTCCTCCTTGCCTACCGGCCAAAAAATACGATATCACACATATAAAAATAATTTTATACATATACCAGACCCCCACAGTTCCACTAATTCTAAGGGTGTGGTTTTTGTTCTTGTTCTCGATGATTTTTGTTGTTGTTTGTGTTTTAATTAGTTTTTTGTAACCATAGTTACATAACAACATACATACAATACATGTCAACTTATCATATCATATATCATCATAAAAATTAGTGGAACTCAGGGGCTCCCCTAGGGCCAATAAAAAAATAGCGGGAAGTGGATTTGAATTCAGCGATCGGCCAAGCAACAAGGTGCCCTGCCATCTCCACTGATCTCTGGGTTATGAGCCCAGCGGGCACTCCAAACTACCCTATCCCGCTAATGTTTGCCATTATAAGAAGACGTAATTAAAAGGCTTTACTTCCGCTTTCGCTCAAGGAAATCGAGACCCGCGCCGCAACTCCCGCACTTGAACTCCGAATCAACCGCGGTTTCAAAACCAACAACCTTTTCTGGGCTGCACCTTAGGCAGCGGTATTTTTCACCATCACTCTCACTCGCAATTTCCCCAACCTCAACCACGGTTTCATCCGTGGTGAACCTCTTCAACTGATCCTCACTCATCTTCCAAATATACGAGTACCAGCCGCTATCCTTGTCGCGTATGCGGGTGTATGAGAACAGCCCCTCACTATGCAGCCTGTTGAGAACCACCCTAACGTCACTTGCCCGGATATTGGTTCTCCTTGCCAGCTCCTCGTCGCTCATATCAGTGTCAAAGTCACGTATGATGTTGATGGTATTCTCACCACCCAGCTCAATCAGCTTCTGTCTCGCCTCTGCGCTTGCGAGTACTGCTGCCCGCAGTGTTTTCGAGTAGGTTGATTTTTTCACCACGGTTTCGGGTGAAGCGGTTTTTTTCTCAAATTGCCTTTTCAAAGAAGAAGCGGACTGGGGCGTTTTTTTTGCCGTGTTGAATTTTTTCACAACACCCATTTTTCTTGCGCCAGATTTTGCGCCCACGAGCTTTGCCTTCCCAATTTTCACATTCCTTGATTTTATAGCGCTTAACTTAGGTTTTTTCGCTCCAAAGTTTTTCGCCTTGGTTGTGAACTTTTTTGGCTTAGGCATTCAAAACCACGCTAGTTTTTCTAATCACTCTCGTTTATATCCCTTAAGCTGTTTTTACCATGAACAACTAACTTGCCACACGCCTTGGGCACAATCCTGATTTTTCCCTCAAACTTCTTTCCCAATTCCTTTCCCCCAAACAACCTGTCGAGGAAAAGCGCGGTTGCCGCAACTTCCGAGTGCGGCTGGTTAGTGACTGAAACATTATAGTCTGCAAGCTCGTAAATTTCCTGCGGCACTTTTCCTGCGCCCACCACTACGACGCACTTATCTACCTTTTTTTTCAAAAGCACGCGCCGAAAGTCAATTCCATACATTGTCAGATGCGCAATTTTCCAACCATCCCGCTTTTTCTTTCGGATAAACAACTGCCAATTCTCCTCGTAGCGGATTGGGAATTTCCCGCCCCACACCTCGCTCACCTTTTCTATTCCCCGCAGCACCGACTCATCCCTTTCACCGCAAAGCACTCCTTCCGTTGCTCCAAGCGCGCGCGCAGTCAGGAAAACATGGGTGGTTATCCTCTGGTCCCGCAGCCTGCGGTGCCCCAATCGCAATATGCAAACTTTTGCCATGCGCTCAATCCCAATGCACTCTTTAAAACCTTATTCGCCATTTCTCCCCTGTGGAGAAAATACTCGTTGATACCAACATGTTCCTATCCCAATTCGAATTCAGGCTCGATCTTCCTAGCGAGCTTTTGCGGATAGCCAGGGGGCCAGTCACGCTCATCGTCCCCTCCGGTGCAATCGACGAGATGCGAACGCTTTCCGGCAGGACTGGCAAGCGCGCAGTCGCTGCCCGCTTTGCCCTGCAGCATTTTGATTCCCTCCAGGGGAAATTCAAATTGCAAATAGAGAAAAGCGAAGGCAAGGTCGACGATTGGATTATTAAATATGCGCAAAAAAACAAAATCTGCGTCGCAACCAACGACGCGCATCTTCGGCAAAGGCTGTTCGCATTGGATGTCAAAACAATTGTGATAAAAAGCAAGTCCAAGCTGGAATACATCTGACCATGCCTTTCCAAAACTGACGCTTACATAATTAGAGGTGGTTTATTGGTATCTGCAAACCTAGTATATGCAAACCTGCCTGGCTGGGCAATCTACATCCCCGCGCTCCTCGCGCTCATCGGACTGGTTTACGGGGCAAAATGCGCATTCTCAATATTCAAAAAAGACGAGGGCACGGAGAAAATGAAGAAAATTTCCGGCGCCATACGCGAAGGCTCTGACGCCTATCTCAAACGCCAGTTTGGCACCATAATTCTCTTTGCAGTCGCCATCACAATCATTCTTTACCTTGCTCTTGGCGCTGCGGTTGCAGTGGCATTTGTAATTGGCGCACTCGCCTCTGGATTGGTGGGCTACCTTGGCATGTACCTCGCAGTCCGTTCCAACGCACGCGCAGCGCACGCCTCTCTCACTTCAATGCAAGACGCGCTCTCGGTCCCATTCGGCGCTGGAGTTGTAAGCGGCTCGCTCGTTTCCGGCATCGGGATTCTCGGCGTATCTTTGGTATTCATCGGCGTCTACCTGATATTCGGGCAAACGCAGGCGGCACTCGCACAGGCGGGGCAGGCGCTCATTGGCTTTGCCTTTGGCGCCAACCTGCTTGCACTTTTCATGAGAGTGGGCGGAGGCATTTTCACCAAGGCTGCTGATGTTGGCGCTGACCTGGTCGGCAAAGTGGAAAAAGGGATCCCAGAGGACGACCCTCGCAATCCTGCAACCATTGCGGACAATGTCGGGGACAATGTCGGCGACTGCGCAGGCATGGGCGCTGACGTTTTCGAGTCTTACACCGTCACAATAATCGCAACCATGGTGCTTGGGCTTGCCTCAGGCATCACAGGCGCGCTCTTCCCTCTCCTCGTGGTTGGCACGGCAATGATAATCGGGCTTGCCAGCAGCATTTTCGTGCGCGTGAAAAACGAGGCAGAATACCCGTTCGAGGCAATGAAGCGCGGCTTTATGATTTCAACCATCCTTTCTGCAGCAGCGTTCGCAATACTTTCCGTATTCCTGCTTGGCAGCTGGGCGCCATTCGGGGCGCTCCTGACCGGGCTGATTGCAACTCATGTGATAATGAACTTCACCGAGTATTACACTTCAACAAAGCACAGACCAGTGCAGGAAATTGCGAACGCCGCGCAATCCGGCGCAGGCACTGCGCTCATTTCCGGGCTCGGAATAGGCATGGAGTCTGCAGTTGTCGGAATATTGGTGGTCGCACTTGCAATAGCCGTTGGCTTCTTCGGCTTTGGCTTGGGCTACTTCGGAATCGCGCTTGTCGGCTTGGGCATGCTCTCTACCACTACGATGATAATGGCAATGGACACATTCGGCCCTATTTCAGACAATGCAAACGGGATAGGCGAGATGTCCGGGCTTGCCTCTGAGGGCAGGCACAGGATGGACAAGCTTGATGCGGTTGGCAACACCACAAAGGCAGTGACAAAAGGGTTTGCAATAAGCTCTGCCGCAATCGCTGCGGTTGCGCTGTTCTCCACCTTTTTTGAGAGCACCGGGCTGTCCTCGATAAACGTGGCGCTCCCCAATGTTTTCATCGGCCTTCTGATAGGCGGCGCATTGCCCTTCCTGTTCTCCTCAATGACAATGAAGGCAGTCGGGCGCGCGGCAAACCTGGTGGTTGAGGAAGTGCGCAGGCAGTTCAAGGACCCTGCAATAATGAAGGGCACCAAGGACCCAGACTACGCAAAATGCGTGGACATCTCAACCAAGGCAGCAATTGACTCGCTTTACCTGCCAGCTGCAATAGTAGTGCTCACCCCGATCATAATAGGGGGCGGCCCGGCATTATTCGGTCTTGCCCCCCAATTCGGGCTTGAGGCGCTTGGCGGCTTCCTTGCAGGCGCGATAATGGTCTCCCAGCTGATGGCCGTGTTCATGTCAAACGCCGGCGGAGCCTGGGACAATGCCAAGAAATACATAGAAGAGGGACACCTTGGCGGCAAAGGCGGCGACGCGCACAAGGCGGCAGTGGTCGGCGACACAGTGGGCGATCCTTTCAAGGACAC
>JAPLWY010000087.1:0-2318 GCA_026396355.1 Microcaldota archaeon
CCATCCGCTTTGCTAGAGAGTGACGACGGATTAAATATCAAGCCGCCTAATGAGTATGAAAAGTTCTGTGCGTTCAGGGGTCCGCCAACCACATTAGTGTATATGGTAAGGGTGCCAGTTGGACCGCTATATTTGTTCGTGATAATGCAGTGTTTAGTTATCCCTTCCGAAAGCGTTCCTGAGCAAGCTCCTGAGGCTGAGACATTATAGTTTGGTTCATTTTGTTCGCTAACTGAGTAAGAGCCTAGTCCACTTACTGTAGTTTCACTAAAGCTGCCCAGGCAAGCTCCGAATACTAAAGTTTCATTAGTGCTGCCCTGGAACGAGGATGGCAAGAAACTAGGGTTGCCAACGTTGATTGTGAAGTCGGATGGGCTTAAAGGCCCGCGGCACACATAGAGACCCACGATTAGCTTTCCATTTATCGGTCCTTCATCATAGGTATTAGTAATGATACATGGAACAGATTGCCCTGATGCAAGTGTGCCGCTACAGTAGCTAGAATATGTTGTGTTGTAACCTGGCTGTGAAGCCTCGGAAATATTGAAGGTGCCTAATCCTGCGACAGGAACTCCGTTTGAGCTGCCCTGGGAAGTGAATGGTGAAAATGATGGGTTACCGACATCGAATGTGAAGTCTGATGGCTGCATCGTGCCGCCTATAACCGTTGTTATGACGGTAACCGAACCGTTGGCCTGGCTTCCGGTGTATGAATTGGTTATGTTACAGTAGACCGTTTGACCCGCGGACAGCGTTCCAATACAGCCACTAGAATAGTTGGTTGCGTAGTTTGGGGGGGAAAACTCGATAACGTTGTATGAACCTGTCCCGTAGACGCTTGAGACACTTTGGGCACCAATGATTCCGCCGGGGGAAAACATCCCATTGCTGCTATTGATAATGATGCTGAAATGGTCTAAGCTCAGCGGTCCTCCGATAATGTTGTCATATATTACAAGGTTTCCAGTGATGGAGGCATCATATGTGTTGGTGAAGGTGCAGGTCAGGTTTTGGCCAGATGCAAGAATGTTGTTGCAGTCACCTGATGAGGTGGAAGTATAGCCTGGCTGAGATGTCTCAGAAACCGAATAGGTGCCTAAGCCAGTGACCGTGGTTCCACTAGCGCTGCCAGCAAATAATGTGGAGGAGAATGTATTATTTGGGCTGCTGAGTATCATGGTGAAATAAGACGGGTTCATGGTTCCGCCAATAACAATATTGTATATCGTGAGGGTGCCGACGCTCGAATCCGCAAACACAAATGAAAAGACAAGAATTAGACTTAGAAGAACAAAACCATGCCTCAAGCAAAACACCTCATAGCAACATTTCTAGTGAATGCTGTAAGAAAACCAACTACTTTTACTCCTATTTTAAAATTATTCAGAACTTGTTTTGTTGACATAACATATCTCTTGTTGTCAATTATAAAACGAAAGATATATATTTGCCTAATTTATGCCACAGTGCGCAGCAAACTAGCCTGGAAGATACATGACCACGTGAGAATACAAAATTTTGCCACGAAGGAGATTCAACCTTTTGAATAAGAAGATGCAATCCTCATTATAAATAATTTGCTTCTGAAAATGGGCTTAAAATGCTTGAGCAGGGTTAAACTTGCGCTCAGTAGCTTCTGAGCAAAAATGGTTATTATTTGCCATAATCTGCAGACCGTTTAAAAACACGTCCATACATACTCCGCGCCGGTATACATGAATGTGCAGAAAAGCGCGGAGGCTGCGCTTTATAGCCGGGGCGAGAGCCGCGTGAGCGGCGACATGCTTCCAAAATGGGAGTATAGCAGGCAATACGACCCCCGCTACGGGCATGGAATTTCCCAGGCAGAAGGGGCGGTGAAACTTGGGCAGAATATGCCTACGCTGCGCGAAGCATACCCGCTCGCCGCGGATTTCGAATTTTCAGAGGAATTCTATAGAAAAAACGGCAGGCTTCTTATCGATGCCGAGCCTTTCATCACAAGGACCCACACGGCATTTTCCAATCTTCCGCTTGGCGATTCCATTGAAACATACCATGGCAAGAAGTTCATTGTTGACCGTTCAAACGGCAGCATTGAATGGTATTTCCCCCTGACTGACGGTTTTCTTGCAGATAAGGACGTCAAGCTGACCGACAGCGGCAAATTGTTCGTGGTGGAAAACAACTATGAAGTGAAGGAGATCGGGAAAAATGCCTATATGACGGAAATAAAGAATCCGCCCAAGGACCTCAAAGTCGATGACGCGCCGCCCAGGGACTTTGCCGCAATAGCCAAATTGTCGATTTTGTTCGGCCTGGATGGCGCGCGCCTTGCA
>JAPLWY010000087.1:2413-8158 GCA_026396355.1 Microcaldota archaeon
CAATGTCGAGGTCGGGCTGGCATGCGCCGGCACCGGTCATCCGGTTCAAGGCATGGGAGGCCATAACGGCATCTTTGTCCCAGGAAGGCACGAATGGCGTTTTGGCGCGCTTGCTTATGGGAAAGCTAGCGTCTGAGCAAAAATAATAAGCCTAGCAGTCCAGACATTAGACGATGTTGAACAACATACAGAAGATATACCTGATATCATTCTTCACAGGCCTGACTTTCTTCGGGGCCATAAGCCTGCCGTTCTTCCTGGACTGGGGAGGGCTGAATTACGCGCAGATATTCTTCCTGGAAGCGCTATTTTCAATCTCCATTGTCCTTTTCGAAGTCCCGACCGGCGCTTTTGCGGACAAGTATGGGCGCAAGAATTCGATGGCAGTCGGCTTCCTGCTTACTGCGCTATCTACCGTGGCATTAGTCCTGTTCCCAAGCTTCCTGACATTCGCAATAGTCGAGGTAGTTTGGGGATGCAGCTTCACATTCGTATCCGGGGCAGATACTGCACTTATTTTCGACATGCTAAAGGAGATGAAATGCGCAAAGCGCGCCAAGGAGGTTTTCAGCAAAAGGCAGATTGCAAAAACAGCCGCAACCGTCATTGCCCTGCCGGCAGGCTCGTTCATTGCAGGCCAATCATTTCTCCCTTACCCGCAAATCCTGACAATCCCGTTCCTTTTGACCTGCATACCGTATGCGCTTGCGGCGCTCACGGTATTTTCGCTTCCCGAGCCAAGAAGGACAGTGCCGCAGGGGAACATGCTTGAGCTTGCCAAGAAAAGCTTCGCCATATTCAGGGGGAATAAAATGCTGCGGAGCCTTGCGCTGGACATGGTATTCATCTCGGCAACCGGCTTGTTCATATTCTGGTTTTACCAAAGCGTCCTTAGGAGTTTCTCGGTGGATATCGCTTTTTTCGGGATTGTGAGCGCGGCTTTCAACATATTCGCAATGGCGCTTCTTTGGAAACTGGGGGTAATGGAAAAAGTCTTCGGGACCTTTTCGCCTTTCCTCTGGCTGGCGTTGATTGCGATGTTTTTGGTTACAGGGATGAAGATAGTCAGGCAGCCGGTGTTTGAGCATTACCTGAATTTCCATATCAATAGCAGCGAGAGGGCGACTGTGCTGTCAGGCATAGCAATGCTGGAAAGGCTGATAATCGCGCTTCTTTATCCGATTGTCGGTTTTATAACCGATATTTCGCTTCAGATGGCATTGGTTTTCCTGGGAGTCATCACAGTAATATTCGCAGTCCATCTGAGAAGCGATGAGCGCGCGCTTGAGAAGGGAAAATGATTGCAGGCAGCCCCGAATGATTTATAAACAGATATACACAAAAAACGATAGATGGCAACGCTTAAACAGGTTAGCGGGAAGAAGATGGAGGGCGCGCTGAAAGGACCAGTCATACTTTTTTGCTGGATGGGGCAGGAGCCGCTCAGAACCAGGCATACGAACGATACGTGGAAATCAAAAGTGCTTTACGACCAGGGAGTAGCCGCGCAGAAAAAGGCAGTTGTAGAGGAGAGAAAGCCATACAAGGAAAGAGATGCGGACAGCATACGGAAATATTTCTTGGAGGCTGCAGACTGCTTTGAAAAGGCGATTCCGCTGAACGGGGACAACTCTAAGTATCTCGCCTCGCTTTATTTCGATCTCGGGCGCGTGCGCGTGGGGCTTGGGCAGAACTATAAGGATAAAACTGAGCGTACTGCAGCAGAGCTGGCTAAAGCGGAGCAGGCTGAAGCAAAGCGGGCGGAAGCAGAGCTGGTTAAAGCAGTGCTTGCGTTTGACAGCGCAATAAAGATCAACCCGAAATGCCCGCACAATTATTTGTGGAGGGGCAAGGCGCGAGTCAGGATCTGCGACATGATCAAAAAGCAAGGGAAAGGCGGCGAGAATGAGATCAGGAGGATTGCAAGATTGGCAATTGATGATTTCACGAGGGCAATGGAGCACGGCTGCGAGAAGACATTCCTCAGCTATGAATTGGGGCAGGCGCACATGATGGTGGGCAATATGGACGAGGCTGAGAAATGGCTGAAATTCGCGCAAGACAATCTCCCCAAAGAAAAGCGGGTAAAAAAAGCAAAGGTCTGTTTCTTGCGCGGGACATTGGCATCAATACGCAAGGACCCCGACTGCGCGCTTGACTGCCTGAATATGGCAAAATCGTTAGGGTATGATAATGCCCAGCTGTACCTGGAGATCGGGGGGGCGCACCTGCAGCGCAGGGAGTATGCCGATGCGCTGAATAATCTCAGGATTGCTGAGAGCCGCGGGTTTTCTGGCTGGTTTTTGTATTCCGGCAAGGCGCAGACGCTGTCGGGGCTGGGAGAGTATGAGAGCGCGCTTGAGGAAAACGGGAAAGCGATAAGCCTCAACCCGGGCAGGGCAGTGCTGCACCAGGAGAGGGGAAGGATATTGCTCCGCCTGGAGAAGTATGCCGAGGCCAAGAAAGCCTATGATGACGGTTATGGGGACAGGATAGCGCGGGGGCTTGTGGGCAATGGCATCATTCTTGAGTACGCCGAGATTTTGTACAGGCTCAGGGAGCCTGCAGAGGCGTGCAAGTTATTTGAAGCTGCAATGGCCAATGGCGCGGTGCTTACTGGAAAATTCAGGCGGCTGCACCATGAAGCCAGCAGATTATCCCCTGCTTGAGAGAACTTTTTTCGCCTCGTCCTTGAGCTTCCCTATTTCTCGCTCAGGCAATATGCGCGTGAGTTCTGAAACCGGGGCTGCAAGCAATTCCTTTACAGTTATTATATTGTTGGCATGGAGCGCCTCAAAGGAGCGGCGCGAAAGAGAGGGAAGCACTGTGGTGGGGTAAAGCTGGTTTTCCTCTATCCTGATTTGGATGCTTTCGTTCTGGGGAAAGCTCCAGCCCAAAAGCTTCAGGCCAACGCAGTCGGCATAAGCAATCACGTCCCCGCTGAATTTTGTGTTGGTGGCAAGCCAGCCAGTCACTATGTCGCGGTTCTGCTCGCGCACGTCTAAAAAGCGCGCCCAGGAGTAAAGCGCAGACTGTATGTGGCATTCAAAGTGAGGAGAATTGTGGAACTTGCACTCGATTATGCATTTGGTGGGCGCGTGCCCTTCGTATGCGCCGCGCTTTGCCACCACGTCTATTTCGTGCTGTATGCATTTGCCCTGCAATGTTTGCCGAAGAAGAGTGGAGTAGCCCCTGCCTTTCAGGAGAGCGCCTACGAATGTTTCAAATGGATAGCCGTCTGGCCCCAAGCGCAGAAGTGCGGACTTCAAGCCAAAGCGCGCAGCAGCGCCTGGGCGCATTTCGCGCAATGACTCGAATGCCATTCGATAAATTTCGTCAGTTGTTATCCCGTTTTTCATGCGCGGCGCAAGCAACTCCACAACTTCATCGCAAAGCGCGCCTGATGCCCCGCTTTTCCTAAGCGCATGGCGTATTTTATTATAGTTAAGAATTTCGCTTGTGCCGTCGCCCTTTCTCACTATTATGTCCGCCATTTGCCCACCAATCAACTGCCTGCCATCTTCCCCGCCAGCCAGCATCAGTATGCCCCATTAGCTAGTATGAGTATGACCAGGCATGCAGCATGTCGGAGTCCCGCGACCAGCGGCTGCCTATGTCAGTGCGGTAGAACATGTTGGGGATCAGTATGTTCTCAATGCGTTTGTAAGCCTGCTTTTGCGCGTCTTCCACTGTGAGGCCCGAGCCAGTCACTATGAGGGCATAGCCTGACTGCCCGGCAAGGCGCCAGTCTCCATCCACCAATTTCACGTCGCCCAAATGTATCCCGTCAAAGACAGGCTTCTTGAAAATTATCGTCGCATCCTCTGAATAGCGCTTGAATGCCGCAGGGTCTGAGAACGGGAATGGGGGCACTGCAATCACTACGCCCACTTGGAATCCGCGCTTTGCCTTGAGGTCGAATGGCTGCCCGTGCGCAAGGCTGTTGAGGAACTCGCCCCAGGGGGAGGTTACTCCTTCCATCTGTATGCTTATGGTGGGATAGCCGAAGCGCGAGGTGAATTCAAGCGGGTGGATGCCTTTTGCGTTTGCTATGCAGTTCAGGTCAATGTAGCCCACATAGCCAGCCGCAGTGAGCGCAGGCTTCATCTTGAGCAGAGTATCGGTGAAAACTGAGGAATTGTCGCACCAGAACATGAGAGTGCCCATTTCGCCGGTGTTGGGGCCCAGGTCGCCGGGGAACATTTTCTTGTACTCGAAATTGACGTTTATGGGCTTGGTGAATTCCTTGCCGTTGAAGAATGCGCCGACCGCGATTTCCACCCCCTGCGCGAATTTCTGCAGCTGGAACGAGTTGAGCTTTTTCGCCCAGCTGCGCTTGTAGTGCGAAAGCACGTTGAGCATGTCGTTGCCGTCCTCTTCCTTGCCTATGAATGAGAGCTCTTTTTCGTTCTGCGCGCTGCCGTTCGGCTTCAGCACGTAGCGCCCGGGGTTTTTCTGCACGAATTCGATTGCCACGTCAAAGTCGGTGAAATCCCAGTGGGGCAGGGTGCTTATGCCGGCTTTCTGCAGCTCGAGCTGCCCGAACAGCCTGTCGTCCTCGAGCTTGTCAGTGTAGGAGGAGCTGCCCAGCACCGCCTTTCCCTTTTTCTTGAGCTCGTCGGCAACCGCGCCAAAGCCTATATCGTCGAAAACTATGAAGTCAGCCCAGTCAATAAGCGGCTTCCAGTCGTCGCATTTTTCCAGGAAACCGTCGCAGACGTTCTTTTCCGTTTTCTCGTGTGTGTAGTAGCGGACTTCGTTGCCTTCCTTTTTCACGCAGGGGTTTCGGCTGGAATGATTGCCGGAGCGGAGGACACGTGCCAAATGCGCAGTTAGAAAATATAAAATGAGCGGAGCAAATGAAATTTTTGCGCTTTGTTCTGCACTTTTCTGCGATTCCTTTCGCGCTGCCCGATGCCTTTGCGTTTTTTTTCGCTTTGCAATTCCTTTTGCGCTGTTTTGCCTTGCGATTGGCTTGTTTCGCGCTTTGCTTTGCGATTTCAAAGGCGCGCTTCGCGGCGGCGGGAAAGCGGCGCGTGACATACGTATATAAGCCTTTCTTTTCCAATAGGAGCGTTTTTCCTCTTCTGAATTACAATATTATCCTATTGGAAGAGAAAACCATTTCGAATCTTTCGGAGGGATATTTATGGCGACCCGCGATTTGAACGAACCGGAGCTGAAAAAGCTTTCAACAGGCACCACTACGGTAGGCGTGACTTGCAGCGACGGGATAATACTCGCGTCAGACAAGCGCGCGACCATGGGATATTTCATAGCAAGCAAGGACATACAGAAAGTGTACCAGATAGACAGGAACCTTGCAATGACGATTGCGGGCGGCGTTGGGGACGCGCAGGCGCTCATCCGCCTGATGCAGGCGGAGACCAAGCTGTACAGGTTCAAGCACGGCAAGCCCATGAGCGTGAAGGCGGCGGCAAGCCTGCTCTCGAACGTGCTCCACAACTACAAGTTCTACCCGTTCTACGTCCAGCTCATAATAGGGGGCATGGAGACCGTGCCTGAAGTCTACAGCCTGGACGCGCTGGGCGGCTTGACTGAGGAGAAATACGTTTCAACCGGCTCGGGCTCGCCGGTGGCATATGGCCTCCTGGAAGAGATGTACAAGGACGGCGGCTCGGTCAAGGACAATATGAGGGCTGCTGCGCGCGCAATCGCCGCGGCAATGAAGCGCGACGCCGCGACCGGCGAGTGCGTTGACCTGATAACCATAACCAAAAGCGG
>JAPLWY010000087.1:8165-8785 GCA_026396355.1 Microcaldota archaeon
GAAAGGTCAGAAGTGGATAAATTGCTGCAATAAGGAATAGATGATTTGGATTCTTTTGCGCGGGCAAATTGCCCGCCTGAATGCAACAACATAGAGAGGCGACTGATTTGGACATAAAAGAAATTGAAAAGAAAGTGAATGAGCTTGTGCCAAGCGAATGCAGGCTCGTCAAAGTCGAGGCAGAAGGGCTCGACATCGTGATATACCTCAAGGACATAAACGCCTTTTACCAGAACGACCAGCTCATACGCAGGATCGCAAGCGCAATCAGGAAGAGAATACTGATTAAAAGCGACCCGTCTTCCCTTATGGAAGCCGACGAGGCGCTTGCGATAATAAAGGAGACCATACCTGAGGATGCCGGAGTCAGCGACATACGCTTCAACCCCGAGTTTTCAGAAGTGAATATTGAAGCTCTTAAGCCTGGCTTGGTGATTGGCAAGGGCGGGATGACACTTAAGACGATAATACAGAAAACGCGCTGGGCGCCCCTTGTGCTCCGCACCCCGACCATGCCCTCCTCGACGATAAAGGGAGTGCGCTCCACCATGCTGAAAGAAGCCGCTTCGCGCAAGAAGTTCCTGGTGAATTTGGGGAGGCAGATATGCGCCCCGATGCCG
>JAPLWY010000078.1 GCA_026396355.1 Microcaldota archaeon
ATGCGAAGCGCTACAATGTCACCGTGTTTTCCGTAGGCGTGGGAAGCAGGCAAGGCGGAAAGATAGACGGGCTGCCCGACATCGTCTTCAAGCTCAACGAGACCGACCTTCGGGAAATGGCTGACCAGACAGGGGGCAGGTATTACCGCGCTGAAACCCGCCAGCAGCTGTCTGACGCGCTGGCCCAGATTTCGGTGCCTGGGACCATGCACAAGCAATTCTCCTTCACCGTGCCTTTGATGGTTCTCTCGTTCCTGATGGTGTTTGTCGACTGGGGAATATCCGCCACCAAATACCGCGTAGTCCCGTAAACCGCGCGCGGCTTGCCAAGGGAAACGCTTGCCTGGAAAAAACACCTGCCCTGAAAAAATACTTACTCTGAAAAAAATACCTGCCTTGGGGAAAAAGAATACTTGCAAGAAAGGGCGCGCAACCGCAAACTTCTCTTAGAAAACAGGCTACAGCTGGTGCGCGATGGACTTGAAGTCATCCATCATCCTGACCAGGTATTCCCTGTTCGAATGCGGCACGCTGTCCGAAACTATGGACGCGATCCGGCTCTTGGTCTTTTTCCCGACCTTTTCGCCATCGCGCTCAAGCTCTTTTATGTATCCCATCAGGTTCTTTTCCTGCTCCCGCCGTTTATCTTCCAAAAGCTCCTCGAAATGGGCATATCCGTACTCCATCACGCTTACGTCCTCGAGGAACGCGGCAAGGTCTTCCCGCAGCTTGGTGGAATAATGCTTCTTCTTCTCAAGCTCCTCGGTGATTTCCTGGAATGTCGCCTCGTATTTTATCGAAAGTATCTCTTTGAGGGCTTTTTTTGTCAGCGCGTAGAATTCGGAAGTCTTCTGCTCGACGTTCTTGTCAGTCACGGACGCGCGAAGGTCGCGCAGCTCGGAATTCAGCTTCTGCAGCATCGACTGTCTCGTGCCCCTGGCGGCATCGGCCGGAGCAGCGTCGCCCGAGGCATTGTTTGGCGCATGATGTTTTTTTCTACGCAGCAAACTTATGAATATATCCAACATGCGCGTCCACTCCGCCTTTAAACAAGTCAACCTGGCCTGTGCGCCGGTCAACCCTCTCTATATGCTGTCTTGCCATTTAAAATCCTTGCCTATCTTCAGGCCTTTCTGTCCGGATTCCCACGGCAAAAGCCGCCAAACTGCCATCGCTGGCGCGTTTTCCCAGCCCTTTTCTGGTAAATGCGCCTTTCTAGGGACTTTCATAGTGAAAATGCCTGCCTTTTCCTCATGGCGCGCGCACGCTTTATTATATTTGTCCTTGATTGCTTTACTGATGGTTTCATACGAATCCTCGCATGTCGATTTCCTGAGCAGGAATTATCCGCTGTTTTTCATCCTTTTGGGCATGGCCAGCGGCTTCTGGGGCATCTTTGCAAATGGCATGAAAGCGCCAGAGGCATTCCTCGGAGGGTTCCTTTTATTCTGCGTCGGGGTCATGGGGCTGCTGTGCGCAATCGTGTACTGGAACAAGCGCGCGGCAATAATCTACAACGGGCGCGCAGGCTGGTCTTCCGGCAGCCCGTTCCAGCGCGAGAGCGGGGCGGCAAATGCGGCTTTCGGCTTTCTTGGCGTGCTTTCGTTTTTCGAGGGCGCTGAATTCTGGCTGGCAACCATCATCGGCTGGTCTGCCATGACTTTTCTCATGGGCGTCAACCATGCCATTGATCTTCGGGAAAATCGCAACCAGCACATGTACAACAGCGGCGCGGTACTTTGGTTTGACCTTCTCATGCCAGTGGTGATGATAATCCTGCTTGCCCTCTGGAAGCTGGGCATATAGCGCTTACTTGGGCAATATCATGTCCGAAGAAAGAGATTGCGACTCGCCCGAATTCCTGTACAGCTGGCCGGATACATCGATCAGCATGCCTTCAAGGTCGCGCTCGCTGTTCACACTGAGCACAGTGAACCCGGCAGCCTTCATATCCCTCCCAGTCTGGTTTTCGCCGCCAATCTGCACGAATGCGACCGAGTGGTTCTTGAAGATTTCCATTATTTTCTTGCCATCCGTTGCCCAGTTGTCGATTGCTCCATCAGAAATCAGCACGACCACTGCGGACGGCCTATTGAGAAGCTCCTTTTCAAGCACCTTGAGGTTGAGTACGGTTCCACTGAATTCCGGCCTCACAAGCTCTGCCCTGCCAACCGCGCCCTGCGAATAGTCTTTCCAGCCGGTTGCCTGCGTGGCATTGGAGAATGTCATCATGTTTGTCCTG
>JAPLWY010000006.1 GCA_026396355.1 Microcaldota archaeon
GCGATTTACGGGAGCTTCGAGCGCTTCCTGGGAATACTTGTTGAGCACTATGCAGGCAAATTCCCGGTCTGGCTTGCGCCAGTCCAGGTCACTCTCCTCTCGGTTTCCGATCCCTACAACGAATTCGTGGAGTCGCTTGCGAAAAAGATGCGCGACTCAGGCATACGCGCAGAGGCGAACTGCAAGCAGGAGACAATCGGCTCGAAAATACGCACTGCTCAGCTTGAGAAAATCCCATATATGCTTGTAGTTGGGCAAAAAGAGAAGGACTCTGGCAACCTCGTGGTGCGCACGCTTGACGGCAAGCAGGAAGAGAACGTTCTTCTTGAGGCATTCATCGCGCGCGTGAAAAAGGAAATTACTGGCCGCGCCTGCTAATCACGCGCAGCGGTTGCGGGTCTGGCGACGGATTGCCGTCTTTTTCAACGTACCCGCCAAATTCATCTGAGATTTTAATGAGGCCAGATGCGTCATATTTGGCCCCCCAGTTCTTTACGAGGCGGTCATTCGCCTCTTTGGCAATGGAATGCGCCTTCTCGTTTTTCGGGTCCAAAATCAGCAGGAGGCTGACAGCCATGACTGCCCGCTGGAAGTTTTCCCGCTCATCACGGATAAAATCGAACGAATCGCTGCAGGCTCCAATCGCATAATTTCACAGTGGAAGATGGCAGTCTGCCAGCCTGAGCTGGGCTTCAACCGGATTCTTTGCGCGGCTGTCCGCCTTCTTGTACAGCCTTATCGCGTCATCATAAAAGCGGCGCGCCCAAGCCTTGTCTGCCTCAGAGCCCCTGCCGTTTATCAGCCTGTCAGCTTTCTCCCTCAGCGCATCGCCCTTTGCAATAAGCTCGGCAACGCTTTTTCTCCTAACCCCGTGCCACAATTTCGAAAGGAATTTGCCGCTCCTCACTGCCTACGATCCTCAGAGCTTTCCGCGAGCTTAAATGCGCATTCACCAAAACCACCACTGTGTTTTAATGTGGTACGAAAGGCATATAAAGGGACAATCGCGCGCGAAAAAGGAAACCGGGACGCGCGCGTGCTAGTTTTTTTCTGTTACACACCCATATATTCTCTAGTCGATAGAATATGCACTGGTGCCGAGCATGGACGCTGGAATATCAAATCGCATAAATCATGTGCCAATGATTCCGCCCAGCTCTGCAACTTATTCTAGGTCTAGGAGTTTTGGCTACGCTGGCAAGCAGTAGCTTCCAGCCTGTGTGAAATTTCCCTGATTGCGCGGGCTGCCTGTTTGGAAACCTTAGCCCAGGCTTTTTCCTGATGCCTTTGGCGCGGTTCCTCAACACGAAAACGGTTAGCGAAAGCTCTGAACAATAGGTGATTGAAATGAACAGCGGTGCATTGGCCGGGAAACCGGGCGGCAGAATGGGGCGACCCCATCAGCCTGCTGCGGCATTTTCCCCCAAATACCTTGAAAAGATGAAAGAAAAAGTGGAAAAACTCCCGCACGAAGCGGAATGGAAAGGGACGCTCGGGCTCTGGGCCACGAGGTTCGAGATGATAAAGGCGCCCGGCTTCCTTGCCATCCTCGATCCGCAGGTGAGGGTAAGCCCAGACTACTGCCAAACCAAGTATATTTTGGTCGAATTTCCCGCAAACGCCACCGAGCTTGGCAGCGGGCTGACGGTGGTTGCGCACAACCTGCTATCAGGAGTGGAATACCACGCAGAAATCAACGGGCTGCTTCGTCAATGGCGCAGCCTGGAAAATGGCAGCTGGCCTAATCTGCCGCAGAACAACGTGCTCGGGGGCGGCTATGTGGAGTACAGATGGACAGGAGGCAAGCCAGCCGAGTTCCGCCTGTATGGTTCCAGCGGAAAGTACGGGAGCCCGCCTGGCTACGCGCTCGCGCACTGCGCAGAAGAGGCAAAGAAAGGGGGCATCAATCTTTTCTGATGCCCCTCTTTTTCTTTTTTTACTTTTTCTTCCGCGCCAGCTTGTCCAATATTGCGCGGTGCGCCATCAGCCGGATTGCGTTTATCTTGATGAATCCTGCCGAATCCTTCTGGTCAAACCCTCCAGCCTTGTGCATCGAGCCCAAATCCTCGTCATACAGCGAGGTTGGCGACTCGCGCGCGCGGGTGAAAACATTGCCGCGGTAAAGTTCCAATGTCACCTTGCCGTCAATGTATTCCTGGCTCTTATTGAAAGCCGCAGTGAGGAAATCCATTTCAGGCGAGAACCAAAAGCCATTGTAGATTATCTCTGCATAGCGGGGCGAAAGCATGTCGCGGAGCGTCATCACTTCCCGGTCCATTGCAATCGCCTCAATGTCGCGGTGCGCAGTGAGCAATATTGTGCCGCCTGGCGTTTCATACAGGCCGCGCGACTTGATTCCCACAAACCTGTTCTCCACCATATCTATTCTCCCCACTCCGTTTGCCGCGCCTACTTCGTTTGCATACATGAAAAGCTCAAGCGGGTCAGTCTTTACTGTCCCGTCATTCTTGTTCACTATCTTCACCGGAGTCCCATCCTTGAAATAAACCTCTATCCAGGTGGACTTCTCAGGCGCCTTCCACGGCGACACTGTGCGGGAGTACACGCTGTCATCAGGAACAAAGCTCGGGTCTTCCAATATTCCTGCCTCGTGCGAAATGTGCATCAAGTTCTCATCTTCGGAATACGGCTTTTTCTTGGTAGCAGTGACCGGAATGTTGTACTTTTTCGCGTACGCTATCATGTCATCCCTGCCCTTGAACTGGTCCAGGAACTCCTGCGTTTTCCAAGGCGAGATAATCTTGATCTGCGGGTCAATGGAATAATAGGTGAGCTCAAAGCGCACCTGGTCATTGCCCTTGCCGGTTGCCCCGTGCGAGACATACTGCGCGCCTTCCTCCTTTGCCACCATCATCTGGTGCTTTGCAATCACAGGGCGCGCAAGCGAGGTGCCAAGCAAATACCGATTCTCATAAACCGCATTCGCGCGTATTG
>JAPLWY010000012.1:0-4921 GCA_026396355.1 Microcaldota archaeon
GCAGTGCGGATTGCTGGCTGGGAAAAACGCAGGCTGCCCTGAAGCGTATGAGAAAGAATGGCGGGAGAGGTACGGGCTGGATTTGGCGCTTCACAGGAATTTCCGCAGCCTGCTCAATGCTTCCGGGGGAAAGGCGGAGGGGCTTTTCCTCTCAGCGGCAAAGGCGCTGTTCTTCGAGGATTTGCTGTCCGAGCATGGCAGGATGGACAGGTGGAGCGAAATGCTAAAGCCTTCGGTATTAACAGCCTATGCAGGCATAGTGGGCAATAAGATATTGCACCGTGATTGAGATGGGATTTTTCGCAGACCTGCACATTCATACGAAATATTCGTTTGACTCGCTTTCCGAGCCTGAAGAGGTGCTGAATTCCGCGGTGAGGAAGGAACTGTCGGCAGTGGCAATAACCGACCATAATGGAATAGAAGGCGCGCTTGCCGCGCAGTCGATTGCGAGAAGGAAAAACCTTTCCCTGCAGGTAATTATTGGCGAGGAAGTGTCCACCGACAAGGGAGACTTGCTTGCTTACTTTTTGAAGGAAAAAATCGCGCCTGGGAAGCTTGAGCAGGCACTTGCCAAAGTTGCAGCGCAAGGCGCGGTTTGCTGCGCAGCGCACCCGTTCGACTTTGCAAGGCACGGGATGGAATTGCGCGCGCTTGGGCAGGAGACGCTGGCGAGAATAGATGCGATAGAAACATTCAATGCGCGCGTGGCGCTCGCCTCGCAAAACCGTGATGCCGCCCTGTTCGCAGCCGAGAGGGGAAAGCCCGCCTTTGCAGGAAGCGATGCGCACCACCCCTCAGAAGTCGGCACTGCCTGCACCCAGTTTTTTAGGGTGACGGGGCTGGATGCCAGAAACATCCTTTCGGCAAGGCGCGAGTGCGTGGGGAAGACTTCTTCGCCGCTGGTCCGCTTCCATTCGCGCTATGCGGTTGCAGTGCGCAGATTCGGGCGATTGCTGCCAAAACGGCTTAAATAGCTTGCGCGCAAACTCTTATTCGGGAAGTGAAAGACATGCTGCCAAGGCACATTGCAATAATTCCTGACGGCAACAGGCGCTGGGCCAGGAAAAACCGAGTCTCGATACCTTTTGCCTACAACAAGCGAATAGACAACATAGGGAATGTGCTCAAGTGGTGCAAGAAACGCAGGATAAAAAAGCTCACCATGTGGGGCTTTTCCACAGAAAACTTCCTGCGCGACCGGGATGAAGTGAAAGGTTTGTTCGAGCTTTTCAACAAAAAACTTGCCGAAGGGCTCAAGCACGACTACAAGAAATACGGCGTGCGCGTGCACTTCCTGGGCAGGCTGTCCACGCTGCCGAAGGAAGTTGTGAAAAAAATGCACAAGGTGGAGTCAGATACCGCAAAAAACGGGAAATACGAATTGAACCTGCTTTTGGCTTATGGCGGGCGGCAGGAGCTTGTTGATGCGGTGAACCGCGCGCTCTCGCTCGGAATGAGAAAAGTCGATGAAAAATCCTTCCAGAAGCTCTTGGATACAGGAGAGGGAGAAGGGCCTGACCTTGTGATAAGGACTTCCGGCGAAATGCGCACCAGCGGCTTTTTGCCCTGGCAGTCGGCGTATTCGGAATATTATTTCAGCAGGAAGCTCTGGCCTGATTTTGACTACCGCGAATTCTCGCGCGCGCTTGCGGAATATTCTAGGAGGAAGAGAAAATATGGAAAATGAAAAGAAAAGCGTGGCGCAGGCTTCCTCTGCCTCGAGCCAGGTGCAATTCGAATTGGAAAATGCCTCCAAGAAAAAGAAGGAGAGGATTTTTTTCGAGATCGCCGACACTGAGCTTGCGCGCGTGCGGGGCCTGATGTTCCGGAAGAAGATAATTCCGATTCTCTTCTCGTTTGGAAAGGAGGGGATTTACCCCATACACTCCTATTTTGTGAAGGGGGAGTTTGACGCTGTTTATGTTTCGCTTGCAGGAGTGGCGACCGATATTTTCCTGAAAATACCGAAAAACACGCCACTTGTGAGACCAAAGAAGAAAGCCGCGTATCTTCTTGAGCTGCCAGTCGGCATTGCAGAGAGGATGGAAATTGCCCAGGGAGACATTGTGCATTGGAGGAAGATAGGGAGGTAGGAAATGGCATCTTTGGGATGGAAGCTTGGGGATTGGAAAGCGGAATATCTCCTTCCCTTGAAAAAGCTCTCAGCCGAGGAGTGTGAAATCGTCTCCGCCTGCGCGAAAAGGATAGCGGACAAGTCGCGGCTTGAGGAAATAAACAGCAAGCAGTCTGCGCTTGAGGCGGCAAAAAGGGCAGTGGCATCGGAATGCGACGAGCAGGGATTTGAGGTTGATTCCGAACAAGTTGAATATTTGTCTCATTTTGTATTCCTTCAGACATATGGGCTGGGCTTTTTGGACTGCCTGCTTTCAGACCAAACGCTTGAGGAAATTGCAATGGTTGGCATTGACAAGCCGGTTTATGTTTACAAGCGCGGAGTTGGCTGGAAGAAAACAAATGCGGCGCTTGTGAGCCAGGATTATTTTGTCTCGTTGGTAAATCGGTTGGGGCGGGGATTGGGACGGCGGCTTACCTCGCAACAGCCCAGGATAAATGCGGTTTTGGAGGACGGCGCGCGATTGCACGCCTCCATGCCGCCCATTTCCGATTGCGAGCTCACCATACGGATGTTTGGCAAACACACTCTCTCTGTTTTTGATTTGCTCTCGTATGGAACGTATAGCGCGCACATGCTTGCCCTGCTTTCATTGTCAATGCAGGCTGATTTGCCAGTGCTTTTCGCAGGCAACACTGCAAGCGGGAAGACCACTGCGCTGAATGCAATGCTGTGCTTCCTGCCTGCAAGCGAAAGGCTGCTCCTGATTGAGGAGACACCTGAGATATCAGTCCCGCATCCTCATCAGATCAGGCTGGTGCCGTTTGTTGAGAGCGGAATCGGGATGGTGGAATTGGTGCGCGACTCGCTGCGCATGCGGCCGGACAGGGTGGTGGTCGGGGAAATACGCTCCTCTGAAGAAGCAAAGGCATATGCGGAATCCGCGCTTTCAGGGCAGGCAAAGGGAAGCTATGCCACATTCCATGCCCAGTCCGCCCGCGATGCAATGCTGCGCATGAGGATGATGGGCTGCTTGGAGCCTGACCTGGAAGGCATTGGCATGTTCGTGGTGCAACGGAGAGTGTCGGTCTATAATTCAGCTGGAAGGAGAATTTCCGAGGCGCGCAAAGTGACCGAGATTGCGGTTGCAGACAGGAATGATGCCATGCGCCCGGTTGCAGCTTATGACGGGAAAGCGCTTTTGCAAAAAGGAGTGGTGAAGCTGGAGGAGAAAATATGCTCAGGCACGGGCATGACTGTGAAAGAGGTGCGCGCAGAAGCAGTGAAGAGGGAAAAATTCTTCTTGTCAGAGGGAAAAAAGAGGCGGGCTGGGTTTGAGGCTGATTTTGCAGTGATACAGAAATTCCTGTTCGGAGGCGTGAAATGAGCCTGCTGGAACTGTTTTTTTCAGCTGTTTGCTCGCTTCCAAACGTGATGAGATTTTCAGAGCAGATGCGAAGCAGGGTGAAACGCGCGCTTATGCTTTCAGGCTTGAAAAAAGTTGAGGCGGAGAAATATCTTTCAGGAGCATTTCTGCTTTCTCTTTTGCTCGGAGCTGTTTCAACGCTTGCATCGCTTTTCTTTTTTCCCTTGCCTGAATCTTGCGCGGCTGGCGCAATTTCATTCGCGCTTTGCATGGGGATTTTCCTTGCGCTGCCGCATCTGCTTGCAAGCAGGAGGCGCGCAGCTGCAGAAGGAGAGCTGCCGCTTCTGCTTCGCGAGCTTGCAGTCTACATAGACATTGGCATGCCCCTCGAAAAAGCAATAGCAAAAGTTGGCAAGGCGGATTATCTGCTCTCCAGTGAATTTTCCGAGTGCGCGCGCCAGATTTCCTCAGGAAGCGCCATTCCAAACGCGCTTGCCTCGCTTTCATCTGGCACTGACTCGTTCCCCCTCAAGCGGGCGGTGCTTGCGCTTTCCTCGATTTATGAAACTGGGGGCAAGAGCGAGCCAATAAAGAGGATGGCGGATGATTTGTCATCCGAGCAATTGTCCTCCATGCGCGCGCAGGCCGGGAGATTTTCGCTTCTGGCAATCGCATTCATTGCAGCGTCTGCCCTTGTTCCCTCGTTTTTCACGGTTTATGCTGCGGTAGCCCCGGCGATTGCAGGGACAGGCGAGCAGCTGGGTTCGTTTCAGGTTTGGCTGGCGTTTCTCGTGGTTTTCCCTGCGATAGACATTGCCATGCTTTGCATTATGGCGCTTTTCATGCCGCCAGGCGCAAAAAGAGCAGGGGCGGATTTTTCGATTGCCAATGAATATGTGAAAAAACGAGTGGGAATTGGGTTGCACAATTTTTTGATTGCGATTGCTGCCGTGTCAGTTGCGCTTGCCGCGTTTTCCTATTTTTCAGGCTTTGCCGCGCTTTCCCTTCTCTTCCTTGCAGCAGCGCCAGCCGCCTATGCCGCAATTTCCTATCTGGCGCAGTCTGAAATATCCAAAGCCGAGCTCATGCTACCAGATGCGCTTTATGGCGCAGCCTGCACCCATAAGATATTTTCATCCGAGCGCATGCTTTCCTTTTTGGCAAAGGGGGGGTTTGGCAGGATATCGGAAGCGTTCGAGATTGCGCTTAGAAGGCAGAAGGCCGGCGAGGATTTTGAGTCCTCGCTTCTCGCAGCGCACGCGCACTGCCCCTCGCCACTCCTTGGAAGGGCGCTGTCGCTCCTTGCAGTTTCCCACCAGACAGGGGCAGACATGTACTTTGCAATGCGCGAAACCGCCTCTGATGTTGCCTCGTTCTTCTCGCTCCTGCGCGAGCGCGCTGCGCTTCTCTCAATACAGAAATACACCCTGCTTGCAGCCTCAGCGCTCCTTGTGCCGGCAATATTAGGCTCAATTGCC
>JAPLWY010000012.1:5017-7718 GCA_026396355.1 Microcaldota archaeon
GATAATGGACTTGCAGCCATACCTCCAGCCTGCCAAGTATACCTTGTGATAAATGCCGCGTTATCTTCCGCATTTGTTTCCAGCCTGGAGGGCGACAAGAAGCGAGGGATACTTTACTTTGCCCTGCTGGCGCCATGCGCGCAATTGGTTTTCGCAATTGCATGCGCAAGTGTTGGGCTGCCCTCAGCTGCAGGCTAGGCGCATTTATAAACTAGATGGCGCAAATCGTAGCAGAGGAGGTATGCCTACTTGGAGTGGCTGGTGAAACAGGCACAAAAATGGAGCATATAGCCTCAGTAATGAACGAAAAGAAAGGAGTTGAGATGAATGGGTTTCGGAAGAGGCGGCTTTAGCGACATGCCAAAGCCAGTGAAAGTCGGAGACGAGATTGACATCAAGTTTAATTTCTCCCTTTTTCTTTATTTTTTGTTTTTCCTTCAGCTACAGCCTTTTCCCAGGCATGCCTGCACTGCATTTGCTTGGCGCTATTGTTTTAAATCGAATTCCCTAAACTGCTCCATGCAGAAATTCCAGAAGGATTTTGTGGAACTTGCGCTTTTCGCAGGGGCGCTTCGCTTTGGGAAATTCACTTTAAAGTCCGGCAGGGTTTCGCCATACTACTTCAATTCAGGGGTGTTTTATTCCGGCGAATTCACGCGCGCGCTTGCGGACATAATGGCGCAGAAGATAAAGCTCACGCTAAAGCCCGAGAAGTACGATGCGATTTTCGGGCCAGCCTACAAGGGGATACCGCTCGCGGTTTCAGTGAGCATGGCGCTTGCCGAGCGGGGGATAAACAAGAACTGGTGCTTCAACCGGAAGGAGGCAAAGGCGCATGGAGACGGCGGTTCTTTTGTAGGCGCGCCGATATGCGATGGCATGCGGCTTCTCATGGTGGATGACGTTTTCACCACTGGCGGGGCAAAGGATGAGGCGATTGAGCAGCTTGCAGCTGTCGCGCGCGTTTCAGTGCCAGGTGTTTTCATATTTGTGGACAGGCAGGAAAAGGATGCGGACGGCAAGGATGCGATTGCTGAATTCGAGGCAAGGAGAAAGACATCGGTGCATGCGATTGTCACTGCGGATGAGATATTCGAATACTTGTCCAAGGGAGACGCGTCTGGGAAAGCAAGAATAACTCCTGAAATAATGGCAGAATGCAGAGAGTACAGGAAAAAATACGGTGTATAAATGGGCTATTTTGAATATTTGGACAAGAGCGCAAGGGAGCGCAAGAGCATTGTCTGTTTCGGGCTTGACCCAGACTTGAACAAGATTCCTGCCTTTGGAGAGGCGAATACTGAAGAGAGGATTGTGAAATATTTCACGCAGATAATAGACGCCTCGCTTTCGCAGGAAAGGGGGGTTGGGGCAATAAAGCCCAATTACGCTTATTTTGTGCAGTACGGATTTGAGGGATTGCGCGCGCTTGCCGCACTCATAGGAAATTACAAGGAAAAGCTGCCGATAATACTTGATGTAAAACGCGGGGACATTGGCAGGTCAAGCGAGGCATATGCAAAAGAGGCATTTGACTTTTGGAACGCAGATGCCATGACTGTTTCGCCTTACATGGGCCAGGACAGCGTGCAGCCATTCTTGGACCGGTGCAAGTCAGGAAAGGGCGTGTATGTGCTTTGCAGAACGTCAAATTCCGGGGCAGCAGACTTTCAGACCAAGGCGCTGGAAAACGGAAAGCCACTTTACCTGGAGGTTGCCCGCATGCTGGAAAAGTGGCATGTGAACGGAATCGGAGCAGTGCTGGGGGCAACCGAGCCTGATGAGCTGGAGTCTGCAATGTGGAATTTCTACGACGCAGGAAAACCGATTGCCTTCTTGATTCCAGGAGTGGGCACGCAGGGAGCATCTGCAAAAAACACTGCGAGAACCCTGCGCACAGTCTGGCAGGAAACTTTCACGCTTCACAGGATAAACAGCTCAAGCGCCATTGCTTATGCATATGTGAAGGAGAACAACGAGGATTTCGTGGGCGCGGCGCTGCGCGAGATAGCGAGGCTGAATGCTGAGATTGGAGACGTTTAAGTCAAAAATTCACAATACAATTAAAAAGATTAGACTGAAAATGCGAAACAGGCTGGCTGGTTTGCCGGAAATGGAGTGATTTGATGAGAAAACTTGAAATTTTGATTGTGCTGATGCTTGCAATGTCGGTTGTTGCTGCTGCATCCACGATGCTGTCAGGAGTGCAAACTGCAGTAAGCTCGCTTTGCAGCAGCCTGAAGCAGATGTTGCCGGTCGCGGCGATGCTGATGATCATGGTGGCGGGAGTGATTTACGCTGCAGGCCAGATCATGGGAGCCGAGACGAGGGCGCGCGCCAATGTATGGGCGACCGCGGCCTTGACTGGCGCGCTCATCGCAATACTGATTGCGGTTGTTGCGCCGGCGGTGTTGACCGTCATAAACAACGGGACTGTCGACTGCTAATAAGTTCTTTTTTTTCTTTTTATTTTTCTTTATTTTTTCCCAGACCAAGCCCTGCAGGCGTGGCGGCACAGGAGAAGGATTAAAAAGCTTGGACTGGAAATGCAAAATAGGCGGCTAGTTGCCAAAAAACGGAGGGATTTGATGAGAAAACTTGGGATTTTGATTATGCTGATGCTTGCAATGTCGGTTGTTGCTGCTGCATCCACGATGCTGTCAGGAGTGCAAACTGCAGTAAGCTCGCTTTGCAGCAGCCT
>JAPLWY010000117.1:0-3188 GCA_026396355.1 Microcaldota archaeon
AAAATTCGCCGATTCCGTTTGGCAAGCCTTCAATGTCAAGCGGGCAGGAACCGGTGGTATAGAATACTGCGCCAGCTCCAGATGCGGGCATGTTGTTGTATGCGATGGTTTTGTCACACGCTGATCCGGGCAACCTCGCGCCCCAGCCAGAGCTCTGCAATTCGCTATTATACCCAATGCACAGCGTTTCTCCGGGCTGGATTATCGTGGCATTAAATTGCGCATACATGTAACTCGAAAGGAAGTCGTCTGGCAGATACACCGTTACATCGCTCGCTCCGGGTCTTGAATGGCTCTGGTCATAATCAAGCCCTTCTTTACCAATAATCCCATCAATGCTGATCGGATAGCTCCCTGTGTTCGTAACCACTATATCAAAAAAATAGAAACCTGGGTCGTTGGTGATATCGGTGTAAGCTTGGCCCCTATCCGTTATTGCAAGCGGAGTGACGCCTTTCCAGTAAATCTTGTTTTGCGCATAGATCGTATCGCCTGCCGTTCCAGGAAAGAAGCCCAGCAACGCAATCCCGACGAGTGCGATAACGAGCACGACTGCGAGAAGAACCAGGTATTCGGTCGCTCCTTGGGCTCTTGAAGGGCAATGAGGAGGAGCCATAGGATATTGTTTTGCTCCTCCTCTTTTATTGGTTTCCTTGGCTTTCGCTTGTTGCTAAAGTCTCTTGAGAGGGGAATTTTAGGGACAAGACTACATTGACAGGTGGACTGATCCACTGCCGGAATGGCCCCTATTCATCAGGCTCTCAATCTCGGACCTTTGCTCTGGAATCGGCTGCCCAAGCACGCGCGCGCTGCCGTTTTTTTCAATAAGCACGTCGTCCTCCAGCCTGATGCCGGAAACAGTCACCATGTATTTCATCGCCTTGTCGAAATTGACGAATTCCTTGTAATTTTTCCGGATTTCCGGGTTGTTCAGCACTGCGTCGATGAAATATATTCCCGGCTCAGTCGTCACCACATGCCCTGGCTGAAGCTCCCTTGCGAACCGCAGGTACTTTATTGCAAAGTCGGTCTCGCGCGGGAATTCGGCAGAATACCCAGCCACCCTGTCCTTGTACTCGCCTATGTCGTGGTCGTCCAGCCCCATTGCATGGCCGAGCCCGTGGGCGACGAACAGCCTGTGCGCGCCCTTTGCCAGTATGTCGCCCATCTTGCCCTTGAGTTCGTATATTTCCGCCTGCTGCTTGCTGAATTTCCCGTTGATGGGATAAGTGCGCGTGATGTCGCCGGAATAGCCCTCGATGTCTGCGCCGGAATCGATCAGCAGCATCCTACCTTTTTCCAGGACAGAGCTGTTGAACTGCCGCCTCAGCTCGAAGTTGTGCAGCACATTGCCGTCCATAGTGACTATCGAAGGGAATGAGAATTCTGCGCCGTTGACCCTGAACTGGTACTCCAATTTTGCTTGTATCTCGTGTTCGCGCATGCCTGGCTTGATGGCCGCAATCACAGCCGCATACCCGCTGGCTGTGACATTGATTGCCGCTTCTATCACTTTTATCTCGCTCTCGCTTTTGACCAGCCTCATTTCAATCATTGCGCCTGCGAGCTCCTCGTCGACGATTCTCTTGACGCCGGGAAGGTAGAACGGGCTTTTGCCATGGAGGGTGTGGATTGCATTTGCGCCGTGCTTTCTTGCAATTTCCTTCACTTGACACGGATCGTAAACCTCGTCTGCGCCATATATCCTCTTCAGGTCTGCGTGGTTGGGCATGTTGCCGTCCCATACCTTGTCGTCAATTGTTTGGTTGGGGGCGAAAAGTATGTATTTGCCCTCGCGCGGAACCAGCAGCGCGGAAACGTCAGGCAGGTTGATGCCAGTAAGATAGCGGAAATTGGATTCCTGGCGGAAATCGTAGGAGATGTCGGTGTTCCGGATTATTTCCTTGTTCCCCGGGAAAAACAACAGGTCTTTGGCGCCAAAAAATGCCATTAATTTTTCACGCCTTGCAGCGTGCTCTTTTTGCGTGATTATCGTGGGCTGAAGCTTCATTTGCGCAGAACCGGACATATTACCCCTCCGCCCATTTCCTGTGGCAAAGTGATTATAAATCTAATGAGGAGGCGCCCATTGCCAATCGCCAGCCAGTGTTTCAAATTCATGCCGCACTTTAGTTATTTACTCAGAAACAGCTTGCCAGGACAAAATACCAAAAAGCTTTTGTATGCCGGGGCTTGCAGCGGTATGAAGATAGGAAATATCTTCTGGATAAAACAGGATGTGCGGCAAACCTTTTTAAACACATCTATTAATAAATTATAACATATACACAGTGATAGTATGACATCTCAAATCGCATGGAAACAGGTTTACAAAGGCATGAAGGCTAGCCAAAAGGCCGACAAGAGGGACTTCAGCAGGATTGTCGAGCCCATGGTGGAAAGCGTGCTGAATGCAAACAAGGAATATGCAGCGGCCCAGCCAAAACAAAAGCTTGAAATCCGCGCCATGGCGATTAATGCGGCCAAGGATAAGCTGGAAAGAAATCACCTCATGGCAAATGAGAGGTACAACATAAAGTTAGCTGGAGTCTCTTACGCGGTCCCGGCAGCCATGATCTCTTCGCTGATCACTATGATTGGAGTGACTGGCATTGGCGATTTTGTTGCGACTCTTGGAATATTCGGGAGCGCCGGCGCGTTTTTTGCAGGAATGGCAATTTACAGCATAAGCGACCTTCGAAAGATCAGGAAAGCCTTCGAACTGTTTGCAAAGGATTTGGAAATTGTAATCAACAACGCGATAAACCCGCCAGCAGGCAGGCTTGGAAGAGGCGCCAGCGAATACCAGGAAGATGGAGAATACAGGAAAAAGGATTACAGGCAATTCGGGATTGGAAACGAATTCGGAGGAGAGTACAGCTTCATGCACCCCAAGCCAAGGCGCTTTTACACCGACATCCTTTTGATTCCGGAAAATTCGTCGAAAGAGGCAATAAAGAAAGCATACGTGGAGCTCGCGAGGAAGCACTATCCGGACGCGGACCGCGGGAATGATGCGGAATTCAAGCGCATCCTCAATGCTTACCAGCATCTAAACATTGGCAATAACTAGCGGGATATTTTTGCCAGCATTGGCAGGTGCCGTTCTTTTTTTGACAGTGCCAGGCGCAGCAACCCAAGTCGCACAGTAATGCCATACTCCGCACGGGCGAATAGTGCGCGCACGC
>JAPLWY010000117.1:3213-12761 GCA_026396355.1 Microcaldota archaeon
ATAGTGCACGCACGCGCCCCTATAGGCTTCCGCGCCTTTTGCAAGGGTTATTATACTTTGACTGCGAGGATTGGGCGGGATAGCGATGATTTTCCAAGTTTATGCCGAGCCTGAGAAAAAGGAGAGGAAGGGCCCGAAGACGGATGATGAGGCGCACACCATGCCGTTCGGGATAAAGGTCACTTATGGCAAGTTCGAGGTCGAGGCGCCCCCTCCGCTTAAGGAGGAGAGGAGCTCCATGACGAAGCTTCGCCAGGCGAAGGATATTGCCAAAACAGAAGACGTGGGGATGAAGATGGAAGACACCGCGCAAAAGAAGGCGGAGCCGACCCATGAGAAAACCCGCCAGTCAAACACCTATGTTTGGGGATATTACAATGAGGCGCTCCAGGAAACGCAGGCAACCACTGCAAAGTCAGAGGCATTGAGCGAGACTGACAGGATAAGTGACAAGACTGGGGAGAAGAATCAGGAAAAGGAGAGCGAGCAGCAGGTGGCGGTTTCAGGGCACGAGGCTGCCGCGCTGTCGGTTGCCGAGAATTCCACCCAACCGGCGCTTGTCTATTGCGCAGAGGCACAGAATCAGATGCGCCTGCAGCAGGAGGCAAGGGTAATGGCTGTAAAGCGAGAAGAGGTGGAGCGGCTGACAGAGGGAAAACGCGCCAAGGAGGCTGCAAAAGAGCCTGGCACAGAGGATGCGCTCAAGCTTGCGCTGGACAGGAAGAAGGAAGTTTCGCAGGAGTATTTGACGGTTGAGAAGGAATTGAAGGCTGCGGTTGACAAGCTGGATGCGCTCACGCGCGATGACGAGAAAAATGTTGAGAGGATTGCCAGGATGCTGCCGCGCGAGCTGGCAAGGCACCTGCGCGCGAATGGCTTGAAGTTTGCAAGCAGGGTGGCGCTAAGGCGGCAGCTGGTGAGATGGATTGCGACTTCGAAGAAGTGCAAAAGCTCGTTTTCGAAGACAAGTGACGGCAAGCTGAAAAAACTGGTCAGCCTGTCAAAGCTTTTTGGGTAGATTCTGATGGATTCCTCGGTAGGGTATTTGCTCCAGCTTTCATTCTTCATAATCTTTGCGCTTTTGGGCACAGTGATTGCGCTCAAATTTCGCCAGCCGTACGTTGTCGGGCTCTTGGTTTTCGGAATGCTTGCAGGCCCGGGTGTTTTGGGGCTGGTGCAGAACCAGGACCTGATTGGCGCGATTTCGCAGCTCGGGGCGATTTTCCTGCTTTTCACAGTGGGAATAGAGTTTTCGATTTCGCGCCTGATGAAGTCCGGCTTCCGCGCGCTAATCATCACCACTGTGAAAATGCTCGTGCTGTTCCTTGTGGGCTATGAGATTGCGCTTTACTTCGGGCTGGACATGGTCACTTCGTTTTACATAGGGGCGATGATTGCCATCACTAGCACTGCCATCCTGTTCAAGATAGTGAGCGAGAAAAAGATGGCTGGCCATCCTGTGCTGCCCTTGCTTTTCTCCATGCTGATTGTGGAGGACATTTTCGCGGTTGCCGCGCTCACCTTCTTCTCGAGCTTGAGCGGCGGGGCTGCGACCAATGAGGACAGGCTGGTGTCGCTTGCCATTTCGCTTGGGCTGCTCGGCGTTTTCTATGTGATTGTGAGAAAGCCCGCCTCCAACCTTATACTGCGCCTCACTTCCACCCTCAACGAGGACTTGATGATACTGGTGTCTTTCTCGCTTTGCCTGGTGATGAGCATGGTGGCTGGCTATTTCGGGCTCTCGCCTGCCATTGGCGCCTTCCTTGCAGGAAGCATAATTTCCTCGCTGCCCAATTCGCGCAAGATTGAGAAAACCCTCAAGCCATTGCTTCTGATGTTTGCCGCGCTGTTCTTCCTGTCGCTTGGCATGAGGATAGACCCGCAGTCGGTGATGGACCACTGGAATGTTGCGCTTGCGCTGGTGATTGCGTTTGTTGTTGTGTGCTTCGGCTCAGTCTATGCCCTGCTCTATTTCACCGGCACAGCCTCGAAGAATGCGCTTTTCGGGGCAAGCTCCATGGTGGTGCTGGGGGAGTTCTCGCTCATAATAGCCTCTGAAGCAACAGGTGACATGGGCAATTTCCTGGTTGCAGTAGGCTCGATGGGAGTGGTTGTGACTGCCATGATTTCCTCCTTTTTGCTTGACAGGCAGGAAAAAATAAGAACTGCGGGCGAGGCGCGCATACCGTACAATATGCGGTTTGCAGCAGGCTCGCTTGCCATTTATTTCTCGGGCCTGGTGCGCGATTTCTCGCCTGGAGGGAGCTTCTGGAATGTGACTTCGGTCTGCTGGGGCTGCGTGAGGCAGAAAATCGGCAGGATGGCGTTTGTCGGGCTTTTGATGGTGGCGGCAAGATTCGCAGTGCGATTCATGGATCTGCCTGTGGCCCAGTCTGCGCAGCTTCGCGCGGCAATACTGATGGTTGGCGCAGTGCCGATACTGTACTATGCCATCGGGATACTGCGAGACACCGCCCCTGTGCTGGACTCGCTTTCGCGCACGATTGCAAGGCACAAGAAGAATGCCAAGGCGGAGAACAGGATACTGCTGGACTTTGGAGCAGTGGTTTTCCTGATTTTCCTCGCGTCCGCGCTGCCTGAAATAGTGGAGTATTTGCAGCTTCCGCCCTTCTTCGGGTTCGGGGATGAGTTGTGCTTGTTATTCGCATTCGCGTTCCTGTGGGACCTTGCCAGGAACGCAGGCAAGCTGCGCGAGATTGGAAAGAAGCATATTGCGAAAAGAAGGGCGAAGATTAGGAAGGCGAGAAGGGAGCAGAAAATGCGCGCGCGAAGAAGAGAAGGCGCTCGCTCATCAGGAAGATAAAGGAAAAGCGGAAAGGCAGAAGGGAGAGGACGTGAAGGCGCGCAATCCTGCCTTTTTCTTTTTTTTCACCTTTTTCTTTTGCCCTTGCCATCCAGCGCCTTGACCATTTTCCCAATCGCTTCCTCAAGAATAGCGGGAGGCTGGTTTGCGCAGATGCGCACGAACTTATCATAACCGCCAAAGTCGCTGCCAGGCGCAACCGCAACCCCTTTTTCAAGAAGCGAAAGCGCATACTTTTCGCTGTCCGTTATTCCCTCGTGCCCTGCAAACACGTAGATGCCTGACTGCGGCTTGGCAAACTCAAAGCCATGCGCGGCAAGCGCCTTGCATGCAGAATCCGCGCGCGCCTTCCAAATCCTGCGGTTCGCCGCAAGTATTTCCTTTTCATTCTCCAGGCATGCAATGCCAGCCTCCTGCACGAACTGGGGCATGCAGGTGCAGGTTATCCGGTTGAACCGCTCGAGCTTCCTTGCAATTTCCGCAGGCGCAATCGCATAGCCGAGCCTCCAGCTCTCAAGGCAAAACTCCTTGGAAAATGAGCGCAGGCGTATTTTCCCAAGCTTTCCGATCGGCTCGAATGCCAGCCCGCGGTATGCTTCGTCCATTATTACGTGCGTCCCGTTCCCTTCCGCTTCCTCCACGGCTTTGCGAAGCGCGCCGCCATCGTAAATTGTGCTGGTGGGATTGAGGGGGTTGCATATTATTGCAGCATCTGCGGATGGGAGGCTGCCAAACTCCCAGTTGTTCCCAGGGGCTGTCCGCATTTCCTTTGCCTTGCTTTGCGTCTGGCAGCAAATCAGCCCATACGCAGGCCAGCTTGGAAGCGGGAGCGCCACGCTTTTGCCTTTCCCTGCAAGAAGCGAGACCAGGGCAAACAGCAGGTGCTTGGAGCCTGGCCCCACCACCACGTTTTCATAATCGCAGCCCTCCCGTTTTGCTATTGCCTCCCGGAGCTGCGGAAGCCCGGCAGATGGTCCGTAGCCTGATTTTGCATTGGCCATGCTCAGCCTTGCCGCATCAAGCGCGCACTGCGGCGCCGGAAGGTTGGTGTCCCCGACATTGAGGCGCACTATGCGCCGCCCTTTCCTTTCCAGCTCCATTGCCTTTTCCGCAAGTTCATAAAACAGGGAATCACCCTATGCGCTTCCTCAGTTTTGCCAGGAAATCCTGCGCTTCCTCGTAGTCCCGCCCGCTTATTATGTGCTTCAGGTGCTCGAGCCTGGAATTTATCCTCTCTATCTGCGGCACCGACTGCGGGTTGAAGAGTATTTCGCAGAGCAGGCGGTCGTCCTCGGACAGGAGCCCCTTCGCGATTTTCATGTGCTTGGAAAATGTCGAGCCGGGCACTGCGGTTGAATCCACGCACGAGGCAAACATGAGCGAGCTTACGAACGGGGTGGTGAGGGAGTATGCCATCATGCGGTCATGCTCCTTGAAGCCATAGTCGTATACGCGGGCGCCAAGCGCTGAAAAGAACCCGCGGAAAAATTCCGCAGCCTCAGCGTCCGACTCGCGCACCACCACCGCATTCTCGCCCTCGAGGGACTCCATGTTGGCGAATGTCGGGCCGAACATCGGATGCACTGAGGCGAACTTGAAGCCGCACTTTGCGTAATATCCCGGAAGATCGGCCTTCACGGATGCCACGTCGCAAATGACGCAGCCTGCCGGAAGGTGCGGCAGGCACTCGTCAAACGCCGAAATGGTGTTTTGGAGGCCCACTGCGTTGATCAGCATGTCAGGCGCGAATGCCAAAAGCCCGTCCAGATTCTCAAGCACTTCCACTTTCCCAAGCCCTGAAGCCTTGCCGGGATTCCGGTCGTACACTGCCACAGTGTGGGCGGCTGAGAGCGTTTTGGCGAGCCAGGAGCCCATCCTGCCAATGCCTACAATTGCTATCCTCATGCCTTCGCCTCCGGCTTCCATGACTGGTAGCAGCCAAGGTACTTGCAGGACTGGGCCATCTTTTCGACTTGGGAAAGCGCGGCGGCAACCTTTGCGTCCTGGTCCGAGCCTTCAAAGTCCAGCAGGAACGCGTACTTGCCAGGGTCGCTTTTTATGGGGCGGGACTCTATCCTGGTAAGGTTGAGCGATGCGTCTGAGAAGACCTTGAGCACGGAAAAAAGCGCGCCTGCCTTGTGCTCGGTTGAGAATATTATGGAGCATTTGTCGCCCTTTTTCCCGATTGCGCCCTGCCCGCTGCCCGCGCCCTCGTACGGCTTCGCGCTTTGCGCCCCTGCATTTTCCCCTTCCTTTCGCGAAAGCACGAGGAAGCGCGTGGAATTTGACTTGTGGTCTTCCACATTCTCCTTCAGTATCTCAAGCCCGTAAAGCTCTGCGCACAGCCTGCTTGCGATTGCGGCCGCTGCCCTCGGCCTGTCCTCTGCAAGCATCATTGCCGCGCCCGCAGTGTCGTAAAACGGCCTTGCCTCAAGCTTGTTCCTCTGCAGGAAGCCCCTGCATTGCGAAAGCGCCTGCGGGTGGGAATACGCCACCTTGATTTCGCGGTAATCCGCCTCGGGGAGGACGAGCAGGCAGTGGTGCACAGGCACCCTGACCTCGCCCGCAATCCTCAGCCCGGTTTCCACAAGAAGGTCATTCACCTGGGTGACTGCGCCTTCGATGGAATTTTCCACTGGCACCATGCCAAAATCAAAGGAGCCGCTTTCCACGCCTTTGAAAACATCCTCGAACTCGCGGCAGCTGATTGGCACTGCGGCCGGCAAAAAGGCGCGGATTGCCATTTCCCCGAATGCGCCATGCTCGCCCTGGAATGCCACCAGCATGGGATGGCTGTCCTGGATTTTTTTGGATTCCGAGATTATCCCCTTGAAAATGCCCTCCGAGAATTCCGGGCGTACCAGCCCCACCGAGTGTTTTCTCACATTGCCAAACACCCCCTCCTCGCGCTTCGGGTCGGCAACGCCTTCCTTGTGCTTGCCAGTGCGCAAGGCGAGCTCCATCCTCGCCCCAAGCAGCCTGACTATCTCGCTGTCAATCAAATCCACCCGCTTCCTAAGTTCCTCAAGCTTCATGCTCTCCCTCCTTGTTCCCCAATAATATGTCTGCCATGCAGAATGCCGCAACGTTTTCCACCACTGGCACTGCGCGTATTGCAATGCATGGGTCGTGCCTTCCCTGTATCCGGAGCCTTGCGCTTGCGTTTGTTTCCAGATCCACGGTTTCCTGCTCAGTGAAAATGCTTGCAGTCGGCTTGAATGCCACCCGGAACACTATGGGCATGCCGCTTGACAGCCCGCCCAATATCCCGCCGGCATTGTTGGTGCGCGTCTTCACCTTGCCTGCCTCAAAATAGAATGCGTCGTTGTGCTCGCTCCCCAGCATGCCGGAAGCGGCAAAGCCTGCCCCGAATTCTATGCCTTTTGCGGCAGGGATGGCGAATATCGCCTGCGAGATATTGCTTTCAATGGAACCGAACATGGGCTCGCCAATGCCTGCCGGGACCCCGGTTATCCTGCATTCCACAATCCCGCCTATGGAGTCGCCTGCGTTTTTCGCCTTTTCCACGGCATGAGACATTTTCCTTGCAACCGCCATGTCGGCAGTATGCACGCAGTTCCTGTACGTGTTTTCAAGTATCATCTGCTCGGAAACCTCGCCTTCCAGCTTCAAGCTGCCAATCTGCCTTGCAAATGCGAATGTGCGGATTCCGCGCGCAAGGAGCAGCTTTTTTGCAATCGCGCCAGCCATCACAAATGCAGCAGTCATCCTGCCTGAGAAAACCCCGCCGCCGCTTTGCGCTTTGCCGTACTTTATGCTCGAGGTGAAGTCCGCATGCCCTGGGCGGGGGGTTTTAGCAAAAGCAGCGTAATGCTGAGGCTTGGTGTCGCTGTTTTTCACAAGCATGCGGATTTTTTCCCCTGTTGTCTTTCCGCCCTTGATGCCGCTTTCAATGATGAGCTTGTCCTTTTCCATCCTTCCGCTCACAAGAGAGCTAACGCCCGGCTTTCGCCTGTCCAGCTGCAGCTGTATCTCATCCTCGCCAATCAACAGCCCTTTGGGGCATCCCTCTATTTCCACGCCCACATGCAAGCCATGGCTGCTGCCGAACACGGCTATCCTGAAATTTTCGCCAAACGAGAAAGAATTTTTCATTTTTTCACCTTCAAACGCATTAAATCCTCAAAAAAGCGCGGGTAGGACTTTGACACGCATTTTCCGACATTTATCATCGCGCCTTTTTCCGAGGCAAGCGCAGCGACCGCGCACGCCATTGCAATCCTGTGGTCGCCATGCGAGTCCACTTCGCCGCCTGCAAGCCGCTTGCCGTTTATTTCCATCATGTCGCCCGCCACTGAAATACTGGCGCCCATCCTGCCAAGCTCCTGCACAAGCGCTGACGCGCGGTCGCTCTCCTTGCCAGTTAGGCGTGATGCGCCTTTTATCCTGCTAACTCCTTTGCAGTGGCATGCGAGCGCGGCAAGGGGAGGGAACAGGTCCGGGCAGTCTGTGGCATCAAACTCGAATGCAAAAAGTTTGCCTTTGCTCACGTGCACCGTGCTCTTGGAAACTTTCACCTTTGCACCCGCCATCTTAAGCGCGCTTAGTATTGCGCGGTCCGCCTGAAGGGAATCTGCGCGCAATCCCGCCACCGCAACACTGCCTGCGATTGCGCCAGCCACCAGCAGGAAGGCTGCGCCTGACCAGTCGCCTTCCACGCAGTATTTTCCGGGAACGTAATGCTGATTGCCGGGAATTTCAAATCGGGACATTGAGCTGTTTGCGTGCGCCTTGACCCCGAAAGCGCGCAGCATTTCCAAAGTCATTTGCACATAGGGCCTGCTTTTCAGGTTTTGGACAATGAGCACTGAATCATCCTGGCAGAGCGGAAGCGCCATCAAAAGCCCGGTCAGGAACTGCGAGCTTTCAGAACCGTCAAGCTCAGCCCTCCCCCCATTCATGGGCCCCTGTACGAACACGGGAGGCAATCCACTATTGCTTGTGCACAAGGCGCCAAGCTGCGAAAGAGGCTTTTCCATCATGCCAACTTTGCGCAATGCAAGAGTCCCTTTTGCAGAGAGCAGTGTTTTTCCGCTGCCAAGCGCGGCAATGGGAGTGAACATCCTCATGCACAGGCCTGATTCGCCGCAGTCAAGCTTGCGGCTGGGAGCGGGTGCGCCCGTGCCAGCCAGAGCCAGCCCAATGCTCCTTATTTCCAGCCTGCCCTTTCCAATTTTCACTTTTGCCCAAAGCGCTTTTGCGCACCTTAAGGCAGCAAGCGCGTCATCGCAGCAGGTGGGGCGGGTGATGATGCTTTTTCCATTTGACAGCAACGCAGCTGCCACTGCGCGTATCATCATGCTCTTTGAGGATGGCGCGTCGAGCGTTCCTTCAATTTTGCAGGGAGATATTTTTTTCATGCATCATCAACTCTTCTGCGCAGGCTGCAAGGCGATATCCGTTTCATCCATAACCAGCCCTGCTACTTTTTTGGCAGATTTGCCCTCTGTTCCAACTGCGATGTCTGAGCAAATGGCATATATGGGAAGGCGGAAGGACAGCAGGCTGCGCGCGGCTTTTGCCTTGCCTGGCTTTTTGAGAAGCGGGCGCGACGAATCTCCCTTCAGGCGCGAAAGAGACTCGTCCGCGCTTGCCCACAGCCATACTGCAATGCAGCTTTTTTGCACTGCGCGCGCGCATGCGGCATCAAGCAGTGCGCCGCCGCCAAGGGAAAGCACTGCTCCTGTTTTTTTGCATGCCTCTTCCACTGCCTGCGCTTCAAGCGCGCGGAAGCGGGACTCGCCATGCTTTTCAAATATGTCGGAAATTTTCATACCTGCCTTGCGTTCCACCACTTCATCCATCTCAACTACAGGCATGCCGCTTTTTCTTGAAATCCGGTTTTTTTTGCAATAATTTTTGCAACCGAGCTTTTGCCGCTGCCCATGAAGCCAATGAGCGCGATGTTTTTCTTGCCCGCTCGGGAAGCGGATAAGGCATGCCTCATTGCTCCGATTGGCGCAGGCGTCCCGGGGAAGAGCGTCAGCGCGGCGGCGCCCTGGCATAGCAGCCATTCCCTGCCGTCGATTACCTTGCAGCCTGCCAAAGCTGCATCCTGCGAAAGAGAAGTCTCGGATGAGTAGAAAGCGTCAAGCAGCACTGCGCCTTTTTTCAGAAGATGGGAAGGCACCACGCGCTCCCTTGTGCTCAGTGTGGAGACAATCACTTGTGCGCGCGGAAGAACCCTGGCAAGGGATTTCCCGGATAAAGAGCAATGGCTGCAGCCAAACCTGGAGGCGATTTCCTTTGCTTTCCCGATTGTGCGGTTCGCCACTGTCACGCGCGCACCTGACTTGCAAAGCGCGTATGCCGCTGCGCGCGCAGCGCCGCCTGCGCCAAGCACCACTGCGTTTGCGCCCTTCAGTTTCACGCCCGCTCCTGCAAGCGCGCCGCGCACCCCGTCAACATCAGTATTGAAGCCGCGCGTTTTGCCGCTCTTCGCAATGAACAGTGTGTTCACTGCGCCTGTTGCACGCGCATTGCCGTCAAGCGAATCGGCAAGGTGGAAGGCGGTTTGCTTGAACGGCGCAGTGACATTGAGCCCGGACATGCCAATCTGCAGCGCAGTTTCAAGTGCCTCCTCCATGCTATCCGCCGCAAGCCTGGTGTAAACCGCATGGATGCCGCATGCTGCAAAGCCGGCATTGTGCATCTGGGGGCTGGCGCTTTGCATTATGGGCTTGCCGGTGGATGCAAAAATCCT
>JAPLWY010000117.1:12771-15445 GCA_026396355.1 Microcaldota archaeon
ACATCCTTTGCGCTTTTTTTAGCTCTGCGGCGGTCATCTGCCCGTCAGCAGTGCCTTTCTTGCCAACAGGCGAGGCGTATGCAATTGCGCTGCCAAGCATGGGCGCGGCCGCGCGCACCAGCCTGCCCTCTTTCCCCATGCCAACCACTGCAAGCTTCCTTTTTCCATCAAGCAATGAAAGAAGGCGCACGCAGTCTGCAGAGGAATTTGCCTTGCACGCTATTTTCGCAATGTCCGCGCCTGCATCGAAGCATTTGGCAACAAGCGCCTCAAGCTTTGCCCGCGCCGGGGTCTTTTCATAATCATGGAATGAAACGATTACTGAGCAGCCTGCCTTTTTTGCTTTTGAAGCGCAATTGGCGCGCCAACCTCAATGTCAATGCAAGCCGCGCCATCTGCAATCGCCTCCAGGAGCAATGAAGCGCACTCTTTTTGCAAGCGCCTGCCTGGCCTGCAGGTGGCAATCAGGTTATTGTGCGATGAGAAAATCCTGCGCACCTCAGCCTTGCCCACTTTGCCAGTGAGCAGGTCAAGCCGCACTTCCGCTAACTGCGGCCCCCTAAGCGAGGAAATGCATCTTGCCACTGAGCAATTGCCAATGCTATGGCAAACCCCGAGAGCATGGGGACCCGCGGGCTTGCCAGTTGCAGGGCGAATGCTTTGCCCTGCTTTAATGCGCATCATTGAGAACCGCCTCTATTTCGCCAAGTGGCACATCCTGCACGCTGCATTTCCCAATCCCTTCCAAAAGCGCCATTTTCACGCCCTCGCTTTCCCTCTTCTTGTCCTTTCTTATCGCATCGATGAGTTTTGCCGGCTCTGCTTTTACGTTTGCAGGCAAGCCAACGTTTGCAAGCAGGCGCGCCAGCCGCTCCGCGTCCTTCCCTGAGAGAAACTTGCGAGAAACTGAAAGCCTTGCCTCTGCAGCCATGCCGATTGCGATTGCCTCTCCATGAGGGATGCCGCAGCACTTTTCCACGGCATGCCCGATGGTGTGCCCGAAGTTGAGCTTTCTCCGCTCCCCTTTCTCGTATTCGTCCTTTGCCACTATGCTGGATTTCACAAGTATGGAATCGTGTATCACTTTTTCCATTGCCGACCGCTTCAGGCCCATTGCCTCGTGGAGATTTTCCTCAAGGTAGGAGAAAAGCGATGCGTCGGCTATTGCGGCGTGCTTTATCACCTCGGCAAAGCCGCAGCGCACCTCCCTTTCAGGAAGGGTGGAGAGGAGCGAGAAATCGCAAAGCACGAATTCAGGCTGCCTTATCGCGCCCACAAGGTTCTTGTAGCCCCCAAGGTTCACCCCGTTCTTCCCCCCGATTGCCGCATCGGCCTGCGCAATCAGCGTGGTGGGCACCAAGCCCAGTCTCATGCCGCGAAGATAGGTGGATGCGGCAAAGCCTGCGAGGTCGCAGACAATCCCCCCGCCAATCCCGATCACCATGGAGCCGCGCTCAAGCTCCATTTCCAGGAATTTTTCGTAGAGCAGCTGCACGGCTGGCAGGGTTTTGTTCCCCTCGCCCAGCCCGACCTCAAGGACTGGAAAATCCGGGAATTTATCGCCGTGGAATTTCCTCACGTTCCTGTCCGTCACTATCACGTTCTTTTCAGAAGTGCAGAGGCTGGCAAGATGGGCGATTGGCTCGCCGATGAGTATTTTGCTGTTGCCGGATTTTCCCTTGAGTTCCATTATGCGCATATTTTCTACCTGACAGGATGTTTGCATGTCATGCCTGCCCTTTTTCAAGCTCTGCCCAGAGCCTGTGCATTGCCCTTGCCTTTTTCGCAATCTCCCCGAACTGCGCGGGCGTGAGCGCCTGGTCCTTGTCTGAAAGCGCCTCTTCCGGCCTGCGGTGCACCTCTATGATCATGCCGTCGGCGCCGCACGCTGCGCCTGCCATGCTCATTGGCCCTATCAGGCTCAGCCTGCCTGTGCCGTGGCTCGGATCCACGATTATCGGAAGGTGGGTGAGCTCCTTTATTGCAGGCACTGCAGAAAGGTCAAGCGTGTTGCGCGTGTATGTCTCCATGGTGCGTATGCCGCGCTCGCAGAGTATGACGTCTGGGTTCCCCTCGTTCAGTATATATTCCGCGCAGTTGAGCCATTCCTCCAATGTGGAGTTCATGCCGCGCTTGAGAAGCACGGGCTTGTTCACCTTGCCGACTTCCTTGAGGAGCGAAAAGTTCTGCATGTTCCTTGCGCCTATCTGGAGAACGTCGCAGTATTCGCACACCCAGGAAACATTCCTCGTGTCGGTGACCTCGGTGACCACCGGGAGCCCGGTGAGGTCGCGCGCCTTTTCCAGTATCTTCAGGCCTGCAAGCCCCATCCCCTGGAAGGCGTAGGGGGAAGTGCGCGGCTTGAACGCGCCGCCGCGCAGCATGTCCGCGCCAAGCTCCTTCACCGCGACCGCGGTTTCCAGCATCTGCTCCTCGGACTCCACGCCGCATGGGCCGGCAATTATGGTGAAGCCCTGCCCGACTTTGACCTTGCCCACGCGGACCAGGCTCCTGCCGCCGCCGTTCTTTGCAACCAATTTGATATTTTTCATCCCAAACATCCTCCGTTCAAATGCGATATATTTTTTATTCTGCCAGTGTTAGTGCAGCCAAGAAAAATCCGGGAAAAAAAGAGAGGGCTTTTCGCGGTTTTTCTCAGTCGCTATAGCTGAAG
>JAPLWY010000103.1 GCA_026396355.1 Microcaldota archaeon
GACTCCGAGCTTGAGCAGACGCAAAGCGCAATGACCCTGATGTCCCTGGAAAACCTCACCGCAGCTTCAGCCGCCCTTTCAGTTCCAGAAGCTCAATGCAAGCTTGCGCTATCCTCAGCAATCACCGAATTTGACAATGGCAACCCCTCAAAAGCGCTCCCGCTGCTTCGCAAAGCGCGCGCAGATTTCACAGAGGCTGAAGCATCCGCAGTCTGGGACTTCCTAAAAGGCGTGTCCTCGCAATATGCCAAGGCAAAGCTGCAAGGCAATCAAGACTTGTCCTTGGCATCGGAAAAGCTCTCGCTGGCAAACCAGCTTTACTCAGAAGGGAAATATAGCGAGGCGCAGCTTGAGGCAGCGCGCGCGCAGGCGGCAATTGAAAGCGCAAAAACAGAATCGGATGCGTTTGGCGCCTCAATTTCACAACTGGCCTTGCAAATGCAGGCGAACTATTCCGCCTTCCATCCTCAGGTCGAAAGCCAAATCTCGGAATACTCGAAGCAATACTCCTCTCTCTCCGCATCAGAAAAGCAGCGCCTCCCATTCACACCAGCAGTAGCTCAGGCAAAGCTGGATGAATCCGACAAGGGGCTAGCTGCCTCAAAAAAGACCACACTCACCCCACAAGAATCCCTTTCACAGGCAAATTCCTCCTTCCAATCATTGCTTCGCTTGTCTCAATCCCTCAACAGCACGCTCCAGTCGCTTGATGAGTCAGCACGCTCCTCGCTTTCCACTGCAAAAGCCGCTCTCTCGGAAGCAAAGGCGAAATTCGGCTCAACATTTGACATTTCGCAAGCCGAAGCCGAAATTTCGCGCGCTGACGATTTCCTGCAAAGCGGGCTTTTTGCTGACTCAATGGCATCGTCAGACCGCGCCACGCGCGCTCTCACTGCAGTGCTCCAATCAGGCACAGGCGCGCCTGATCCCAAGGCGCTTCTCATAGGCGCCCTCTCAATAGCATTCATAATCGGCGCAGCCTACTTTTTCATGCGCGCAAGGAAAAAGGAGGAAAAAAAGGAGAAAAAAGAAATCCCAAAAGCGGACGAAATTCAGGGAGCCTGATGAAAAAACCCAGCCGATACGGCTAGGCAGGCTTTTATGCTTTCTACGAAAATCAATTTTCCATGGACGCGGACATCGAAACTCTGTTCCAGAAAATCAGAGCCAGCCGATCAGTGGATGAAGTCCAGACTGCCCCGACCCTTAAGAGTCTGGGCATTACTGAAAAATCGGTATCTCTTGTTGATAAGTGGGCGATAAAGCTGACGTCCTATGGAATATTGGCGGCATATATCCCTGAACTTAAAAAAGTCGACAAGGCTCTGACTGCTATTGCTGTCGGGGACATTCATGGCAACAGGGTCATCGTTGGCAACGGGGCTAAAATCAAAATAAGCGCCCAATCGGTCATAAAGCCATTTCTTTATCTTTACGCACTTGAAATGGGCGCCCCTGCCAAAAGCATTTCCGGCCTCGAAGCAAGTTCAATGCCGTTTAATACGGACAAGATTTTGCGTCCGGAATTGCAAATGCAGGTGCCGGAACACCCGCTTAACAATGCAGGCGCCATATCATCTGCGGGCGTGATAAGGAAATTCCCCGAGTTTGTCGGTTTCATGCGCCGGGTAACGGGCAACCCGGGCATAGGCGTGCTGGACAGGGTTTTTGAGTCGGAATTCAATACGAACAATAACAACCGTGCAATAGCGAGCAGGCTTGTCGCATCCGGCAGATTCAAGAATGCGAAAGAGGGCGAGGAAGCGTATGCAAATTACACGAGAGCCTGCTCGTTGGGGCTGACCATTGGCGATGTTTTGAATGCTTCCTTGGTTCTATCATCGGGCGGGGCGGGCATGCGAAAAAAGGGAAATATCGCGCAAATGAACAACATTGTTCGGGTTCTTTCTGCAATGAACACATTCGGCCTGTATGAACAGTCGGGATTATTTTCCCTGATGGTATCCGGCGCCCGGGCAAATACGTCTAAAAGCGCGGTCAGCGGCTTGATCATCAGCATCAATCCGGGTGTCGGCGCATTTGTAACATACAGCCCGCTTTTGAATGTGGAAGGGAATAGCGTGTACGGCTTATACGCCATGATACCTCTGAACAACCTGCTTGCTCTCCCGGGCGGGATGAGGCTGGATTCAAGCGAATTGAACAGAATGCTTAGGGAATACAACATGGAGGAAAGCATAAAGGTCCACCACAAAATAATCTCCCTGATGAAGGACGGGGAAAATTCAAAAATATTCAGGATTGATGAAAAAATACTGGCGCAGCTTAAGGATGCATGACTGCCAGGGCGAATCCAGCTTGGCTGCCGTCAGGACTTTGCGTTCTCAACCGCAAGCTCGGCGTCTATTATCTGCCTGAACTTGTCAAATGGCTGCGCGCCCAGCACCATGCTATTCCCAATCACGAATGTCGGGGTTGCTTGCACTCCTGCTGCGCTGCCGCTTGCAATATCCCTGTCAATTAGCGCCACTGCCTCATTCCCTGCCACGCATTTGCTGTATTCTGCCATCTCCAGCCCTATTTTCTCGGCGTATTTTGAAAGCGAGGCGTCGTCAAGCGCCCCCTGGTTGGCATAAAGCAAATCATGCATCCCCCAGAATTTCCCCTGCTTTTCAGCGCAGATTGACGCCACAGCCGCAGGCACTGCCCTTGAGTGAATTGGGAGAGGGTAGTGCCGGAATTCCAGCTTTACCGACTGCCCGTACGCTTCCATAACCTGCGTCACAGTTGGCTGCGCCTTTCCGCAAAACGGACACTCAAAATCCGAGTATTCGTAAATTGTCAATTTTGCATCAGCAGCGCCCCGATACGCGCGCCCATCCTTTGTCATTCCCTCATTTATTGGCGCCTGCGTGCATCCCACTACTAGAATTGCAGCAAAAAGCGCAGCCACTGCCAGAAACGAAAAATATTTTCCCATATCTCCACCCGCATCAATTTTCTGCATTATGCTCTTGCTGCTGTTCTTGTTATTCCTTATCCCTGATTAAGCCTTAACCCATTTTATTCCCATCGACTCAAGGATGGCAACAAGCTCCGTGCGCGCAGCGCCTTTCACACCTTTCCAATCGATTGCCGCGCACTCCACACCCTCAACGTTCTTCCCGATTGCCTGCCTTAGCCTGGCCTCGTCAATGCCGTCTTTCTCAAGCGAATAGCTTGGAATAATGTGCCCATAAACCGCCTTCCCGGAAAGTATGGCCGGCCCGAATTTCGGGCAGTAATGGCTTCCGCCAAACCCAACCTGCACACTTGCCGCATCCTGCGCCCCAACCGCAGCCAAGATCCCCCTTGCCGCAATTTCCCCTGCCACAGGATTTCCCCACTGCTCCTCCGAGCTCCCTATCTCAACAAATAACACGGGCTTTTCCAGCGTCGGCCCATGATGGTCCACCTCAATCGAGGTTTCCCATTTCAGCGATTGCGCTGACAGGCGCGCCATCTCGCGCGCCGCGGCAGCCACTTTGCTCCCATACGCAACATTTAGCATCTTTTCCCGTCCGCCCATTTCCGCGCTTCCCCAATTCCCAGGAGTGTGCGCAGTGAAATTGGGCAGCTTGCTTTCGCTTTTGTGCGTGCTTGCAAATATGTAGTAATCCGCCTCATGCTTAGGCATAATCTCAATTATGCTTCCGGCATATTCCGCCATGTCAAAGCTGTCGCCTGCCCAGTATTTCTCTCCATCTTCCCGCATCTTTCCAATCCTAAGCAGGCAATCACGAATATTTCTGCTTGCCTTGTTTTCCTGGGCTATAACCACTAGCGCGCGCATGATTTGGCTTCAAATGCCAATATTATATCGCTTTGCACCAAGACTTCTACATGGCATCCAACAGGCTTACGCACGCCAACCTGTCCACGCTTGGCAAGAAAGGGCAGGCTCGGCTCTCCAACTCCACATTTGGCATTGCCGGTCTTGGCGGGGTGGGCGGAATTGCATTCGAGCTTCTTCTCCGTGCCGGCGCAGGGGAAATAAGAATCTCCGACCATGGGTTTTTCGAGGAATCCAATGCAAACCGGCAAATCCTCTGGTCTTCCCGAGCAGATGGCAAGCTAAAAATCCAATCCGCGCTTTCCCGCGCAATCTCCCTCAGCAAAAACTGCAGAATAATCCCGTTCGGAAAAATAACTGCGTGCAATTCCGAAGAATTCTCCCGCGGCTGCACTGCAGTAATTGACGCCACCGACTCGCCGGATTCGCGAAAGACGGTATTTTCCGGCTGTTCGCCATCCAAAACTCCCTATATTTTTGCATCCGCGCTCGGAGCGCGCGGGATGCTAAGCGTGATTTCAGGTGCGCACCTTCAAAAAAATCATCCTTTTCTAAAAAAGAATTCCAGGGCACAAAAATGCGATCACGCGCTTGGGCCGGTGGCAAACACAATAGGCTGCCTTGCCTCGCAGCAGGCAATCAATCTCGCGCTCTCAAAACAAGTTATCATGTTCCCATCCATTCTCTCGCTTGACGCATTCTCCAAAAACCCAATCGCCATTCACTCATTCTAGCTCTCCCAAAAAGCGCCATCCCACCAATCTTTATATTATCTGTTCGAGATTAACACTAGTGTGATAAGATGGGCGACGACATTGTTTCATTTATTCTGAAATCCCGCGAGCGCGGCAGGATGGATGACCAGATAACCCAACAGCTTCTTTCAGTGGGCTGGAGAAAGGACAAAATCGCCGAGGCATTTGCACGCATCAACGAGCAGGCAGCATATGACAAGCGGGGCTATGCTGCTGAGCGCCCCCCACTTCAGCTTTCGCCAGAAGTACTGGCGCAATCAAGGCCAGCCCAGCAGCAACCGGCGCAAACACAAAACCAACCCCGAGCAGAGCCAAGCCAAGCTTCAGTTTCCCAACCATCACAAGCCCAATCAATGCCTACAATTCAAACGCCTGTTGCCGCCGTTCCCTCATCCATCCCGGCGGCAAACCAAATCGAACTGGAACCCCCCCAGAAAAAATCGCTATTTTCCTCGTTATTCGGCAAAAAGCCAGATCAGCAGGCTCAGCCGCCGGTAACGGCCATTCCACAATCCTCTCCGCAAATTGCGCGCCCTATCCCCTCTCCGCCCACACTATCTCCTCCAACTGCCGCTACTCCTACTGACCAGGTGCCAACAAGGCAAATCCCTCCAATTTCACTTAAGCCAATAAGGCAGGGGATGGATCTGAAAAAACTTGCGTTTTTCGGAATCATCATAATCCTGGCAGTTCTTCTGGCGGCCGCCATCTTCAACACATTCATATCCCCCGGCGCGTTAACCGGGCAGGCAAAAACACAATCGCCAGCGCAGGCAATTGCCACTCCCGCTCAAAACCAGACTGAAAACAAGACATCTGCAAGCGGCAGCCAGACTGCAAACGCAAGCGCGCAAACTCCCACTCCTAAAACAAACGCCACAGCTTCAAAACCTCCCACAACCACCCAAAAACCCCCCAACTCAACCCAGCAAAATCCTCCTGTGGCTACTCCCCAACCAACTCCAGCGCCAGTAATTTCTCCACCAGCACCGCCCATGCCGGCAGTTGCGCCACCAGTTGAGCAAACGCCGCCCGAGCCGCAAAACAGCACCAATGCGCAAGCAGTCAATTTCACCAGGGTGAAGAAATTCTATTCCTCCTGGCCATACGGCGCCAACCGATTCTGCAGCATGCAGGAAAACGGCACCTTTTACCGCGCACACTACTTGATGTATTACGGCGGAGACTGTGTTTCGGAAAAAGGGGCGGAAGGCTTTGCCAATTCTGAAGTTGCGCTGAAAAACTGCGAGGAAATTCCCTGCTGCTTTGCCGGTCCGTATAACGAGTACAGCACGGGATACGACTACTTTGAGTGCGGCTATTCCTAAGTAAAATGGGAAAAGGCCCAGACGGTGCACTCAGCGCCTTTCAACTTTCGAGATTTTGAACCGCTCTCCTTCCTCAAACATCAAAGGCTTGATTTTTTCGTCAGTTTTTGTCAGGTTAACCTCGACAACTTCCGCAGTCACCAGCACATGGTCCCCGCAGCCGGTATAATTCAGCACGCGGCACTCAATGTTCGCAAGCGCTTCCAGGATGAGGGGCGCAGACACTTTTTTCGCCTTCACCTGCGTGAGATTGGCTTCAGAAAACTTGTCAATGAACTTTCCAGATGTAGTGCCGCACAGCATCACGGCATCCCTCAGCTTTTCTCCTGGGACTGCGACTACGAACTCCATGGAAGTGCACAGCAAATCCAGTGTGAGCGAAGTGCTGCGGAGGGACAGCGCAAGCATCTCGGGCTTTTCACCAGCCGGCATTATCCATTCAACTGCCGTGACATTCGACTTTTCGCTTGTAGCGGCGGTGACCAGCACCACTTGCCTCGGGTAGAACAAATCCTGGAACATGGCGCCTTTTTCGTCCCGAACGAATTTAAACTCTTGCGGAGAAATCCCCGCATGAGTCGCATTGTTTCATATGCTGCGCTTCTTTCCGTCACGCTTCTGCTGCTGCTATCTGGCTGTGTCCAAGGCGATACCCCGAAAGCATGCTCTGGCGTTGCACAGGAAAAACTCGCAAACTGCGTCTATGTGCAATCCGTACTTGAGCAAAATCCATTCTTCTGCTACGGGATTTCCAATATTGGCGTGCGCAAGACCTGCATTGGCGACTCTTCCAACCCGGCAATGAAGAAAAAGCTCACAGGCATGTCCCAGGAAGAGCGCGATCTGCTCCTCTCGAACAAGACGCTCCCAATCCCGGCGCCAGTTATCCCCCAGCACCAGCCAGCCGCCACTCCAGTTGCAACTTCGCCTTCAGGGGGCACAACCGGCGGGGCTCAAAACTACAACGCTTCAGCCGAGCAGATAATCTACAACACAGCGGTCGAATCGAATGAAGTGACGCTGTGCGAGC
>JAPLWY010000054.1 GCA_026396355.1 Microcaldota archaeon
CTTCAGGCGTGCTGATTTCGCGGTCAAACGGGTTTTCGCCAGGGCCTGAGTCAGGCTCGTCGGTTTCATCCGTTTCGCTCTTGCCAGATGCCTTGTTCTTGCTTTTCTCCGCCTTTTTGCCCATGTGCTTTCCAGGCTCTTCAGGCCCGTCATCAACATCGCTATCTTTTTCCTCGCCGCCTTCCTTTTCTCCATCCTTCTTCTCGCCTTTTTCATTTTCCTTCTTGCCCTTGCCATCCGGGTCTTTCTCCTTTTTCTTGTCATTATCCTTCTCGCCGCTCTCGCTCTCCCCTTTTTCTCCATCCTGCTTGGAATCATTGCCCGACTGGTCCTTGCCGTCGTCTTTCTGGGGCTCCTTGTGCTTCACCATATTGCCGAATTTCCTTGCGAACAATCTGGCATACTCTTCCCATCCTGAATCGTTATTGAGCGTGTCGAGCTTTTCAGCATCGGATTTTTCAGCGAAGTTGCCTGTGTTATCCAGCTTTCCCAGCCCGATTTGCGCTGCATATTCGTTTGCGGGCTTTTGAACAGCTGCAAGCTCCTTATCCGAAAAGTTCTGCTCGAATTTGCGCCCGATCAGCTTGCGGTCAGCCTCCTGCCCCCAGGCAAGCATGTTAAGCGCGATGAAGGATGAATAGAATCCGCTGTCTCCCTGTATGTAATAGAATATTGTAAGCCCGTCGCCCTGCCCCATTCCCCTGACATTGGCATTGTCAATCAAATCCATGAAGCAGTTGGCAAGGTATTTGGCAGTGCTTTTGCTCTTTATGCCCATGCTGTCAAGCTCAACCGTGGTTGCATCCAGGATGCGCGTGTAGGAATCCAGGCTTTTCGGGCAAAAGCCAGGATGGCCGAATTCATGCCTGCCAGTGTCCCCGCCCACCACCATAATTCCTTTCTCGGCTGCACTGCGCTCCTGCAGGAATTCCTTTATGTAAGTGTCCTTTTCCGGCGTCCATTTGTTGTTTATTCCAAGTTCCATGCTCCAGACATATGGCGAAATCGAGCCAGACACCTTTGCCGATGCGGCATTCTCGGTCAGCGGGAACACGCGCGTGCTCACGCCCACAAAGCCAAACTCGTTGATTCTTATCCTGTCTATCTTCTTCTCTATGTCTGAAAGCAGAACGCCCTTGGTTTTGTGCTTGTGATCTCCCATTTAGGCAACACCTGCAATTTTTGCAATAATACTGGAAACGTACTTTTTGATATCCCAGGTTCCCCAGTTGTATATCCTGTCAAGGAGGTCCAGCTGCTCTGGCTTTGGATTTTCAAAGAAATCAGAGAGCATTTCGTTTACTCTGCCGTGAATTTGGTCGGTATAATCACTGTCTTTTCTGCATTTGCAAAGTATGTCAAAGGCAGCCTCGGTGTGCACGCCATTGAGCACTCCAATAACAACTGCATTGTAATAGTACTTATCCATCTTGCTGCTAGAAGAATGGGATACTTCCGGAGTTTCGTTTGCATGGGCACTAATGAATGCGTTCAATTCAGCCATTGTGCATGTAAAGTCGCGGTCTTTGATTTTGTTCAGTGCCAATACAACTGAATTGAGCAGGTCGTCAACAATCACATAGTTGGTGCCGCCGCTAGAGGTTGTCACTGTTTTTGCAAGATTGATTGACCTGATGATTTTTTCCGTATCTGAGCTGGCGCCATGCTCTCCAAGGATTTTAAGCCCCTGCAGCCTTATGTCAAGACCAATGCCGGCAGTTTCGTTGATCATCTTATATGCCATTGCAAGTATCTTTTCCTTGTCGCTTGCCGCAATGTTCGTGTCCATTGCACCCTCGACCTGCACGCCGGTTTTCGCTTCCTTGTCCAGCGGCTTTTGCCTCTCCTCTGGGCGATTCATGCCTGTGCTTGCCCCTTCCCGTATTATTTTCTGCAGCGGTCCCTGTGGCTTGTTATTGCCGTTTTGGCCATTTGACTGGGGTTTTTCTTCACCTGTCATTTCACTCACCCCTCACCAGCTCGGATATGAATCTCCACGGGTTCTTGAATGCAGCGCCTGCGCCTGCTGACACGTCCTTTGTGAACGGTTCCAGCATCCTGTCGCTTATCTCGTCGCTGTTTTTGATCGCATCCACTATGCCCTGAAGATCAGACAGCTTGTTTGTGAACTCCCTTTTTATGACAGTTGCAAGGCTGGTCATGAATATTGCCGGATTCCCGAAATAGTCCTGCATCACTTTTTGCGCATTCAGTATGCCGGTGTAGCCGAAGAATGTCCTGAATGTCTCAAGAACATCGTTCACCTCGTCATTCAAAAGCTCATCAGGTGCAGCCGAATTCTCGGCTGCAGCAGCCTTCTTTGCAGCAGAATGCTTTGCAATTGCAACCTGCTGGAGTGCGAGGGTGAGCCCCACTATTGCCTCGCCAGAGCGCTCGGACACTCCCTGGTAATATCCGCAGCCCTCGGCAAGCTTTGCGCAGCCGTCGCATTTCTGGGGCAGGACGTTTGCTATCTGAAGCTTGTTGTAGCCGTATTTCACACAATCATTGAGCGCGGTTATGAGGTACTGGGTGGCAATCGCCATCATCACGGTTGCCTCGAGGTTCTTGATTTCGTGGTAAATCTCCTTCAGCAATGAAGTGTGGTCGTTCTTATCAGTCGCAGGCACGCGCGGGTCGTGCTTTTCTATCAGCCTGGTGAAAGTGTCAAGCGCCCTTGGAAGGTAGTCCTGGACATTGAGAATTATGGGGAAGCGGTCAATGAGCGCGTCGTCCAGCTGGAAAGTGCCTGTGTAGTTCGAGCCCACGTTTCCAGAGGCAACCAGTACAGAATAGCCGTTTCCTATCTGGTATCTCACGCCGTCCAATTCAATATAGCCGTCTGCAAGTCCGTATACCCTGTTCTGCGTGATGCCTGGCAGCCTGGTGATTTCGTCCACAATCATGCAGTTGTTCTTGATGTTGGAGAGCACCTCGCGAAGCTCGTGGTCGCTTTGCAGCTCGCCTCTCAGGAATTTGCCTATGTTGAGATGGGTGAAAAGCTCCTTTTCGTCCATCTTGGGGTGCGCGCGCACATATACGCCGTTGCCCCCGAAAAATCCATCTATGATGTCATGCTCCAGCGTGGTCTTGCCGCGGCCCCTGGCTCCAAGCAGGAGCATGTTGGAGCGCGAGATCAGCCCTGCCTTTATGATATCCTCGACGAATATGGGCTGCCCCTTTATGGTCATTACCTTTGTCGAGTTCTTGTAGTTTTGCACATTTGGAAGGGATTCGATATTCGCCGTAAGCCTCTGCTGGTCCACAAGCTTCATTTGATCAGATGCCATGTAATGCCTCCACTATAATATAATATTGACCACTTATAATCTATGCCTGCAAATGCTTATAAATGTATCTTTAAATGGATAAATGTGTATTCTCTTCGAGCTCTTGCTCTTCTGCCCTCTCCTTAAGAAAAAGCGCGGCGGGCTGTGAGCCAAATCTTTCCGCGGGCACAGGTTTGTCACTGCTCCATAAGCGCAGCCGCGCAACAGCTGAAAATCAGGGCTATTCATTCTTGCACAGGTAGATGCGCAAGCCTCCCTTTTTGCCATCTGCAATGGCTTCGAAGTAATGCCCTTCCGGGGCAGATAGGACATGCAGGCCATTGGCGGTTTCCTTTTCATAGTGCAGGCCAGCTTTCAGCGGGTAGGGGAGCGAAGAGGCAAAAAACCTGCCTGTTTTTTTCATGAAATTCGGGAAATGCTCGAGGAGCTTTGATGCCTCGTAAGTTCTTCTCTGCCCGGTATTGAAAAAAGTGCCTCCGAAGGCGTCATTTTCCCCAAACCCTATTGCGCCCTTTGCGTTCTGGAGATAGATGTCCTTGCCGTTCGATGAGAGGTCCTGCGGAATAATTGCAACGTACCCTTCCTTGAGGTCGGCATCAAACTTCTGCAGATTATCCACACTGCTGCTTAATTGGGCCTGAACGAATTTATTGAACCTGAACCGTGCCGTCCCGAGATTATCCACAATGAAGCATATCTGTTCGCCTTTTGGGGCAAGGGTGGAAAAAGCGCTCTCCTTGCTCTCGCGGATGGCGCTGGACTGCACTATGTGCGCTTTCGGCTCCTCCGCGCCTTTCCTCAAATCCGGTCCAACCGCGAATTCCACCCTCCGCGCCCCCAGCGCCTCGGACGCGGCCTTTAGAGAATCTGCAAACTTCAGGAAATCAAATTCATCCACGGACTCCATCATGCTGTTTAATTTATGGCGATATATGCACTGGCCATAAAAATCAAAATAACTGAACTTAGACTCGCCCTTGCCGGGAAAACGAATGCCAGTATAGACATCATACGCGCGCGTTTTTTTCATTTCTTCCATGTGCTTTCCAGACAGGTAATAGATAAGCTGCGAGCTGAACTGCCCTGTCTGCTCCGCCTGTTCAGTTCTGATGTCAACATAGCGGGAAAACATCCCATCCGCTTTCCTCATGGTTTCCATGTCGATTGTTTCGCCCCCTCCGCCAACAACCCCTCCAAAGCCCAAGTCTGCCGAAATCTGGAGCTGGCCGCGGCTGAAGACTGCAATTCCTGAAAAAAGCGGGGCGAACAGGGGCGCAACATCCTTTGATGCCATCGCCTTTCCGACAGCCGGCTCGATCATGATGCCAAAACCCTCGCCGGTTCCGGCGTTTTTGCGCAGGTCTTTTGCCTTTGGCGAGTAATAGGATGCCAGCACAGCCCGCACGGCTTCAAGAACCATCCCTATTTCGTTTTTGCATGCTGTGCTGTTGTACGCACCCGTGCCGTCATCATCCTCTTTTGCCGAGGAACGGATCACGGCAGGGCAAAGCCGCGAATATCTATTGATTCTTAAGATGTCAAATACCGGCTTGGGCGGGTGGCCTTTCCTGTATTCCTGCCAGTCCTCGTCGCCTTCTATGCCGTCTTTCAGCTTGAGGATTGCCAAATAATTCTCATCCAGCTTGACTTTTTTTTGCTTTTCCTGCCAGCGTATTCCCATATCCAATTCATCGTAAGTCACTTTCCAGCCGTCTTCCTCTAATGCTGCCTTTTGAATCGCCTTGAGGGCAGATTCCATTGAAAGTGCGCCGAAATCAACTTCACACGATAGCAGTTTGCTTTGGAACACATCCAGTTCCAAACTGCAATTCTCAAGGTCTGTGGTGCTTGTTTTCGGAAGCATGCCAAGAATTTTGCTTTCCAGCCCTGATTTTGGGAATGCCCCTATTTCTTTTGCGATAACAGCTTCAAGCTCAGGGGGGAATTTCATGCCTGCGTCGAGTATTTTCTTCTCAATGTCGGGAATGCCGTTGCCTTCCTCAAGCGTGCTGCAAATACGGTTGTATTTTAGGATATCTTCCAGGGCGGATTGGGCAAGCACGGCGATGCTGCCAACACAAAGCCCTGCCTGCCTATAGGCTTCTGCGTCGCGGTTAAGCGAACGGGCCTTGTCCCCGATTTCCCCCTCGCCTATTATCCTGAGTATGCCCTCTTTCCTGATTGCATATTTTATTGCTCCGTCTGACAGCGGTTCCCTGGGTTTGAAAGAAGATTCCAGTGGGTCAGTCGTATTCTGGGCAAGCCTGGCGCATTTCCGCATGCTATGGGCAGTATATGTAACCGTTTATAAAGATTGTTCTATCCTGCGGTGAAACATGAAACAGTAAGCGCCGGTTTATTTTTCCGAGGATTTTTGGGCATTTCCGGCTGGCCATATTTAGTAAAACATTGTGCATCAGACCGTCCGCTTGGCAAGAACTCATCTGCCTGAGTGACATGATTCTGGACACACAGGTCATTTCCGCGTGACAGGAAAGTGCCACGGTTACAACTATTGAATTTCAGAAACAAGCTTCATTACCCTGCGCTCTATCTCATCCCGGACTTCGAGGTATTTCCCAATCGGCTTTCCAGCAGGGTCCTCAAAATCCCAGTCTTCGGTCTTGCCAGGCGGAGTCACAGGGCAGCCCTTGGCACACCCCATCGTGAAGATTCTGGCTGCCTTTTTGACCATGCCCGAGTCGAGCTTTTTCGGCTTCTTTTGCGAAATGTCAATCCCCTTCTCCTTCATCGCTTCCACCGCGCCCTGCTTTATCGCCTTGGCTGGTTCAGTTCCGGCGCTGATTCCGGCATATTCAGGATTCCTGTTGTGGAAGTTGAAAAGCGCCTCAGCCATCTGGCTCCTCGCCGAATTCTCGGTGCAGACAAACAATATGTATTTCATAGGCTTACCCTATTTGGACGCGACTATTTTCAGGCTTTCAAGCGGAAGCCCGCTGTACTGCCTTTCGCTTATCCCCCTGTCTTCAGAGTGCGTGCTGACCTTGAAGCCGGCACCTTTTATCAATCCCAGGTATTCTTCCTTCAGCATCGCGCCCCCGACGCAGCCGACGAGCAATTCCTCGTCTTTCTTCTGCGCCTCGGAAAGCTCCCCAAGGAGCACGATGTCGGAGATGAACATCTTCCCGCCCTTTTTGAGGACGCGGTACGCCTCATCGAACACTTTTTGCTTGTCCGGGGACAGGTTGATGACGCAGTTGCTTATGATGACGTCGACGGAAGCGCCATCGACCGGCAGCTCCTCTATCTCGCCCAGCCTGAATTCCACGTTGGAAAATCCGTATTTCCTGGCGTTCGCGCCTGCCTTCTTCACCATTGCCTCTGTCATGTCAACGCCAATGACTTTTCCCGTCTTGCTGACTTTCTTCGCGGCAAGGAAGCAGTCAAAGCCAGCCCCGGAGCCGAGGTCAAGGACAGTCATGCCCTCCTTTATTTCACCTATGGCAGTTGGATTTCCGCAGCCTAGGCCAAGGTTCGCATCGGGAAGCGCCTTTGCTTCATGCTCTGAATAGCCAATGCTCAAGGCCACCTGTTCGCTGCTGGCGCTTCCGCAGTTGCACGAGCAGCCGCAGCCATTGCCGTTTTTGGCGATTTTCCCGTACTTTTCCTTAACGATTCTCTTGATTTCGTGTTTTTTCATGCAATTGCCTCCCCTTTGAACATCCTTCTCCTAAGCCAAAGCGAAACATCCACCAAGCCAATCATCACAGGCACCTCAATCAGCGGACCAATTACAGCTGCAAACGCCACGCCAGAGCCAATCCCGAAAACAGCCACCGCAACCGCTATGGCAAGCTCGAAGTTGTTGCTTGCTGCCGTGAGCGAGAGCGTTGCGGTTTTCGGGTAGTCTGCGCCAAGCTTCCTGCCCATGTAGAAGCTGATGAAAAACATCAGCACAAAGTAAAGCAGGAGCGGAATCGCAATCCTCACGACATCAAACGGGATTTGAAGTATGAGGCTTCCCTTGAGGCTGAACATCACAACAATTGTGAACAGCAGGAAAACAAGCGCCATGGGGCTTATTTTCGGGATGAATTTCTTGTGATACCATTCCTCGCCCTTTTTTCTTACCAGATAGTAGTGCGTTGCCGCCCCGGCAATTGCAGGTATCCCCAAGTAAATGAAGACGCTTTCCGCAACCTGCCATAAGCTCACGTTTACCGCGCTTCCCGCAAGCCCCAGCATGGGCGGCAGTATTGTTACAAATATCCAGGCATAAACAGTGTAGAAAAGCACCTGGAAAATGCTGTTGAGCGCGACCAGGCCTGCGGCGTAATCGGTGTGCCCTTTCGCAAGCTCGTTCCAAACAAGAACCATGGCAATGCAGCGCGCAATGCCTATCATGATAAGCCCAATCATATACTCCGGCATGTCCCGCAGGAAAATGACGGCAAGGGCGAACATGAGCAAAGGCCCGACCAGCCAGTTCTGCACAAGGGAAAGCGCGACAATTTTTCTGTCCTTGAAGACATCGCCCAGCTTTTCATACCTCACCTTTGCAAGCGGCGGGTACATCATGAGTATGAGCCCAACAGCTATCGGGATTGATGTGGTGCCTATTTGCAGGCTTGAGACGAATGCCGTGAAGCCTGGGGCAAACGCGCCAAGGGCAATGCCAAGCGCCATAGCCGCGAATATCCAAATCGTCAGGTGCCTGTCCAGGAACGATAGTTTGTCTCCAAAACCCATAATATCTCACCCATTGTTTCTCAAATTATTCCCAAGAACGATAGCAGATAATACGCGCTCCAAAGCATGAACAGCCAGCCTATTGCCGCATCCGCCATGCCCCCTGCTTTCGACAGGAGCTTTATGCCGCTTCCAGCCTTGCCTGCCACGTGGAGCGCTGGCACTGCAAGAAGCACGGGTATCGCGGTGCCAATCCCATAAGCAACCGGGAGCAACAGCCAGTCCTTTGTGGTTAGC
>JAPLWY010000062.1:0-695 GCA_026396355.1 Microcaldota archaeon
CCATGTTACTCTACCTCCTATTCCAGCAACTGCGGTGGTACTCTCCAAAACGGCCAGAGCAATAGCTGCACAATCACCAATACCTATGCATCCTGCTCAACCAATGGCAACCTTACAGTGTATGTAATTGTAGGTGGCGGTCCCAAAAGCCCCTCAGACTTCACAATCACTGTCCAAAACTCCGGCTTCTCGTCCATCTCATTCCACGGCAGCGCAAGTGGCACCACTGTCGCAGTTTTAGGTCCCTATTCAGTTTCTTCTTCAGGTTATTCGTTAGCACAGCCAATCTACGCAGGCTACAGTTCATCTTCCGGTTGTTCTGGCACGCTTTTAGCTGGAGCAACAGCTAATTGCACTATCACAGAGGCATATTCAGGCAACCTAATTGTAACTGTTAGTGTTGTTGGGGGGCCGCTGAGCGCATCAGACTTCACAATCAATGTTGGCAACTCTAACTTGTCGCCATCCTCGTTCCAGGGCAGCGCAAGTGGAACGACAGTTGGAGGCATAGGTTCGTACTTTGTTAGTGCGCTGCCCGAGCCAGGTTACACAGCATCTCCCGGTTGCTCTGGCACGGTTTCGTCTGGAATGACAAGCGGTTGTACCATCACTGAGGCATACGCTGGCAGCAACCAGACCAACGGCAACATTGCCAACAACCAAACCAACGGCAACATTGCCAACAACCAAACCAA
>JAPLWY010000062.1:777-9955 GCA_026396355.1 Microcaldota archaeon
GCCAACAACCAAACCAACGGCAACATTGCCAACAACCAAACCAACGGCAACATTGCCAACAACCAAACCAACGGCAACATTGCCAACAACCAAACCAACGGCAACATTGCCAACAACCAAACCAACGGCAACATTGCCAACAACCAGACCAACGGCAACATTGCCAACAACTCAGACAACAGCAGTAATATCGCACCGACAACCATAGTCGATAAATTATCTAACGTTATAAACAGAATCTTATCAAGGATATTAAACCTGTTTGGAATCCAGATTTAATTTTGCATCTGACTATCTGAGGAAGTGTAAACGAATTCGTCATTCACTCTGCAGGAGCCATCGCCTTTTTCTGCTTTCTGGTCTTTTGCAATAGTGGTGTTTTGTTGGTCGGGCGCCAAGGCAGATTTCCTCAAAGCCGCGGAACTTTACAACCAGCAGGGCAAGACCACCCTCGCGAATGGTGAGCGCGGCGTTCTTTCTGGGACTGGCCTAGTTTAGCATCACATAGAACATATTTTTGCTCAGAAGCTACTCTGTCGGGTCATCGCCAGCAAGCTAACCCCCTGGAGCGGTGTCATCATCGCGAGTACAATTTCAGGAGAAGACTATTTTAACCCACTGGAGAGGAAAACAAAAAAGAAAGATTTAGTACAGCACAATGACGGACTCAGTGTACCTGCGGATAGAGCCCTCATTCAGCCTCTTCCTCAGCATCTCATCCATCATCTGCTTGGCAATCTCAGGGCTTTCGGCAAGCCAGCCAAGGTGCAAATTCAGCCTGATTATCCTGTCGGGTATGGTGTGGCGCGTGCTTTTGGGCGGCATGCACCTGCCTGCCAGCGCCTCGGCAATTATCTCCTTCTTCGTGTATATTCTCCTGTAAAAAGCGCCATAGCCACGCTCAAGGTACTCCTCTACCTTGTCATCCGCAACATACTGGACATCCCGCTTCTCTATGAACGACAGGAATTTCCTCTGCCTGTCAATCACTCCGCTCACAGTCCTTTCATCCGACTTGTAAAGGCAGCACTCGTTCTTCTTGCCCTTGCTGCGCACGAACATGAAAGTGCCCTCCATTCTCTCAAGCGCGCGCTTGCCCTCATCAAAATCCACTGTCTCAGGCTTAACCCCCCGGATATCCTCAGCCTTGAGCGTTTTTGAGACTGGGAACCAGCTCCCAATGCCAACCTCGGGGCTCATATAATCTATGACTTGGCAGGCTGCATTCGGGCATTTGATGGAATCCAGAACAGCTTTCCTGTGATTCCCATCTATCACTATCTTGTGCTCGCTGTCTATTATTATGGGGTCAACCAGCCTTCCCATGCTCAGCATTGCCTCGCGCAGGCGCTGGAAATTGAACGGTATGATCTCCTCATGCGGGCGCAGCTTGTCAACCGGTATTATTTGGAGCTTGCCAACTATGTCATCAGCTATCATTAGTCACACCTTCCCATCTGGTAAATGACATCGTGAGGTTTAAAATCGTGCCCTCGTCTCTCATATTTTGCCTCAGCCGCTGTTAACCTCATCAATCTTTCGTCAGCGGTTGTTCATATCATCATAGGCTCTTTCTTTATTGGAATAAAGCATTATATTCTGTCCGCTCAAAATCCGCTTCTATGGAAGGCGAAAAGGACGCATGCATGGTTCCGGACATGATTTTCTACCTGCTGCGCATGGGCGCGCACCGCGGACCCATCAGGGTGACCACTGGCGAACTGGCGGACGGGATAGGCGTGTCCCAGCAGACTGCCAGCCGCAAGCTCATCACGCTTGAGAGGAACGGCTCGATCGAGCGGACAGACGGAAAAGTGATGCTTACCAAAAAGGCGGTTGCCGAAATACAGGAATTCGTCTCAGAAGTGCTCGAGTCCCTCAAGGGCATGGGCACGCGCTTTGAAGGCGAGGCAATAGCCGGGCTTGGCCAGGGTGCTTTTTTCGTCTCGCAAAAGAAATACCTCTTAAGCTTTGGCTCAAAGCTCGGCTTCAAGCCATTTCCAGGCACGCTCAACGTGAAAATAGGGGAAGGGGACATAGAGAAAAGAATACTCTTGCGCGAGCAGCCGCCAATCACGGTGGAAAGTTTCACTGACGGCAAGAAAAGGTTCGGAAAAATAGACTGCTACCCCTGCGTGATAAACGGGCTGCCTGGCGCAGTGATTTTCCCTGAAATGTCAGGGCATGGTCTGCAGGTGATTGAAGTCATTTCGCCTTTCAACCTGAGGAAAAAACTTGCACTTATTGACGGTTCAAAAGTGAATGTGGAAATAGCCTGAGCCTACCACGCGCCCAATCTGGTCTGCGCGCCAGTTTCTTTCATGCTTTTCTCAGCAGAATTGCAGGTGCGCCTCACCCTCTCCTCTGAAAAGTCATGCTTCCCTGAAAGGAATGACACAATCGCATCAGTCTCAAGCTTGCCAAAACCAACTTCCACTCCCATCTTAACTGGCGGCTTCAGGAAAAATTCCTCAACTGACTCGAAAAGCGGCATTTCAGTCTGCGCGCCCGCCTTTTCCGCAGCCTCGAAAAGCGATTTGCATTCCTTCACGATTTTGAGCGCCTTTTTCGGTCCAATTCCCTTAACTCCCTCGTCAAAATCATTACCCACCAGTATTCCCATCCAAATCAGCTGCCGCCTCGTTATTCCCAAGCCAGAAAGAACAGAAGAAAGCTCGACATATTCCGGGCTGACCTCGACATACTCGCTTTTCCCAGGCAATTTCCGCTTCCCGCTCATTGACAAATTGCGAAGAAGGAGCGGCGCGCCGAAAAGCAGGCAATCCATGTCCTGGCTGGCAACAGCATCAGCCGTTCCCTCAATCACCATCTGCGAAGCCTGCGCCTCGCCTTCAGAGGGCGCCTCCACAACCGGTATTCCCATGTGTTTCAGCAGTTCCTTGCTTTCCTCCACCATAGTTGATGTGAGCCTTGAGGTGGCCTGCGCGAATTTCCTGGCATTTTCCAAATCCCCTTTCTCAAGCGCGGTTTTCCAATTCGCCTCCTCTCAGACCGCTCGCCCAAAACAGCAGACTTGAACTGCGGGGGCTTTCCGTCAAAAACATAAATAGGCCTTATCCCGTTTTCCAGCAATCGCATGTTCCTATAGAATATTCCTGTAAGGTGCCCGGTCGGGTTTCCCCTGAAGTCCTGGAGCGGCGTGCCGTCAGGCTGCCTGATTGAGGACAAGAACTGGTAAATCGTATTGTAGGCATCAACCGCAAACTTCTTTCCAGCCAAGTCGGAAATCGCAACCGCGCGCTTGCCGACATCTCCCAAGTCCACTCCCATGCAATCGCAAGCATTTGGCGCGCTGGGATTTAAAAAATGCCCTCAGCCATGCAAGTCGTCTACAACCAATAGCAGGCTTTCCGATGTTGGCAGCATTTTTTTCCAGGTCTTAAGCGGGATTGCCATGCCAGGCGCCAGGTTTGCATGCTCTCCAAGCGAATTTATGCTATCTGTAAAATCATGCTCAAGCGTCTTGGCTCCCTGCTTCCCAATCCAAGGTATCACTTTCCTCAGCTCTGAGGTCGGGCATATTTTGCCATCAGCTGGGATTGCGCTGAGCTTTGCCGCGCCATTCTTTCCAATCTCAACTTCAAACTGCCTGAAGAAATACGCGCCCAGCACCGATTTGGAATCTGTACCGTTCAAGTCAAATGAAAACTTCCTGTTCCCGTTCTTCAGCTGCGAAACTTTTACAGCCATTCCATTCTTTCCACAATTATCGAATGCCGGACTTCTCAACCAATCACCTTGTTCCGGAATTGTGCAAATTCCGGCATTTATAATGCGTGCTCCATATGCGACAAAAAGTAGCGCGCTTTGCAGCGATTGGGACTTTTCAGGGGTAAAATGCTTGCGCGCCTATCCGCCCATCATTCTCGCAACCAGCCATATCGCGGCTGCACCAGCAAGAAGGAGCAAAAGCTGCAGCGTGGACTCTTTCGTCCTTTTTTCCTTATGAAGCTCGGGCATAAGGTCAGCGGAGGCAATGTAGATGAAATTGCCTGCCGCAAATGCCAGCGCATAGCTCTCGAAATTCGCAAAAGCGCCTGAAAAGAAAAAGAACAAGAGCCCCCCTGCAACTGCGGTGAGCGCTGAGAGCAGGTTAAATGCCAGCGCCTCTTTTTTCTCGTAGCCGCTATACAGGAGCAGGCTGAAATCCCCAAGCTCGTGAGGGATTTCATGGCATGCCACTGCTATTGTGGTCGCTATCCCCAGCGGAGCATTCAGCAGGAACGCAGCGGCAATCGCCACTCCGTCGAAAAAATTATGGAACGCATCCCCTACTAAGGTGAGCATTCCCAGCGGGTGCTTGTGCTCATGCTGGTGATCCACATGGTGATGGTGGTGCCAGTGGATTATCTTTTCCATTGCAAACGCCGTGACAATTCCCAAAAAGGCAAATTCCAGCGCCGCCTGCGCGCCTATTCCCTGCACTGTCTCAGGCAGGATGTCGAAAAAAGCGGCGCCCAGCATTGTGCCTGCTGCAAAGCTTATCATGTAGAAAAGCGCCTTGTCCAGCTGCTTTTTCTTGAGAAAAAACAGCGCCAGCCCTACCAGTGAAAGCAAGCTGACAAAAACCGTCGCCGCGATTATTTCTAAAAGCACCATTCCCATCCCGTCTCATCTGTGCCTGGGAACATTATTAATGTTTTCTTGGAATGTTATTAACATTCGGCGTATTTACTGCTGAAAATTATTAACGGGTAGGAAAATGGCAATAATCAGCGTTTCAATCGACAACGAAACCCTCTCCGAGCTTGACGCCATCGGGCGCTCGCTTGGCTTTTCCGGGAGAAGCGAGGCGGTGCGCGCGGGCGTGCGCTCATTGGTGGCGGAGAACAAAAGCGCAGAGGCGCTCTCCGGCGAAATAAAGGCAGTGCTCCTCCTTGTCCACGAGGAAAAGATGGAAAAAAGCGCCTCCTTCCTTGCGCACGAGTTCGAGGACATCGTCTCCACGCACATCCATTCCAACCTCAAGCGCGAAAAATGCCTGGAAATATTCGTGCTTGCAGGGCGCGCGGAGCGCGTGCGCGCGCTTTTCAAATCCGCAAAAAGCAGCAGGAAAATGGAGTACGTGCGCCTAATCGTCCCCTAATCCTTTTTCTTCTTCTGTATTTCGAGTATGTCTCCCAGTGTCATTCCCTTTCCCTGCTTGTCCTTCACATTCACCGCTGCGCCGCTTGTGGACTCTGCCAGAAGCTTTATGCCAAGCTCCTTTTCCAGCTTGTGCGCAAGCTTCTCGTCAGGCAAAGTTTTCTCATGCTCCACCCTTTCCAAAAAAGAATGCTTCTCATTTATCCTCTCGGCAAGCACTTCCAACGGCAATCCCATTCTCTTGCGCGCGCCTGCAATGAGCGCGCCGTAGCCGTCCACAACTTCCAGCTCCTGTCTTATTCTGGGGGCGTCTTCGCCAACCTCGCGCGCATACTGCGGCCCGCGCACTATCTTCCCGGTTCCTGAGCAATTCTGGCATACATTGAGCTTTGCGCCCTCAACGGCTATGAGATATTCAGCACCATCAGCGCCACAGATGTCGCATTCCATAAGAAGCACCCGCCATATCTATTTGATAAAACCTTATATTGTTTGCTGGCTGAAGCATCGCCATGGACAACCAAAGCAAGCTAGCACTCGCCATCCTTTCGCTTTTAATCACTTCAGTATTTTTCTTCGGAATAATGGACGCTGCGCTTCCTGCAGTGGTGCGGTTCTTCCTCTGTGTTGCCGCTCTTTCTGCTTTTGGGCTTTCGCTCATGCATCTTTACAAGATTGAGGGCTGGTGGGGCTTGCTCTTGCTGCGGAGCAAGCACGGGCTGGGCACAGTGGAGTCTCTTTCGAAGAAATGGCCCAACTTCTGGCAGGACTTCTCGGATGTGGGGCTGGTGGTGGGCTATGGCGCGCTTGCGCACTTCCTGATGGGCAAACGCAAAATATCTTTCAGGAAAAAGCTCTCGATTTTCGCAATCGGCTACTTTTTCCTTATCTCTCTCTCAATGTTCATCGCGCCTCTGGCATCCTCTGCGCTGTTTTCCATGATCAGCGGAGGGGCCGAATTTGCAACAGCCGGCGCAAAGCTCTCATCCGAAATATCTGCCATCGAATACATGCGCTATGTGTTCATGGCGATCCTTCTCATTGGCGGGCTTGCCTCAATGGTGACTGTGAACATACTGATTTACGGCTGGTCAATACTTTGGGCAATAATCGAGCTTTTCATAGGCACCTCCTCCCGCATAATGACTGCCACTCCTGGAGGCATGCCTCTCATTCCAGGCAAGAACCTTCCTCTTCTCGAAGGAATAGCCGCGCTTGCAGTGGTGCTTGCAGTGCATGAGGCATTGCACGGAATAATCGCGCGCATCCACAAGCTGCCGATAAAGTCCGCAGGGCTTGTATTCTTCGGTTTCCTCCCGTTCGGGGCATTTGTGGACATTGACGAGAAAAAGCTTTTCAAGGCGAAAAAAGAGACTCAGAATTCGGTGTTTGTTGCAGGCACTGCCGCCAATTTCGCAACCGCCATCATTTTCCTGGCGCTTTTCTTAGCATTCATCTTTGCAACCGAATCATTCCGCGTGAGCGGGGTGTTTGTGGAATCAGGCAGCCTTCCGCAGGGCGCGAGGATAATTTCGGTGAATGGCACTGCTTTGAGCACATTTGTGAACGTTTCCTTACTTCCCAACTCCACCTACACAATTGCCACTGACCGCGGTGATTTTGAGCGCACCACTGACAAGGATGGCAGAATAGGCATAATGTACAGCGTTGCAGATTCCAGCGGCAAGTCTGGTGTGTTCCGCTATGCGAACGGGTTTGACTGGCTGCGCGCAATATTCGTCTTCCTTGCGCTCACATTCGCGCTGAACTTCACGATTGGCGTGATAAACCTGGTGCCCCTGCCATTTTTCCACAGGGCTGGTCCTCATCGCATTCATAGTCTCCATGCTTCCCTGGGTGCTGCGGTAATCGCGGGAAACAAACGGCTGCGCGGCAAGGCTAGCAGGAATGCCCATTGCTCAATAGCGCCATTTTTATTGCCAGATTGATTTCTTCCTTGGTCGAACGCTCCTGCTTGGCATTTTCAGCATTTACTGTCACTACCACGGCTTTTCCGCTGCCGCCTGTGATTGCCAGCATGCCGTCTTCCAATGCTGCCTTTTCATTTGCAAGCGGCGGCGGTTTTTCGTTGTTCCTTTTTGCCACAATGGCCAAAATGCGCGCCAAAGGTTTATCGCCTAGCAAAATAACCGTTTTTGAGTTGTTATTTTCACCTACAATTCTCATATCCATATGAACACCTTTTTGAATATTTTTTCCGTTTATTCTGGTGGAAAGCGCAAACAAGGGGCGAAAACAATTCCACGCAATTTCAGGGGGCACGCGCAGATTTGCCAGACCACGCCTGCCCGAAAACAGCTAGAAGTAGAAGAAAAAGCCAAAGCTGACCGTTGCATCCTCAATTGAAGGCGCTGTCATGCTTTGCATAGCATTATTTCTGTGCACACAAGTATAAATACCTTCCCACTGCGCTATGCAAGGTATAAAATGCCTGCCTGCGACTTAACCGCATGGCAGACCAACCAGCCGAAGAAGAGGAGAAAGCAGAAGAGCTGCTGCCCGAGGAGCCGTCCGAGAAAAAGTCAATTGCCAGCCGCGGCATCCCCTCAAAAGACTCGCTTTACCTTCCGCCTCACAACTCGCCAGAGCTTCGCTCTTTCCAGGACGCGAACGAGAACCTCACCAGAAACACTTGGAATGCAGAGGAAATAACCAACTTTGTTTTTCCCAAGCGCTACCAGCTGAAATACCACGAGACAGCCATCCTTTTCATCAGCCTGATTCTTGAGAAGACCACGCTTTCCGGAGAGGACATAGGGCACTTTGTCTCTCAAAACGGCATCTCAAAGGCGACCTTTTACAACCGCGTGCTTCCCCGCCTGCGCAGGGTGGGCATGATAAAGGTAGAGCGCCAGACACTGATAGCCCTTGAAAGCAAGCGCAAGTTCCGGCCGATGACAATCTCGCTTTCAAAGACATTCGGCAATTACCTGACAAAAATAGGAGACTCCTGGCTCGCATTGGTGGACGACGCGCGCAGCAGGAAGGGAAAGTAAACTCATTCATCCCGCTTCTTCAAATCGTAAAAGACAGTCTCGCCTGGGTAAATCCTCAGCCCTTCCCCCTCGACAAACTCGAACGGGCAGAGCTTTTCAGAGTGCCTGCTTCCCCTCATCTTTATTATCTCGATTGCGCGGTAGCGGCTTGCCTGATAGCGCGGGTGGTGCAAATGTATTACTCCGTCCGACAAGTACTCCATCCCGGTTGCCATCTTGAGCTTGTCAGTGTAAAGCCCCTCAGCTGACAGCAACGTAGTGCAGCCCCATTTCCTCAGCAGCTCAAACAGCATAAGCTCTGCCTCGCGCGCGCGGTAGAGGGACTCGAAAAGCATTGCATAGGACGTAAGGGAATCAATCGCCAGCCTTTTCGCGCCAATGGAGGAAATGGTGTCCCAAATCAGCCCGCCTCCCTCATCCACCAGCTTCTTCACTTCATGCGGGCGGTAGTTTATCGCTGCAAAAAGGTTCTCTTCAATGAGCGGCTCAAAATCAAAGCCAAACGCCTTCATGTGCTTGAGTATGGACTCGCTTGGCTCTTCGAATGACAAAAGCACGCCCGGCTCTCCGTACTGCACAGCGCCGTTGTACAGGAATTGCGCAAGAAAGGTGGTTTTCCCGCAGCCGGCCTCGCCCATCACAAGTGTCGTGCTGGACTGCTCCAGTCCGCCTCCGACAAGCTCGTCCAATCCGTTTATTCCAGTGGCTATTTTCCCATCGGAAGCCAAGTTCCCAGCGCTTTCCTGCTGAAGTGGGGGTGATTTGGGCGCTGTCGGCTCTTGCCTGCGCGCCGGCTGTATGCTCGGCCTTATTTTTCCTGCTGCAACTGCCATGTTTTGGATTCCCCGCGAACGTTTATAAATCTGCGGAGCATGAAAACAACGTCAGAAAAACGTGAGCACATGCCATCCGACCTAGTCTTTCCAACCGGGATTGCCAGCCTTGATGACATACTGGGCGGCGGAGTGCCTACCTCTGGCAACATACTAATTTACGGCGATCCCCTGTGCGGCAAAAAACCCCTATTAATGCAGTTCATTTACGAAGGGCTCAAG
>JAPLWY010000062.1:10053-18981 GCA_026396355.1 Microcaldota archaeon
CGACCCTTCCCTTGAGGACAGCGGAATAGTCACTTATGTGGATTCTTCAAGCGGCTTCTCCGAAATCTCAATGGCGCTGTCCGGCCTGCAGGAGCAGATAATGCAGGTTTCGGACAATCACAGGCTGGGCATACACTCCCTCTCCTCGCTGATCGAGGCAAACCCACCTGAAAGCGTCTACCGCTTCATGCAGTTTGTAACAGGCAAGTTCCGCCGCTCAGGCGCCAGCGCCTTTTACGTGATGGAAAAGGGAATGCACGACGAGAAGCACGTGCGCATGATTGAGCATTTGATGGACGGCGTGATTGAGTTTTCCGAGGACAAGCTGCGCGTGCGCGGGCTGATGGGCTCGTCCACCTCCTGGCACAAGTACGAGATTGGGAATGACGGCATCAAGATAAAAGTGTAAATTGGAACAAGCAACAGTGCAGAGGCAATTTGAATGGCTGACTATTTCGGAATTGTCGGGCTTACTCTTCTGGCGATCGGCTGGCTGATTGAGCTGTGGGCCGTCATCAAGACGAAAAAAGCCCAGGTGCCCCTTAATTTCGCTGTTCTTTACTGCGCAGGCAGCCTGCTCCTCACGCTCCACAGCCTTGAGCTTGGCGACGCTGTCTTCACCGTGCTCAACGGGTTTGCAATGCTGATCGCGCTTGTGAACATCGCGGTCTGCGTTTTTTTCCCGGGAAAAGGCAGAAAAAACTCGAAAAGCGCATGAAGCAAGCATGGCAAAAGTACGCAATTAAAAGTTTTATCTGGCAATTCAGCACAGAAAATCCGATTAGGCTGGGATGTATAGGATGAACGACGTAAACATCTGCTGGGGCATACTTCCAAAGGTTTCGCGCAGCTTTGCCTTATGCATCCGCGTCCTTCCCAAGCCCATGAATGAGCAGATGATGCTTTCCTACCTGATTTACCGCGTGATTGACACCATCGAGGACTCATCAGCGCAACTCCGCACAAAAAAGAAACTGTTTTCCGAATTCCTCTTCCTTCTCTCCAGGAAAAAAGCCGACCTGCCAGGCGCAGCCGAATGCTCGCGCAGGCTTCTCTCAAAGCTGAATTACACATACGAAAAGGAGCTTCTCGAGGCGCTGCCCACCTTGATTTCAGCATACTATTCGCAGCCATCCAAAGTGCGCAAATGCATCTTCCAGCGCGGCAGGACAATGGCAAACGGCATGTACAAGTTCCAGAAAAAGCGCATTGAGACCTTTGCCGACCAAGACAGCTACAGCTACTATGTTGCCGGCGTTATCGGGCATCTTTTCAACGACTTACTCTGCCTCAACAAAATAATAGGCGCCAAGCTCAAGCGCCAGCTCTCGCGCTACGCGCGCCAATTCGGGCTGGCTTTGCAAAAAGTCAACATACTGCGCGACATAGCGGATGACATTGCCTCAAACCGCTACTACTGGCCCAGGCAGCTTTTGCAGAAATACGGGATGGATTACCGGGGGCTTTGCCTGCAGGAAAACCGCGACAAGGCAATGAAGGTGCTGCGCGAGCAGATAGAGGACGCGCGCAAGTACATCAATGCGGCAATGAAATACATACTCATGCTCCCGAAAAAGGCGCTGCGCGTGCGCATGTTCTGCCTAATACCCCTTTTCATGGCAATCGAAAGCTATGTGAAGTGCACTGACAACCACGAAGTGTTCGAGGCAGGCAAAAAAGTGAAGATTTCGCGCGAGCAGGTCCAGGAAATAGTGGCAAGGTCAGGGATGTGGGGCACCTCGAACGAGCGGCTGTCCTCCTGGTTCATGCTTGCAATGGGCGCGGTGCCTGAAAGCGCGGTCGCAGACTTCTCACTGGCCAAACGCTGAGCGCGCTGATTTCAAATCAAGATCCTTACTCTTTTTCTCCCTCTCCGCTCACCATGAATAGCGCCACCAGTATGAGGAGCGCGCCAGCCATTTTCGCGCCTGTCATCACTTCCCCCAAAAGAAGCAGCCCGAAAAGCGCGGCAAACACTGGCTCGGTAATCAGTATAAGCGCGATTTTCGGGGGCGAAATGCGCTTCTGCGCCTCTGCCTGCACAGCCTGTGCAAATATTGTTCCAGCCAGTGCGAGGAAAAGGATGGGCGCCCAAGCCGAAGCAGGGAATTCTTTCGGAATCTGACCGAGCGCAACAGTGCAAAGCAAGCTGAGCAAAGCAACCACCGCAATCTGCATGAAGGCGAGGTTAAGCGCATTGCTCTTGCCTGCGTATTTCCCAAGATAGATTATCTCCAGCGAATAGCCGAATGCGCACACCAGGGTTATCGCATTCCCGATATTCATCCCGCCGGTTGCGCCTGACATCAGCCAAAGCCCGATAAGTGCAATGAATGAGGCAAGCCACACTTTCCTGCTCGGGGATTTCCTGAGGAGAAAAGCAGAGAGCACAGGCACCAAAATGACCAGCAGGTTGGTCACAAACGCGCTCTCAGTGGCGCTTGTGTACTCCAGCCCGATTGTCTGCGCAGCATAGCCCACAAAAAGAAAAATTCCCAACACTGCGCCGTTCCTAATGTCTGCAGCTGGAAGAGTTCGCCGCGCGGCAAGCATGTATGCGCCAAGCGCCGCCGCAGCAATGCCAAACCTTATTGAAAGGAGCGCAAACGGGTCAAACGCATTCAGCGTGTCTTTCACAAGCGGGAAAGTGGCGCCCCAGACTGCAGCAACCAGCACCATGAGCGCTATCCACTTCGCGTCCTTTGGAAAAGCTGTTCCCATGCTTGGCTTTCCGGGAAAAAGAATAATAACCGCTCCCATGCAACCATAATCCGGTGGTTGCGTGAAATTCCATACAAAATATCTCTGGTTCAATACAAAGGCGGAAAAGGAAATCGTCCCGATACAGTCCGAAGTGGAATCCGCAGTGCGCGAATCAGGCATAAAGGAAGGGTTTGCATTCGTCTCGGCAATGCACATAACCTCAAGCGTGTTCGTGAATGACCATGAGCCTGGCCTGTGGTCAGACATACTGGGCTGGCTCGAGCAGGTCGCCCCAGCGCGCGCGGATTATGCCCACCACAAGACAGGCGAGACCAACGCGGACGCTCACCTCAAGCGGCTGGTGATGGGCCACCAAGTGATGCTGCCGATCACGGGCGGGAAGCTGGATTTGGGCCCATGGGAGCGCGTTTTCTACGGGGAGTTTGACGGCAAGCGCAGGAAAAGGGTAATAATAAAAGTCTTCGGCGAGTAGGGCTGTTGCCCATCTCATGGGCGGGTGGTATCTTGGAAACTCTGAAAATAAACATGACTTCTGCTGAAAAGGCGAGCAGGCTCGAGCTGATTATCCGCTTCATCTGGGGCACAATAGTCGCGATAGTGCTTTGCATCCTAGGCATCTTCGTATCGCTTGCAGTGTTCGTGCAGTGGTTCCACATCCTGCTTCTTGGCAAGAGGAACACTGCGCTTGTGAACTTCACGAACTCCTATCTGAAGGCGTATTACGGGCTCAGCTTCTATTTCAACCTCTCAACAGACGAGCGCCCGCCCCTGATCCCGCAATTCTAGGCGACAGCCTTCTTTTTCTTTTTTCCGTTGTTCTTTCCAGCATAGTAGGTACTATTATAAAATAGGCGCATCAAATTTGGGCACCAACAGCCGGCAAAGTTCGGCAAGGCAAGGGTCACAGTAAGTGCATCCCTGCTTTAGGTATAGGAGATAGATACGAATGGGTTTTAGAGACGACAGCGGTGGATACGGCGGACGCGGACGCAGCAGCGGAGGCGGCGGAAGAGGCGGCTTCGGCGGCGGTTACGGCGGACCACGTGAAATGAGCCAGGCAGTGTGCTCTGACTGCGGACAGGCTTGCGAGGTTCCTTTCAAGCCGACCGAAGGCAGGCCAGTGTACTGCAAGGAATGTTTCCCAAAGCACAAGAAGTTCTAATTTCAAGGAAACAACAAACAAACCGTGCCCGGGTTTCCCAGGCGCATTTTCTTTTATTTATTTTTCAGCCATCAGCGAAAGCGCCTTTCGCGTGCGATAGCCTTTTATGAAGTTCCAGTGTAATCCTCCCATGCGCAAATACATGCTCCTCGTTGCATTTCTTTCGCTCATGGGCTCGATTTTCGCCTACCAGCTCAATGTGAGCCGTGACTGGCTTCTTGAAAAATACTATTCCAAAGTGTCGGACCAAATCCCGAAAAGCGCGCGCCTGATACTGGGCAGCGAGCGCATAAACGTTCTCATTGGCAAAAGCACAATCGGCATAGAGACCAAGAACGGCGAGCTGGCCTCGCTTGAGATGTATGCAATTGCCTCGCCCACAATAACAATCACAGTGGATGATGCTACAGCTGAAAAGCTGGAGAGGCGTGAAATCGGCGCCCTTTCGGCGATGAACTCAGGGGGCATACGCGTGAAAACCTCCAACCTGTACTCTGCTTTCAAGGTGGAAGTGCTCAAGAAGATATATTCCGCCTCAGGGGCTGACAAAACCCTGACTTCCACGCCAGCACAATCAAAATCAGGCTCCAGCGCGCCATTATCAGACATCCAAAACGCCTTCTACATGCGCGTGAAGATCTGGAACTGATTCCGATCCACGAAAGCAATTTAAGTAAGGCTGAATAAAAAACAGTCTGATCGGATGATATTGTTCCAGTACAGCCAAAATGCGGCAAAAAGCGCCAGCCTGACTTCTGACCAGTCAAAGGCAGCGCAGGCATATGAAAACGAGATAAAAGAACTGGGGCTGCAGCTGGAGGCTTTCAGGAACGGCCGCCCGGCATATGCCGATTTGCACTCGTTCCTATCGAATCTGATCTCGCTCTACCAGGAAACAAAAGACAGCAGCGAGTCTGCGAACAAGGAAAATAATCTGAAACTCATTTTGAAAATGGCAGAGGATTTCCAGTCCTCTTTCCAGCCCTTCGAGCTCTGCGGGCTAAAAAAGTCGCGGCAGACAGTATACCCTTGCAAGAAGACTTCATTCAACCTTCAGGCAGGCGACCTGATAAAAGCCGACCGCTCCCCTTACGGAACGAGCCACAATCATTGGGGGATTGTTGTCGAAATACAGGGCGAGCTCAAGGTAATCGCAAGGGGAGAGTATGAAATAAGATGCTATGACATTGGCGAATTCCTCAAGTTTGCGCATGGCATTGAGAAGGTCAGGTATGGGAATGCGCAATACGGCGAGCAGTTCCATGTCTCATATTCAAAAGGGAAATACACTGCGGAAAAAATCATTGAAACGGAATTCAACAGCATAGCGAAAAAATGAAAAAAGGCAGCAAAGGCCTGTGATTGATATGAAAAAATCAAGAATTACCCTGCCCGTGATTGCGCTCTCAGCGCTTAGCCTATTTCCAGCAGGGGCAAAAACCCAGGTGTTCCAGAAATCAGACGCGCCGGAATATGCCCAAACCCAAACCCGAAAACAGGCAAAGGAAAAAGCCCAGGAAGCTGAAAAAAAGCTGGAGGATGGCTGGGCTGAGGCAGAGCGGCTGTTCGGGGGCGCACTGGGCAAAATCCGCGAGCCGAGGATAAGCGCAAACGAAATCCCAGCCAAATCATTTTCCGCGCTCTTTTCAGGCGACAGCCCATTCCAAAGCTACCCCCTCGGCAACGGGCAAATGGTGGTGCTTGAGGCGCTTAACAAGAATGCGCTGAAGGTGAATTATCCTGAAGGCGCAGGCATAACCCCGCAGGACGCGCAGGCGATTGCAAAATACGCCTATCTTTGCATCGGGCTTTCAGGGCGGGAAAGCGAAAAGGCAGAGTACTTCTCTTTTGAGGCAGTGACTTTCCTCTATAGCCGGCTCGGAACAAAGGACAGCAGCGCCATCCAATGCACAAGCGACCAGGCATGCGCAGGTTTTGCCATATTCTTCACAAATCCCTCCGACCCGCTTGCCTTTCTTAAGCTATATGCAGACGGGAAAACCAACACAGTCGCGTTTGCAATCGAAACCTACCTGGGCAGGGGGGCATGGAAGGCAATAATGACTGCAAACCTCAATGGCTCCAACGAGCTTTCCGAGATTTTCAGGAGGCTGCTCGCGCGCCCGGATTCCCGCAAGCTGACAGGCGAGTACATCCGCTTCATGCAGGACAAATTCAAAGCCGATGTCTCATCGCTTCAGGTCAAGAGCATCCCGCTGTCTGCATTCGGGCAGGAATAATTGATTCGTGGGTAAAGTTTTCGGATAATCAATGGCAAGATAAATATGGACGTTTTCTACCTCAAGCTCCTGCTTTCCTTCCTGGTGGGCGGCTCATTCATCGCATTCACCATCTGGGTTTCGGAAAAATACGGCTCCAAGCTGGGCGGCGTCATAATCGGTCTGCCCTCCACCAGCCTGATGGGCCTTCTTTTCATCGCGCTGACATCTTGCGACTCAGTGGCGGTCGCGGCAGTGCCCATACTGCCCGCAGTGGCAGGCATAAACTCCATTTTCGTCGCGCTGTTCGTCCTCCTCCACCGCTACGGTTGGCAAAAAGCGCTGGCAATATCGTTTCTCTTCTGGCTACTTGCCAGCTTCCTGCTGCTTTCGCTGCATCTGGACAGCCTTATCCTTTCAATTGCGATTGCAGCAGTGCTCTACGCGGTTTCAGCAGCCTACCTGCGCCGCTATCCCCACACGAAAGCCCCCATCCGCAATTCCTCTGCGCGCGAATTCGTTTTCCGCGCTGTTTTCGCAGGCGCAATAGTGGCTGCTGCTGTCCTGCTTGCAAAAGCCAATGGCCCGCTTTGGGGCGGGGTGTTTGCCAATTTCCCGGCGGCATTCCTCTCCACAATGCTCCTGGTCTCAGGCAAGCACGGCGCAAAGTTCATGGCCTCGGTCTGCCGCACAATGGCATTTGCCAGCATCGCGGCAGTGGCATTCACAATCGCGTTTTACTTTTCCGTCCTTCCGCTCGGCCTCGCGCAAGGCACCGCGCTCTCACTCATTGTTTCCATACTGGTGGGAATTGCAATCTACAGGCTCGCGCTTTGAAAATGGAAAAACAGATCGACGCAGGTATGCTAGCGACGGAGTACGAAGGAATATATAAACTGCCATTTGGAATTTTCTTCATGGAAAATGAGGCAATAATTCCTCCAGATCTTCGGCCCGCGCTTGCTGGCTTGGTGATTGACCACGAGGCAGGGCGAAAAGAGGCATATGCTGCATTTGTGGACCTGGTAATCCGGGGATATGTCTCACCTGTAATCTCAAGCAACAAAAAAGCGTTTGCTATCGCAGATAAGGGAAACGGCGTTTTATTTGAGCATGAGAAAGCCACGCTAAAAGCAGTGTTCCAATCTGATGGGAAACCTGTCAAAGACCTGAAACAGAAGCCAGTTATCTTTTCGCTGGAAGCGAAAAAGGGCGTTTATAATCTTCGCGCAAATAGGATCGGTTTCAGCGAACCCTCAGTCGTTGTGGCGTATTCAGATGCCGCAAAGGCATTGGATAACTTTGGGATTGACGATAAATTCCAGCATGTGCTTGCCGAGGATGCAATAAAGCAGGGGCTATATGTGAAAAAGGAGATGCCTGAGGATTTACTTTTTTATGGCGCTTGCCGGGAAGTAATGAGCGGATATGAGGAGAAATTCCTTCCGGAACTTTCCACCAATCTGGGATCTGCCCAAATGATGAAATATCTTGATCTGTTGGCCTGGCTAAAGGAGAGGCCGCTCCACGAGGTTCGATGGTCGAACGAATACCTTGGCTATGCCATTGCGTTCGGGCTCATTAAAAACTACAAGAAATTCCCCAAGTAATGAAAAGTTGGCCGGAAGCAAGCAAAGCCCGAAAGGCGAAATCCCGGATGAAAATCAGTTGCCGCGCCTTGGCTGGAATATCTGGTTCTCGAACAAACTCTTCAGTTCCTTCTGAAGAATAGGCACCTCTGTCTCCAATTCCGCCTTCAGCGAATAAAGTTTCAGCGAGCGCCATCCTTTGTTCTCATTCAGCATGCCACGCGCTTTTTTCTTGTAGTCAACTTCTTTGCTGAGATTTTTTATCCCGTCCACTTTCCTGGCTGCTCCCTCTGCCGCTTCCATGACATTTTCCACTGCCTTGGACACAAGGTAATTCTGGATGTGCGTTTCAGCCAGTCTCCCTGCTTTACTGCGCGGATTGCCACGCGCCTGGTAGATTCCAGCCAGCTTGAAGTAAAGCTCCCCTATCTCGGCATGCGCTTCAATCTGATCGTAGTCCCGTGGCTTTTCACTGCCTGGTGGCAGTTCAAGCTTTTCCGTCAATTTCATGCTTTCAATTGAATATGCCTTTTCCTTTATCTTTATCCTGACCACTCTTTCCTGCTGTAGGGCGTGTATTTTCTCCGCCAGGACGTCCGAATGCCTGAACTTGTTGAATGCGTTCAAGGCTTTCTCAGTAAGCACTAGCGCCTTGTAAGACTTGGCTGTTGCTAAATCGGCTGTCAAAGGCATATCATCTCACCAATGTTATAATTACTATATCATCATGTTTATAAAGGCGCGCGTATGCACGATGTGAAGCAAGGGCAAGGGGGTTACGCCGATTTAATCTTCCACGGATTTTTAATGTCTGAAGTCTTTTCCAATAGTCCGGCTTTCTCAACTGCCACCCAGAAGTTAGCGAATATGGCGTGCATCCGATATTCTGTGGCGGTTGGGAGGCGTTCTGCCTCGTCAAAGCACTTTTTCGCCTCAATAAACTGCTTTAGCTCCACTTTGACGTTTCCCGCTCCGATGTACGATTCCTCAAGCCCGCGAGTCATTTTGTCAAGCGTTTCTCCAGGCCGGCTCTGCGCCATTGCGGATCTGTAATGCATTATTGCATAGTCGTAATCTTTCTCCGCGTTTCCATAGTTTTTGCATTGGAGGTGGGATTCTCCGCGGCTGGAATAAATTCTCGCAAGTTTCATTGCGGCGTCGGCATCATACTCGGGCGATATGATAAGAATGCTTCCCGCCTTGTCAAAGTCCTGGATTGCCCCGGCGTATTTTT
>JAPLWY010000062.1:18992-26666 GCA_026396355.1 Microcaldota archaeon
ATTTTTTCAGCTCGTGCAATATTTCCCCCCGCTTCAAATACGCCTCAAAGCGTTCCGGGGCAAGCGTTATTGCCTTGGTGTACTGCTCTAGTGCATCCTGCTGGCCGTTCAGCAATGTGGATGCTTCAAATCCCTGCTTCATTAACAGGCCGTATAGCTTTCCTGTAAGCGCGTCTCTTGACTCGTTTATGCTGAAAAAGCGCTGGAACTTATATGTCCTTTCAAGCTTGGTGCCCAGCCGGTCCAGCTGGCTCGGGTGCGCATTTTCGATTTTTCCCTCGAGCTTCTTGGCATATTTGGAAAACAGCACATAACCACCTTATACCACTTTATATGCGGAAGAGTTTATAAATATGCGCATTAACTCATTATTTACAACACAAGCATCGCCTGCCCTACCTCGCGCGCTCTGGCGCCAATTAAGAGCGGAAAAATGGGCCGGAAGACCGACGCGCAAGCGGCGGGATTTTGCGCGACAGCCATCTGCAACGCAGATGGGTGCGAAGTTGCCGCAAGGCAACGACGAGCGCCAAAACCGGCACACGAGTGAAAACGAGTGGGCCGGAAGAGATTTGAACTCTCGACCTTTCGATTGCTAAAGCCCCCCGCGGAATCCCCCGGGAAGTTTATCAGTCGAACGCTCCAACCAGGCTAAGCTTCCGTTAACAGTTGACAGAGTCAAATGCCAATACCGGCCCCTGGCGTGTTGTTTTTATCCAGCGTCTGATTAAAAAGGCTTTTGCACAGGCGCTGCCTTTGCGCTGGCGCGCGCTTTGCGCTGATTACATATACGAACATTTATAAACACCTTGTAGCATATTGTAACATCTCAAACTTGGAGGGATATTAATGGCTCTAATCACACCTGGACAATCATTTTGGCACCCGTGGAAAACCTCGAGGAATTTCAATAATCTTGAAATAAAGAACAACGAGCTGGATGGCAAAAACGCCAAGCTTTCTGCAGAAGTGGCCAAGCTCACTAAGCAGGTTAAGGCATTTACCGACGGAAAGAACAAAATCGAGGCGCAGCGCGCAAACGCGCAGAAAATTTCTTCCCTGGTGGAACGCCTTCAGGACGTTTTCGGCAATAATGATGAAATGAAAATAACACAGGCTCTCCAGAATTTCCAGCGCACCGGCGACCCTCTCCCGGTTTCGCTTTGCACCCCTGATAACATGAACAAGCTGTTCTGGGATGCAGTGGGCAAGCTCTACCAGGACGGCAAGCTCGCGCTTCACGGCCCTGAGAACGCGCAATTCGGCGCACTCATAGACGGCCCAATACTAAAGAAAAACTATTACATGAACACCGATGTGACAACTGCGCTTGTGAGAGGCATTGCAAACATCGCAGGCAAGTCCGCATACGGAAAAATATCCATTCATGCGCAGGACTCGGGGAAAGGGGCAATCTCGCTGGATTTTGAAAACATGGGCAAGATGGACATCGGCTCAATCGAGATTGTCCAGCAGGCTGCCGAGCTTCTCGGGGTAAAAGTCGAATACGGCGCCAGCAATGTCAAAGTCTGGCTGCCCTACCAGAACTAGCGCTCGCGCTCTTTTCTTTTTCCAGCTACCAGTGCTTTTTCTGCTCTTTTTCATACAGTTTCGAGTATTTTTGGCCGGCATCCTTGGCCATAAGGGCATGTATTGTAACCTTGCCATACTCGTGCATATCCAGATAACACCGCGCAATTGCGTTGTGGTAGTTCCCCAACGTCCTGTAGTACTCAGCAGTATCCTCCTCTGGTTTCTGCTCAATCAAAAGGTCAAGCGCTTTTTTATAGTGCTCGATTGCCCAAGATCCAGAGCTGCCTCTACCCATATATTCATAGCTTTCGCCCAAGTGATAATTGAGCTCATGGCTCTTCGGGTTGTTCGCTACCCCTTCCTTGAGCACATTGTGCACCATGTCGCCAAGCCCGCGTTCAGGTTCCTTTTTCATAATCTCTCTAACGCCACTTGGCAATTCGTCCGAATATATGGCACAGTTGCTGCACCTTTCATACAGCCAAGCCAGTTTCCGGTAGAGGTAAGTGTTCCTTGGGTCAAGCTCAATCGCCATTTTCAAGTCATCGTGCGCCTTCCCATACTCTTTGATCGCTTCCAGCACGCCAGCGCGCTTTTGCAGCAGCCCTGAGGTCTGGTGCAGGCCTATTGCATGGGTGTAAAGGCGCAACGCCTCCTCCTCTTTCCATCTGAATCCTAAAATGTCCATTAGCGTATCTGCATACGCCTCATAAAATAGCGGGTCGTTCCTGTTGTGCTGGATTGCGCCCTTCCAAATAGCATTAAGCTTTAGTTCAAGGTCGCTTTCGTTCTTGCTGCTGCTACCTGAGTGAAATCCGCTATAAACAATGTCCCGGTATTTTTCGCTTAGCCCCTTGTATGCTTCCAGCATGGACGGGTCAAGCTCGATTGCACGGCGGTAGTCCTCTGCCGCTTTCTTGAAAAGCGTCATGTCCTGCCTTATGTTTTTATTGGTGACAAACTGGCCCGGCTGCGAAATCTCCACGCCAGTCTCATCCCATCTGTGCCTGGAAAGCTGGTCATAAGCCGATGCACGCGAAAAATACAGCATTGCAGCGGGCTTTATCTCAATTGCCTTTGTGTACGCTGCAATCCTTTTTTCTTCGTTCTCGTATATGCTCCCTAGCCTTTCCCAAAGCTCTGCGTTTTTTGGGTTTTTTTCCACCCCTCTCTCAAGCACGTCTATTGCCTTTTGCTTGTCTGCCTTCTTGTCCTTCCCCTGGTAATCGTGGTAATAATTCCGGTTTATCCAGGCATCTGCAAGGGAAAAGTATGCTTCGGTAAAGCTAGGATTCAGCTCTATTGCCTTTTCAAAATAGGCCTTGGCACTCTCGTCATTCTGCCTCCATCTAAAAAACTGCCCAAGCCTGAACCAGTTGTCCGCGTTTTCAGGGTCCTTCTTTGCCATTTCCTGGAGGGTTTCCAGCTTCTGGCTGACGCTTTGGACTGCTGCTCTCGACATATGGCTGCTACCTGCAAGGTCTGAAAATTTCTCTTCTATGAAGACAAGGGGATATTCCTTTGATACTTTTTCCATGTCATTGTAAATCCCGAATGTGAGGCTCATGAGGTAATAGTCAGGGTATTGCGCCCTGGTTTCAATGTACATGGAAACTCCAATCTGCGTTTCGCAATGGAGTATAGCATGAGCAGAATCAGGCACAGCGTGCGCCACATATGCCTCCTTTGATTCCACTTCAAACTGCCTGAAAATGTCTGACGCGAGAAAAGTGCTGGTGGAGCAGTTCAATATGTCCCGCTTGAGCGAGGTGCAAAGCATGTGCTGGTCATTGTCAAACCTCACTGCCTGGGCAAAATTGCTCCAAATCAGGGAGGAGACCTGTCTCCAAAGCTCCACCATCCCGTCGTAATCCCTGGGCTGCAGCACTCCGTTCTCATGGAGCAGTTCAACTGCCGCAATCACGAATTCGCGGTACTTTGCCTTGAGCGCCTCTGCTTGAGCATGGTCAAGCTTCAGGGCATTTGCCTCTGTCTCGATCCTGCTTGGGCCGAAAATTTCATGCTTGAGCGCAAGCAGCCTCTCCTGCTCAGGCTCCTGCTGCAATAGCCTGGTGTTCACCTTTGAAATCAGGTTGGCAGGTCCGCCATGAACAAGGTGTCGCGAGGAAGGCAGCTGGCGGTTGGCAGGAATGAACGCAGCATCAACCGACATCACTATCCTTTCAACTTCCTTTGCATGGTTTTTTTTCATCCCGCTTTTTTTCATGCGCGAAAGCTCCACCAGCGCATATAAATTGGCAAGCAAGTCATCCTCTGAAAACTCGGCAGCCTCGCTGGAAGAAGGGAGGTAAATTTCAGAGAGCTTTGCAATCCTCCCGAAATGCTCCGGGCGAAGAAGCAGCCTGCTGCCTGGCTTTGCGCTTTCGTTTTGCGGCGGAACAGGCTCGTTTTGCATAGTGGTATTTGTGTCTAAATCAGAATAAATAGGTTTGGTTTGCCTGCTCAGTACCCGTCGCCAAGCCCGTCGTCTTCTGACTTGGGCGGCTTCCTGTAAAGTTTCGCAGTCTCGGAAAGCTCAAGCCCGCGCGCAAGCTCGCTTCTCTTTTGCTTTGCCGCAATGTAATCATTCTGTATCTTGTCAATGTAAACAGTTTCCTCCTCGGTAAGCTCACGCGTCTGCTTCTCCGCGTTTTTCGCCTGCAGCTTTCCAAGAAGCACAGTAAGGCTTTTTTCATTCTCCTCGAATTCGGCAAGCCTGCCTGCCTCTATCCACACTCTTTTGTTGCCTGCAATCAGCCTCATCACTTCGTCGGCTGGCTTCAGCTCGGCGCTATCCACTTTTTTTTTATCCATGCTCAGGCTGCCTGCAATCACGCAGCACTGCCTGCCAATTCTCGAGGCAAGGTTGACAAGCTCCTGCCTGGTCTCCTTTTGGAAAAACGAAACATCAGCATCCTCGCCCTGCCCTTCCTCGACAAGCGCGCGTATTGCCTCTGCCTCTTTCCTTGGCGCGGTATTAAGAAGTATAGTAAGCCTTGCAATGTCTTCCTTCCTCTCGTAATTGTTCTTTACCAAAACAGCGCGCTTCTTCATGAGCTCGTATGCCTCGCCGCTCTTGCTCCGCACAGCCGAATCCAGCTGCTCGCGTGAAAAGTTGTTTATCCTCTCGGTGTATTCCCCGATTTCCTTCCTGTTCGGCACTAACGTTATCATGTCTACAACCGACAGCTTCTCGTCAATCGGGTGCAGTTTCTCCCCGACAATGAAAAGCTCGTCATCTATTGCCTTCAAATGCAAGTCGCCGGGCTTTGCGCCGGTGCGAAGCAGGAAGTCGCGCTTGAACTCCAGCTCGTTCCTTCTCCGGACAAGCACAGTGTGGTCCACGAGCTCGCGGCTTGAAATTATTATCGTCCGGTCCTCCATACAATCCATTCTCCGGCAAGATTTATATTGCGAGCGCTGCCCTGCAAAAGAATAAAAACTGTTCTATGAAGTTATATAATCCACAACAAAATGCCCAAAAACAAGGTGCCTATTTGAAACTCCAGCCAACCAATCTCGCAGGGTTCATGCGGAAGCAGAACGCAGACTACTATTCCCAGGTTGGCCCAAAAGGGATTGACAGGTCCCCGCTTGGCTTCACCACCCCCTCTTACGGGAAGCAGTATGCACGCCTCAATGCGCAGGAATTCGCGCAATTTGCGGAAAAAAAGGCAGGCAAGCTCTCGGTCTGGGAGCTTGGCGCGGCAGACGGAGTGTTCGCAAGGAATTTTCTCGACAGCCTGCAGGAAATCTCGCCATCAGCATACTCGCGGACGGAATATTTCGCAACCGACAGGTCGGAAGCGAACATTCCGCTGGCAAAGGAAAAGCTCGCAAAGCACAGGAATGCAATCATTGGCGCTGCCGATGCGCTTGGGCTTGGCCAGACCTTCCCGAAAGCAGTCTGCGACTATATGTTCTGCCACGAGCTTTTCGACGACCTGGCATCCACCGTGGTTGCAAAATGCGGCTGCTCGCTGCATGAGCTCTGGTTCGTGCCTTTCAAGAAAGAAGCGGCATTCAACATGGAATTCGAGGCATTCAAGGCAGAATTCCGGGAACTGCGGCGCACCTCTCCCGGATTCGGCATAATCCAAGGCTTCATGCAAGGCTTGCCTGAGAAGCTGCGCGTGGCATTTCCCGTGGATGGCATCGACGCGCTGCACGAAATCGACCATGTCCTGAAAAAGGGCGCGGCGCTCAAGATATTCGACTATGGCTACCTCAACCGGCAAATCGCGCTCAAGTTCAGGCTGATAAACGACAATGGGAATGTGGAGGGCAGGGGCGACATTTTCTCCGCAGGCTACTGCATGGTCGGCACCAGGCTCGGGAGCGACGATGCCTCGAACCACGTGTCTGCCGGGATGAACGAGAATGTGCAAATAACCTCTCCTGTTAATTTCCCCGTGATTTCCTCAAGGCTCAAATGCATGGGCTATTCAGTCAAGCTTGAGCCCCACCTTGGATGGGCTTCCCGCGTTTCAGGCGAGCCGCAGACCTCGCCTTCGCACTACAGCGCAGGATTCGCCTATTGCGGCAAGGGCATGGGCATCAACGAAGGCCTGCTGTTCCTGGCATCAGCGCACAAGGCATTCACCGTATTCAAGGATGACATAATTGCGGCGATTAAAAGGCACGGGGACAATGAAACCGCGCTTTTTGAGGCAATCAATTCAATGCGCAATAAAGGCATATTCATCCCTGCCCGCATCATCCCTCCCAATGGACAGGGCAAACCTGCCAGAAGCTTTGTAATCTCCTCACTCAAGAATATCTTTGCGCAGGCCGTTCTTGAAAGCGGGGTTTTTGAGCGCCTGCGGGCAAAATCAGGCTCGACCGTGCAGCAGTTCCTCGACATTGTCCCTGACTCAAGCCAATCCGCGTACCGCGCGCAATTCTCCCGCGAAATATCCGAGCTTGAGCAGATGGGGTTTGACAGGAAAGCGCTGGAGTGGGGGCTTTTCCAATACCCGTTCGGGCACAGGATATCCGGCAGCATGAGCAGGGTGTGCCTCACTGCCTACAAGTAAGCCTTCCCAATCTTTCGCCTTTTTTCCTCTCGAGCGCATGCGCTAAAGGTTATGGTTATTTGGGGAAGGGGGGCGCAAAAAAGAAGGGTGTGGGAGGTGAATTACGCGCCCCCGGTTTCCCCAAAAATATGAAAGCAGCGGACAATGCCTTATCCGCTGCCCCTATTTTTGAGTCGGACTTGCGTCCAACTACTGGCGAATGGGTCAGATCCGCCATGGTCGCCTTGCATCAAACTTTTGCAAGCATAATCTGTCATTTCTTCGCGCAGAACAGCACTGTCCTGCCCACCTGCTTTTTCGTTATCAGGCCGCGCTCGTACATCCTGTTCAGCCTTGCCGACGCCGCGTTTTTCCCCCTGTAGCCGAATTTCGCGCGCACTTCCTCGGCAGTTGCGTGCCCGCGCCTGTTCACGAACCCCAGTATGTTCTCGTCGACTTCAGGGAGAAACACTTCTCCGGAAGTCGGCGCACCGTTCGCTGGTTGCGAGGGCGCCGATTCCAAGAGCGCGATTCTGTTTTCCAGCTCGGAAAACTTGGTGTCCAGCCTTTCAATAATCGTCTTGAGCAATCGGTTGGTGGTTTCCCGCTCATTTGCCGCGGTGTTCATTATCGCCGCCAGCACGAACGGGTCGCGCAGCTTTTCCATGTCCTGCTGCAGCGGCGTGAGCACCTCATGCTTAAGCTCGGCAATCGATTGCGCCCCGCTCTTTTCCGTCTCGTTTTCGCCAGGCGCATCGCCGATAGGTTTATATTGCTCAGCCTTCTTCATTTTACCAGCCCAAGATGATCAAACATTGTGCGTTCGCAACCTTCTCGGTTGCGACACAGTCAAGCCAATTCCACGATGGTGTCATTGTCTTGTCATGACGTTATCATGACAATATATTTAAACCTGTATGTCGCATCGGCGATGGAACTTAAGGAAAAGCAAGGGAAAACACACCTATTTTTGAAAACTCACACGTGATTTGAATGGCGCTTTCACTCTCAGAAACCGCCCTTCTCATCAACAACGCGCTTTCTGACAAGGACGTGCGCGCAATGCGCAAGATAAACGACCGCTGCATCGAGGAGACTGCAGTGCGCTACCAGCAGCCCACCTATC
>JAPLWY010000062.1:26692-31467 GCA_026396355.1 Microcaldota archaeon
CCTCCAGTCCCCAGGCGCAAAGGCGCAGTTCTCCCAAATCTCCATGCTTTTGAGCTCTTGCGCAGCGCACGCAAAATCCGCAGACTACCGCTCGCTTATTGCCTGCCAAGCCAAGCTTCTCAATACAATAGAGAAAATGGATGATGAGGACAGGCGCTTTGTCAAGGGGATATTGCAGAAGGGCAGGCTGAAAATCGCCTCCTCCCTCTACGCGCAGGGGCTTTCGCTTGGCAATGCCGCCGACGTGACAGGGACCGACAAGCGCGAGCTGTTGCTCTACGCAGGGCAGACAATGATGTTCGACCGGGTGAAAGAAACCCTCACAATACAGCAAAGGATGAAGGACTTGCGCGAAATATTCTCCAAATGAGTGCTAATATGGCAAAACTATCCGGGCAGCCCATAATTTGCGACGCTTCCTCGCTCATCTCACTAACCGACTCCTGCTTCGTTCATGCTCTTTATTTCCTGAAAAAGCGCTTTTCCGGAAAATTCATCATCCCTCCATCCGTCGAATACGAGTGCGTCGAGCACCCCCGCACCATAGCCGCGCACGCAATGCATGCGCTGCGCCTCAAGCGCGCCATAAACGACGGCATAATCGAGCCGGTTCCCGAGCCCAGCCCCTCAGTTGTGCAAGAAATCCGCTTCGTTGCGAACAATATTTTCTTCGCTTCCGGCACCCCGATAAGGCTGCTCCACGAGGGAGAAACCGAGGTGCTTGCGCTTGCAAACGAGCTTGGCGTGAACAATCTGTTGGTGGATGAGCGCACCACGCGCATGATGGTGGAAAGCCCATCCACAATGCACGAAATCCTCGAGCGCGAACTCCACCGCGAGATAAGCGTGAACGAGGAAAACCTCTCCTCATTTTCCCGCTTCACCAAGGGACTGCGCTTTTTCCGCTCAAGCGAAATCATCCTTCTCGCGGCGGAAAAAGGATTTTTCAGGGATTATGGCGAGCTTGAGCGCGAAGCTATAGAGGCTGCGCTCCACAAGCTCAAGTACTCAGGCTGCGCAGTCGGGTTTTCCGAGATTTCAGGCTATCTTTCGAAAAAATTCCCGAAGTAGGTTTGGTTCAGATGGCATTGCAGAACGAAAAGCGCCCGAAAATAGTTGCAGACAAGCGCGAGCCTGATGAGGTGTGCGACTGCCTGGAGGCGCTCGGGGCAGAGCTTGAGCTCAAGCAGCTCGAGCTTGGAGACTACCAAGTCTCGGACAGGCTAATAATAGAGCGCAAGACGCGCGCGGATTTCGAGTCTTCCATTCTGGATGGCAGGCTGTTTTCTCAGGCAGAAGGCCTCTCTTCCTCAACAGCAGGCAGGATAGTTTTCATAATCGAGGGCAGTCCCAACTCTGACACCCGCATTTCCCGCTCTGCGCTCCTTGGCGCCTACTCCTCACTCATTGCAGACTTTGGCTGCGCAATATTCTTCACAAAATCAGCGCAGGCAACTGCCGAGCTTGTCTTCCACCTTGCCTGCCATGAGCAGCTCTCGCGCAAGCAGTCCCTCTCAGTCTATGCCAAGCGCAAGGCAAAAACCTTCCCAGAGCAGCAGCGCGCAATCATAGAGGCGCTTCCCAATGTGGGTCCCAAGCTCGCGCTCTCCCTCCTGAAATACTTTGACACAGTGGAAAACATCGCAACCGCGCCAGAATCCGAGCTTGCGTCAGTTGACAAAATCGGAAAGGACAAGGCAGCGAAAATAAGGAAAATCTTCTCCCTTCGTTACAAACCCAAGGAAGGCAGTGAATCACAAACCGACACTTCAGATGACAAATAAACCTGTAACTATATAATTATGGGCGCAGAATAACAGGCAGTGTCTGGAATTCCTTCTTGCACTAACAGGTGATATTAATGGAAGAAAAAATACTGAAAATAGTGATTGCACGGCTCAGGAAATACGGCTCAGAGCCCATAAACACCGAAAAGCTCGCCGAAATCCGCTCAGACGTTTTCAAGGCAACCAAAACAAACAAGTTCGCCTCGTTCTCAAACGTTAAGAAATGGGTGAAAGCCGCTCGGAACGAGATGAGAAAGTCGGTCAAGCCCTCCAAGGCAGCTCCGGCTCCATCTAAAAAGGCGCCCCACAAGGCAGAGCGCGTCTCTTCCAAGTCATCAATCGACGACTTTGTGGCGCCGCCGGTCTCCAGGAAAATCGAGGACAGCGTGAATTTGATAAAGGGAGAGGCAGTCCCATTGCAGGAAGTCTCGCTCATCAAGCCCACAATCGTGTTTGACAAGGTCTACCTGCAGTCCATAAAATTCGAGATCGCTGGAATACGCCAGACAATGGAGCGCGTGAGCAGGCAGCTTGACAGGCTTGAAAAAGCGCTTTCCAGCCACGGAAAAGACGAGTAAGGCTCAAGCGCACAGCAAAGCCCGCGTTCGCACTTGCAAAAGAGCATCTGCGATGCTTTTTTATTCTTTGCATCCGTTCTTCAGCCGCGATCAGATGTTGAATGACGGCAAGCTCTCAGTCGGCGGGGTACTCATTTCCCTAGATGACTCCAGGTCGGAAACCTGCTTTGTCTCGCACGCGCACTCGGACCACACGTCGGCATTCCTGAAGAACAGGAAAATAATCGCGTCCGAGGAGACATTTACGCTCATGGGGCGCGCGCCTGAAAAGCATCCCATTCCTGAAGTGAGCTTGGCAAGCGCAGGCCACATGTTCGGCGCGCGCCAGCTTCTCGCAGAAACCGAAAGCGGCAGATTTGCCTACACTGGCGACTTCTCCCTTCACGACTCCTACACTGCCAAAGGCGCGAAAATACTGGAATGCGACACGCTGATGATCGACTCCACCTATTGCATGCCCCACATGCGCTTCCCAGACCGCTGGCAAGTCATGTCCACAATGGAAAAATTCGTGCGCCAAAACTCAGGCGCCACCCTCCTGTTCGGCGCATACGCAAGCGGGAAAACGCAGGAGCTCATAAGCTTTTTCAACCGCGAATGCGCAGTCGCGCCACTGATTTCAGGCAGGGCAGCGGAAATATCCGCCCGCTATGAAAAATGCGGGTTGAGACTGGACTACCTTGCAGCCGGGACTCCTGAGGCAGACGAAGCAAAAAGCCGCCCGCACGTTGAAATAACCACTCCCATGCACGCAAACTTTGCATACGGCGCCAAGCTTTCAGCGTCATACGGACACAAGGTGAAAACCGCAGTGGCGACAGGCTGGGCTGCATTCGCGCGCTTCCCGGTGGACGAGGCATTCCCGCTTTCAGACCATGCGGATTTCATTGACACAATGCGCTACATACACGAATCAGGCGCGAAAAAGGTGATCTGCGCAAACAGCGGCTCAAAATCCGCCGCGGATTACCTTCGCGGCATAGGGGTGAACGCAGCCGCAAAGGAAGAGCTTGGCAAGGGCGTGCAGGCAATATTGGCATGACTTCATAGCAAGCCAATTAATCCTTAGCGCAATAATTGCAGACCAAACGCAAACAAGGTGGTAAAATGGCAAACCAATCAGATGAATTTCTCGGGGAAATAAAAGGCAAGATGCCCATGTATTCCAACGGGCTTGACTCGTCAGGCGAAATCATCCTGTGCGAAAAGGGCATAATCGTGCGCGCCGAGGGCAATACGGTGAAGGCGCCGTTCTCATACGTGAAAATGCTTGAAAAGTCAGCCGACCTTCCGCTTGGCAGGCTTGCGGCCGAGATGGATGTTTTCGACCAGCTCGGGCAGAAGCACTACTACCACTTCGGGATGTCTGACCAGCACTTCATAATGCTCAAGAAGGCGATTGCAGCCGGCTCGGCTTGAACGGCTGGGCGGGAAACAGGATAATCAATATATTCTGCGCAGGTGCAATATGGTCATGGAAAATGGAAGTGATGGCAATTCAGGCGGAATTTCGCGCGGGCAAGCCGCAATTGTGAAGGCTACGCCTTCAGCTCGCCGCCTGCATGCGCAGGCCGCCATTGAGTGCTGCGGCACTGCTCGCCTCTTGCGCGGGCAAGCGGCGATGGAATACCTGGTTACCTACGGATGGGCCCTTCTTGTGCTGGTGGCGGTGGTTGGCGTGATATTCGCAACCGGCCTTTTCTCTCCGAACAACTTCACCACGCAGGAATGCGTGTTCCAGCCTGACATTCCCTGCAATTCCTTCATACTTTACCAGGCCCAGGGGCATACTGACCAATCCACGCTGCAATTCTCAATCACAAACGGGCTTGGCTTTCCAATAAACATAACGAATATTTCCTACATTGCAACCGATCTTGGCGAAAGCGGCAGGCACTCCTATCAAGACCAGCGCTTTCTCAATCCGAACGCAGCAATACCTCTTGTTTCAGGGGAGCGCCATGACGATTTCAGCTACACATTCAACGGCACAGCGCAGCCGGATCCAGGCGCAACCCGCTCCATTCTCGTAAGCATCACTTACCTGAATTGCAGGCACTCCCCCTGCACCGGTCCCTACACCACCACGGGCAGGATCTCAGCCTCCCTTCAGGCTGTTTCCTGAAATTCCTGTCCCATCCCCCTCTTGAACGCCTTCAACACCAGTCCAGGCGTCGGACGGCAAAAAGTGTTTTAAAATATCGCGCAGTATTCTGCGTGGCGACCAACAGCAGTCAATGCCAAGGGTAAGTCAGCATGGTTTACATAAAGGGCTTGAAATTCCGCGGCTTCAAGTCATTCCGCAAATCCGAAGCCAGTTTCCCCAAGGGCTACGTCTGCCTCGCAGGACCGAACGGCTCCGGGAAATCCAACGTCACTGACGGCATACGCTTCGCGCTTGGCGAAGGCT
>JAPLWY010000056.1:0-496 GCA_026396355.1 Microcaldota archaeon
ACAGGGAATCAACATCCTTTATCTCATTGATTGAGAGCGGCGCGAATTTCAGTGAGCCTATCTCATCCTGCGAGGCAAATTTTCCCTGCCTTGGGTAATACGGGCCTGACATCATCACCTGCTTTCCCGAAACGCATGAATTAGCCATCCTGTAGGGGAACATCGTCTCCTTTAGGTAGGGCGCAAACTCTGAAAGCCCGCCTATCTCCTCGCCGAAAAGTATGCGGCATGTGTTTTTGAAGTCTGAATCTATTTTGTCCATGGTTTCACCTATTCTCATCTGATTATTTTCTGTGGAAGCATGCGCGTGGCATTGGCTTTCGGCTTTCCGTTGCCCTGGGGAAGCGTCCAGTAAAGCGAGGCATTGATTGTTTTGCCTTTCGGATCGTACGCCATTCTGGTATCGAACGGTATGCCGCATTTTTTGGTCGGAATCTGGAGCCCAAGCGTAATACCGTTAATCGCAAATTCATTGCCGTTCTTCTTCGCACCTATG
>JAPLWY010000056.1:529-2470 GCA_026396355.1 Microcaldota archaeon
CAACACTGCCACCGAATTCAGTCATCATTTCTCCGGTGAGTACGGTGTATCCTCCAAATCCGATTATTCTTCCGCCCCCCACTTCTCTCCGTGCCTCAACAGCACCTTTGGTTGTCGCTTCCCCTCCTATGTTGTTGGTCTGCACTCCGAACGTCAATAGCGTTTTGTCAGTGTAAATAGGGTTTGCCTGTATGGTCCAGCCTGCCTGCGATACTGGTTTTGCGGTGGAGAACGCGCCTCCCAGCGCAAGTTTATCTCCAAAAAATTTCTTCGCCAGCCAGAGGTTGGCCATTCCGGTTCCGTCAATGGGCTGGTTAAATATCAGGTCAACAGAAAAGCCGCACGGCATCTGCCGGTTGACCTGTACTGCAAAAGCGCCGGTGTTCTTGTTCCCTGAAAATGCGACTGCCTCCTGAAGTCCGATTGCTTCCCAATTGCTGGTATAGCCAAACCAAGTCGGCATGGGAAAGATGCCCTTCATCGAAAGATTCGGGTACATCGCCATTTTTTCGGTTTTCACTTTTGTGCTGTCAGACTGCTGAGTATTCTGCCCTATAGCCGTGGCTGGCATGAAAATTTCACATAACCCTCTATATATAAACTTGTGGTGAGTTAAAACACCACAAAATAGACAAGGTTGGGAAAATGGCTGGCGAAACAGAGGCATTGCAGGAGCTGGGCCTCACGGCAAACGAGGCAAAACTCTATTTCATACTGGTGCGGCTTGGGGCAATGAAGGCGACTGCCCTTGCCGCCAAATCTGGCCTCCAGCGAAGGACTGTCTATGACACCCTGCAGCAGTTGGGAACGAAGGGGATGGTGGGCAAGTCGGAAGTGTCGGGCGTGGCAGTTTTTTCCCCATCTCCCCCTTCCTCGCTTCTTTCCTTCCTGGATGAGAAGCGCGATTCTGCCGAAAAGCTCCTTCCAGCGCTTTCGCGCTCTTTCGAGGCAGAGGAGAAGGCAGGCGTGTCAGTGATGTATGGCCCGCAGGGCATGAAAACCGTGCTCGAGGACGTCCTGGCGCTGCGCGCTGATTACTGCGTCTACTACGGGCAGCTGCAGATATTCGACACCCTTCCGAAATTCTTCCCGATATTCAACGAGAAGAGGAAACAGCTCGGCATAAAGGCAAGGTACATGGTGCTTGACACCCCCAAGGTGCGCGAGCGCGCAAAACTGATACCACTTGCTACTTTCAAATTCATCGATCCTTCAGCACCCTCCCCCGGGGTTTGGTGGACCTATGCTGACAGGCTCGTGCTCATACTCGCGCAGAAAGAGAACGTAGTGATGCTGATAAAAAGCGAGGCGCTGGCAAAAACGTTCCGCGAAAGCTTTGAGCACATGTTCAACTCAAGTTCGCAGGTCTACAGAGGCGACGCGGGTATGAAGGCAATAATGGAGCAGACTCTTGAGTACAAAGAGGTGCTGTTTATAGGCGGTTCAGGACAGGCGCCAGAGCGTTTTCCTGCCTATTTCAAAACCTCATACGTTCCGCGCGCAATAAAGGCGAATCTCAAATGGCTCAATCTAGCCCATCATTCAATAACGAAAACATCTGCCGCTAAGCTGCCCTTCCACAAAATGCGCTTCTTGCCAAAAGACTGGGCATACAACCCAAATGTGATCTGGATATATGGCGACACCGTGGCAAACGTAGTGTGGAAGGACGAGCCTGTTGTATTTGTGGTGAATGACAGGACAGTTGCCAATGCGTACCGCAACTATTTCTGGCTCATGTGGAAGACTGCCGGGAAGAAATGAATTCTAGGGCAGATCATTTCTGTCCTCTGTACCATCTTTCATATTCCTTGTGTGTGGAAAACACGTGGAGGATATACAGTTCTTCCCTTGATTCCAGGCAAATGATTCTTCCCTGGCCGACTTCTCCAATAAGGTATCTGCTGTTCGCCTTCAGGCGTTTTCTGGGTGGGCTGGTCT
>JAPLWY010000106.1 GCA_026396355.1 Microcaldota archaeon
TTCCAGGGCGCTCTCCTGATCGGGCTTGCGGCCTATTTCGCAATGCCAGGGCTTGATTTGTGGAGTGTGGTCGGGGTGGGGCTGGTTGGATTCGGAGGCAGCCTTGCAGACAGCTTGGTCGGAGTGCTCGAGGAGCGCGGGATTGGAAACAAGGCGACCACGAACGCGATATGCTCGCTTTTCGGCGCGGTTGTGGGATGGGCTTTCCTGGGAACTGTGAGGAGTATTTAAGAAAAGCCGGATCAGGCAAGTATCGCAAAAGAGGCAAACTCGCGCCTCTCAATTTCCCTGCTTTCGGCCGTTTCCAATTTTTCAACCGAGATTCCGCGCGAAAAATGCACGCTTATCCTGCGCATGAAATTTTCAATTTGCGAAGGAGAGCCCTCAACTGCGATTTCGACTTTCCCGTTGGGAAGATTTTTCACAAAGCCAGTAAGCCCGAGGCTGACGCATATCATTCTGGTAAAATTCCTAAAGCCCACCCCCTGGACTCGCCCGGAGACAAAAAAGCGCCTTAGCTGCACGCGCTCACTTCTTGATTGGAAGCACGGAGGAATACGGCTCAAGCAGCCGCGCCGCCATGTTAAGGGCGGTCACAACATCGGCTTCCGACCTGCCCCCGGTGCAGATAATCTTGCCGTTCTTGAAGAGAAGGAGCGAGGTTTTGGGCGACTTGAACTTGAGTATGGCGCCCGGGAACTGCTCTGGCTCGTATTCGACGTCCGGGACTTCGGATGCGATTGTGTAAAGGTCAAGCTCGACGCCGAATGCGGCGGATGCCACGATGTTTTGGACCGTGAATTTCGGCTTGAAATTCTTGGCAGGGGGAGTTTTAGAGTAGCTGGCGAGCATTTTGAGGGTTTTCTCGATTGCCCCGCCCACGTCGCTTTCATTCTTGCCGCCAGCGCAGATGATCTTGCCGTTCTTGAAGAGAAGGAGCGAGGTCTTTGGATCTTTCAGCTTGAGTATGGCGCCCGGGAACTGCTCTGGCTCGTATTCGACGTCGTGAATTTTAGAGGCGATTGTGTAAAGGTCAAGCTCAAGGCCGAGCTCCGCCGATGCCACGATGTTTTCGATTTTAAAAGTGGGCTTTATCGTGATTTTTGGTTTGGATTTTTTCATGTAAAACACCCAAGAAGCATATGCTTCTTCGCGAAGCAACGCAACCTTTTTAAATGGACAGAAGATATTTAAAGCCAAGCTATTTAAATTAAACATAAGCTAAAAGGGGAACTTTGCTTAATTTACGAACGATGGTGGTAATGTATGAGACGCTCACTTGGAAAAATGTCTAAACGAAGCCGCGCCCTCGGGCAGGCATCGCGCAAGCTCACTATACCTGGGCTCATTTGCGCATACGAGATAGGAAATTGCGTCGCGATTGACACGCAGTCCAAATATTCCGGAATGCCGCACCCCCGCTACCGCGGCAGGACCGGCAACATAATGGCAAAGCGCGGGAAAGCCTACGTGGTTCGGATTACGGATGGGAATGCCTTGAAGGACCTTATCATCCCGCCCGTCCACCTCAGGCTGATTTCAAAGCAAGGGTGATTTTGATGATTGGCAAGGGTGCGCAGGAAATCAGGCCGGTAACACTTTCCGAAGTCGAGAAAATTCTTGACAAGAGGCAGGGGACGGGCGGTGAGTTCGGATTCGAACAGCAGACCACGCTCACCTATGCCAAGACGTTTGCGCACCTGAAGCTGTCGGATGCGCAGGACTTGCAGGCCGACCTTGAGAAGCACGGGCTCAAGCCTGAAACTGCGGTCAAAGTCGTCGACATAATGCCCAGGACAAAAAGCCAGCTCCTGCTTATTCTGGCAAAGGACAAGACTGACCTTTCCGAGAAGAATTTCGCAGCCGTGGAAGAGCTGGTGGCAAAGTACCAGAAAAAGGCGAAGAAACGTGTGATTGTAAAAGCGCCTGAAGCCGCCGCAGTTGTGGCTGCTGAAGCGCCTGCCGAGCCGGCCGCCCCTGCAAAAGAGGATAAGGGGAGCAAGGACAAGAAAGGAGAATAAGGCCTTCCCGAAGCAGCAGTGCCGTTTGCACCCGATAGGATAGGATTTTATACTGCCTACGGTAAATAATCTGAGTTTGATTGGAATTCGTGTGGGAAGCGCGCTGCGAATGAAGCAGCGTAGGAAATGGAATGTGAGACTATGGAGATGGAAGAATACGGCAGAGTGATTGATTTCTTGCCAGACGGGCGGCCGATAGACCGGATGCGCGAGCCCATAGCCCAGCTCCTGGGAGAGAAGTATTTCACGGTTCTTGAAGTTTCGATAAAGCGAGGGTCGAACGTCTCGCTCGGCCAGAGGCTGTACATTGGCAAGAATGAGCGGACTGAAGTTGAGAAGATAAAGATGAGGCTGGAGGCGTTTGACATCACTGCAACCGCCAGGAACGAGCTGCCCATAGTGGCAAAGAACATAATCATGGACAGGGAAGCGGATTTTGTGTCGTTTTTCAACAAGGCTGGGCCCATTTCAATGAGGCTGCACCAGATTGAGCTTTTGCCCGGGATTGGGAAAAAGCACCTTGCCGAAATACTGAACGCAAGGGCGGAAAAGCCGTTTGAAAGCCTCAAGGATATCCAGCAGAGAGTGGCATTGCTTCCAGACCCTGTGGGGCTCATAGTCACGCGCGTGAATGACGAGCTTGCAGGGAATTCAAAGCACTACCTGTTCGTGCGCCCGCCCTCAAGGCATGTGGGCGAGCAGGGATACTGAATAGCTTTGAGCAAATTAATATTTTACCACATAATGAGATGGTTCAGTCGAAAGATTGAATTCGAAAGGAAAAAGGCAGAAAAAAATAAAGGCAAAGCCACAGATTTACTTTTTCTGGTCTCGGAGTTTAAGTAGCAGTGCTTTCAGTTCTAATGCCTTATTTAGTTTTAGGGCATGAAGCAAAATCGGCCCAGTGATTCCGTTACCAGACAAATTCCCATAACTTTGTACTTTAAATTTGCTAACCTCAAGACGAGTCTTGATTTCTCCGTGGGGAGTAATAAAAAGAGAATATAAATTCAGAATCCGATTGGATATGTACTGACTCAGCACTACATCATCAATATTTTCCAGATGTATGGACTTTTCATTGAAACCTATTAAGCTAGGTATGTATTCCGTTTGATATCCTGCAAAACTGATGCCAAGGCCGCTACCCACTATTCTCTGGTTCGTAACCCAATATTTGAATCTGCTGTATTCGATAAAAGGAAGGATCAAAAAAAATAAGAATACAACTCCGATGATAAATGTTTGGAACAGCGAACCAAGAAAAAATACGAATAGGATAATCAGTGCTACGAACATCAGAAGATTGTTGACAATCCTAAAGAGGATGAAATCTCTCTTTTCCGGTTTTACTTCTGCCAGAATTTGTTCATCTTTTTGTAAGGTGAATGGAAGCGATGAGTTGGCATTTGATATCATTTCAATCACTTTGGATAACCCACTGTGGATTTAAAAAGCAATTCTGAAGATGTTGTATGCGCATAAGCGCAGTAGCCAATGAGCAGTGCGCGCCCTTTTTTCTTCAGTCTGAAAAGTCAGCCAATTTCCTTTGCTTTTCCTCGCGCATGGTGGACCATTTTGTGCGAAGGAAGGGAAGAAGTGCGGGGTAGTCCTTGCGGTTCTTGACATAAAACTGGGTCATCGGATCTGACGTGTAGCCGGAGTTGAAGTTTATCCCGCATTCCTTTTTTATCTTCTCGATTTCGCGGTCGCGCGTGACTTTCGCGATTATGGATGCCGCGCCGACTATGGTGTAGGTGTCGTCAGCCTTGTTCGCGCACACGAGCTTGGGCTTGGTGTGAAGATACTTCCCTATTCTTGCCCCGAATTTCGCAGGCACGTTGTCAGGGGAATCGATGTAAACTGTAGGGTGAATAAGTGCGAGAGTGTCGATTGCCTGCGCGACTTTTATCGCCTCGATCTCGTTGAGGTTGTGCTTGTCCATGAGAGTGTTGAGCTCCTCTGCGCTGATTTTCACCGTGACGTATTTGCAGATATGCGCCACTTTAGGGTACAGCCGCTCGCGCTGGAGAGGCGAGAGCTTTTTCGAATCTTTCACCCCGAGCTCCTTGAGCCTGTACTCTTCCATGGGGTTTATTGCGGCAGCGCAGATGACCATGGGGCCGACTATGCAGCCCCGTCCTGCTTCGTCAACACCAACGATCATCAAAACACCCTGCGGAAGTTTCCGCCACCAATTCTGCAAATCATTCGATTTCTATGTCCTTGACCACTATCGAGTCGCTTATTTCCGTCTCCAGTATTTCGATGCTGGAGGAGGGAAAGCGCTTGTGGAGGGCAGAGGCTATTTTTGTCCGCGGCACCGTGACTGTCTTTCCAACAGCAATCCTTATCTTGGTGACCGTGCCTTTGCCTGCAGCCTGCAGTATGACTGATTCCACTTCCTCGATCAGGCCTGCGCCCTCTGTTTCTGGCATGGGATGCATACGCGCGCGTGGTTTAAAATTCAGTCAGTTTTCTCTGCGCCAGTATGCGGCTGGAGCGGGCGTATTGCCGGATTAGCTTTTCGGAGAGATGGGAAAGCGCACGTTCCCTGCTGTCGAATTTTTCAGGTGCGGATAGGAATGCGTGCCTGACGTTTTCGCGCACTTCCCACACGCCTACCGGAACTGTGTAGCCTGTGCCGATTTCCCTGAACACCACTGCGCGCGCCTGCCGCTTCATCCTGTAAAGCGCCTCGGCAACCGCAAAGCGCGCGGCATAGTAGCCCCCGCCCTGCCTTTCTGCATAATCGCTCCTGCCTGAATATGGCTCGTATTCTTCTGACATGTTTATTCGTCCGTCGGTTTTCCAGTTCTCCCATGCGCCCACTGAAAACTGCATCCCGTGGGCTGGGAGATTTGCCGCTTTCCGTTTTTCAAGCTCCGGAGTGAGCGCTGATTCGAACTGCTCGTATTCCCAGCTGCCGGGCAATAGCAGTATTTCGAAGTGGTTGTCAAGGTAGGTGTTGGAATATACTTCTGGCTGCCCGATTTCGCGGAAGTCGCGCACGTCATTCATCATCCTTTTTGCCGCAGTGTCGTCAGTCGCGGTGATTGCCCATTTTGTGGGCACCATTTTCTTGTTCTCCTTTTTCCCAAGCACGCCAGACGAGAGAAGGCGTGAAAGGTAATGCACGTCGAATCCGTGCAGCAGGAGCTCTGAGAGTGCTTCGCTGGAAAGCACGTTTTCCGAGGCAAGTTGGTCCACTCTTTTTGGGATTGCCGGGTTTTCGGTTATCTTGAAGGAGTCTATTGGTGCAGATGCGCCAACCGGGTGGGCAACCTCGTCAAGCTCGAGGGAGAATTTGGGCGCGCGGGAAAAGCGCGCCTCAGACTCGACTGGCTTTATGCTCATCACAGCCTCTTGCGAGGCAGTTAGCATGCGGTCGGAAAGCTTTACATTTCCCTTCTTCATCCCGCGCACGAGCGAAGCGCGGCTTGAGATTATCTGCTCAAGTGACATGCCATACATTTTCGAGGGCTCGTCCTCTGCTTTTTCAGTCGAAATCATTGGCCCCCAAAAAATGTTGGGATAGCCGCTGTGGCCCACGAACATGCCAGGTGGGGTAGGGCCGGACATTTCGCGCTTGAGGCTGCCTGACAATCGCGCGCGTATTTCAAGTGTCGCATTGTGCGGGCACCAGACCCTGCCGCTTTTTTTGCATTTTGCGCAAAGAGAAGCCATTGGAAAAATTTGGCTGCGATGGTTTATAAGAAGTTGTGGGGCTAGATTCCGATGGTATTGGTATGGGAAAAGGAAGCTTGGCGCTGGTCGGGATAGGCACAGCTGACGAGAGAGGAATTTCGCTTTCAGGCCTGGAGCAGCTGAGGCACTCTGATGCTGTGTTCGCGGAAAGCTACACCAATCTGATGCCGCAAGGCACTCTTGAGCGGCTGGAAAAGCTCTGCGGAAAAAAGATAGAACTTCTTTCGCGCGAGCAGGTGGAGGGGGAGAAAAGGCTTCTTGAGGCTTGCGAGGGAAAGGATGTTTCGCTTGTGGTTGCAGGCGACCCCATGATTGCCACTACTCATGTTTCGCTTCTCATTTCAGCCAAAAGGAAAGGGATAGCCACGGGAATTGTGCACGCTGCCTCGATACTCTCAGCCGCAATTGGTGAGTCGGGCTTGCAGGCTTACAAATTCGGGAAAATTGTCACGCTTGCCTACTGGCGCGAGAACTACAGACCAATGGCTGCGTATGAGGTGATTGGCGAGAATCTTGCGCGCGGACTGCACACCTTGCTTTTGCTTGACATAGACGAGAAGCTTGGGCCTATGAGCCCGAAAATCGCGGCAGAAACCCTGGTGGGGATGGAGGAAACTGGCGGGAAAAAACTGCTTTTGCCGCAAACCAAATTGGTGCTGCTGGCAGGAATTGGCTGGGAGACGCCTGTGAGAAAATACCGCGCGCTTGGCGAGCTTCCGGAATTCAAGATGAAAGGCTGCGGACCAGCAGTCCTCATTGTGCCGGGAAAATTGCATTTTGTGGAAGAGGAATATCTTGAGCTTCTTGGCTGATTGACTTATGCGCCTGGGTTTGCCTTTAGCCTATTGTAGCGGTCTTCCGCGTGCTTTGCCATTGATTCGCGGTTGAAGCCGCCCTCGACTTGGATGATGTTGTTTTCCAGGAGATAGGCGCCGTATGCATCGCGCAGCTCGTAGAACTTGGATTCGGCCGGCAATCCGTCTTTGGAATCCATGTTCATAATCACAGCGTTCCAGAACCGGTAAGGAAGTTTGCTGAGCACCCTTTTTGGATTGCCCAGGATTTGGCTCCCGAAAACCGACTTGAGCAGCTGCATTGCATCAGGCACATTATCGACAAACGGAAATTCGACGCTGAAATTGACCAGCGGCCGGCCATTGGAGGACTGTTTGTTGTCATAATATACATCTATTACTGGCGAACGGGAATTGGAGATGTTCTTGGTCAGCTCTTTTCCGAAATTGAGATCGCCGGCAAAATTGAAGCCTTTCTTGAACAAAGCAATTTCGTTTGGCGGGATCGCCCGCTGCATTTTTGCCAGCCGCTCTATGCGCCCCCCGGCAGCGAATTTTGAGATGTCGGAAAGCAGGAGCTCAAACATGACCCAGGATATTTTTTTCCATCTCGGGAGTTGCCAGAGCGCCTTGAGAAGCGTGCGGTTCGTCATTTTCATCCGCTCTGATTCGTTCGTTATTGTCGAAAGCTCAAGCAGGTTGACCTTGGCGTCGCACCCCTTGGCAAAGGATGATATTATGTTGGAGTAGACCTGGTTGAGATAGCGCTGGTATGCCCTGTTCTTGGTTTCGCCAGGCCAGAGGGCAGGACGGGTGAGGTTCCAGGCCCCGTCTGCAATGTTTTTGCCTATGTCCCTGGAAGACAGATCGTCTTTCCTGTAATCAGGATAACTTTCATAGATGTGCCAGTAGATTTCCTTTGGATCGCGCATTTCAACAATCTGGGGCATGCTGTGCCCTTTCGCCATGGAAAATGTTCGGAAAGCCACGCTGGGCATGTTTGCATCCATCGTGTCTTCCATCACGTCATGCAGGAGAGTGGCGATGACCAGCTCTATCGGAGCCCCGATTGCAGCTGCGAAGGCACCGGCGCGCAGCGGGTGCGCAACTGATGGATTCCCGCTTTTGCGGCGCGACTCCGGGGGATATGATAGCGCAAGTATCTGGAAGGTTTGCATGACCATCGCATAGCGCAGTGCGGCCTTGTCCTCGCATTTGGACCAGTTCTTTGCAATGATAGGAGTTGATAGCAGCGATTCAAAACTGAAGTTAGAATTATCCAGGCCCAAGTCGCGTAGGATGTTCTTGCAAAGTGTCTGCGGGTCGTGGCAATCAAGATACCTTTCAAATTTTTCGTTCCCCCTTTCCATTTTGGGAGTCAGGTGCCCTGGATTTATTGCCAGGTTCGACTTTATCATCTGGATTGCCCGCTCTGCGCCAGGGGATTTGCCCCGGAATTCTTTTGGTACATAGCCTGGAGGCAGACTGATCTGGGGAGGGTAGAAATTGAGCGAGCCCGGGAGGAATGCCCCGGAGACTTGATGTTTTTGCTTTTGCATTCGAGCACCATCGATGGAGTATGTTAGCCTGTGGAAATTTGCCTTGGAAATCCTGCAGTCTAAAAACCGATGTTTTATTCTGTCGGAATGTGGTTATAATGCTTCCTATGCAGGCGAAGATACTTGGAGAGCTCAGTCGATGCGCGCGCCCTCTCTTGCCATTTTTATCGGAAGGCAGGAAAAGCCTGTTGAATCCGAAATCGCCCTGCCTGCGCGCGGGAGGGAAGAAGAATCGAAAAGCGCAAGCACTGCCCCGCCTTCCCCTCCCCCGCCGGTGAGCTTTGCCCCGTATGCCCCAGATGTGAGCGCGGATGAAACCGCTTTTTCAATGCTGTCGCCAGAGACTTTGCGCGCGCGTAGAAGCGAGTGGTTTTCATTCATCAGTTCCCCGAGAGAGCGCGCTGTCTTTGCCTTGCCAAGCGCATTCCAGATCGGGGAAAATTCCTCCTGGACTTTTTGCCTTGATTTTTCAGGCGTATCTTGGGGGCGGCAGTAAATTCCGAACGAGCTGGCGAATTTTTCAAGCATGTCGCTTGTGCTGTCCTTTTTCCCATTGAAGGTGTCTATGAGGAGCAGGCTGGTCTTTGCAGGCAATGAGAACTTGGAGGTTTTGGACCCGAGCTTATCTGGAGAGAAAAACCGCCTGAAAGCAAGGGGCTTTCCAACTGAAACGGTTTTTGCATCAATGCCGGACGCCCGCCCTCCGTGCGCAACCTGGTCGCCTGATTGCGCTGCAAGGAATATTTTTTGCGAGTTTTGGGGAGAGCCTGATGCTTTTAGCAAGCCTGCTGCAAAAGCAGAGCAAAGAGACGCGCTGACGCCCACGCCCTTCACCTCCCAGCTTGGGAGGAATTTCGCCTGGCAGATTGGCAATGGCTTTTTTGCGAGGCGGCAGGCATCTGTTGCGACCGCGGAAAAAACCTTGAGCTGGCGGCAGCCTGAAAAGCCCCCATCAGGCAAAATCAGCCCTTTGCCTATTGAAGAGTTAAGCGCAATCCCGTTTCCGCCAAAGCTTGAGAAGCGCACGCTGTTCCTCGGCTCAATAGGAATTGCAAGCGCCGGGGCGCCATAGACCACATAGTGCTCCCCGAAAAGAATCGCCTTGCAGGGCGCAGAGGCTGAAAAACGCATGGAAAAGCGTTCTCGGGAAGGGTATTTAATCCTTTGATGTTCTTTTCTGGCGCATGGAAGATATTCTGATAATCGTAGGAGCGTGCATTGCACTTGCAATCCTGGTTTATCTCATGTGGCGCTCGGCAACAGAGGCTGAGTGGGGCACGCTTGCCAAGAATGAAAAAAGGAAATGGCGATTGGATGAGGAAAAGCGAAAGAAAGAATAAACGCGAGCTGCCAGCCGCAGCTAAAAGCGCGGCAGAGGCGGCAGTGGGAATTTTCTCGACATTCTCAAAGGCAGCGGATGCGATAGGCAAAGGGGCAAACGGGATTTATATGAAATTCCCCGAGATGCCGATATTGGGGCGTTCCGGCACCGCAATGCTTGTTTTTTCTGCGGCAATTTACGTGTTTTTCGTCATGTTCGTGTTTTTTACCCTTCCGCCAATCACAATAAGCACCAGTTTTTCCGAAGGCAGCCTGCAGCCAAATGCAGTGCTTGCGCTCCAGCCTAGCGAAAAATATGCTTATGCGTCCTCGCTTGCGGACGGAGCAGAGGTTTTGGAATATAGTGTTGGTAGGGGCCAGGGGTGCAGCGGCATGGCGATTGATGAGGTTTCTGGTGGGAAGGGCACGCAGACCCTTTGCATCATGCCTGATGGCTCGCTGCTGGGCGAAACGAACAGGGACAAGTCAGGTTATGGGAATAAGACAATAATTCTTTTTGCGCCCTGGATGCTGTCGGTTTCCGAGAATTTCAGCTGGACAGTGGCGGTGGTTTCGAAAGGTGGCGGGATCTCGGTAGATTGGGGATGGGTCGCTTGGCGGCTTGCTGATGACAATGCATATTGACGCCGAGAAGCGCATCCTTTTGGAAGCTGAGAGCGGGAACGGCACAATAAGGCTGGTGCGAGCGCCGTTTGCGCTGAATTGGACCAATAATTGAGCGGAAGAAAAATTAAGGCACAGCGATTACTTCTTTTTTGAGAGGCACGCTTCCACAAATGCTACAAAAAGCGGCGCCGGGACTTCCAGCCTGCTTTTGAGCTCCGGGTGGGCCTGCGTTCCTATTCCAAACCCTTCTGGCCACTCGATCATCTCGACTATGTTGCCATCAGGCGAGGTGCCGGAAATTATCAGGCCTGACTCGGACAGATTGGAAACAAAATCATTGTTCACCTCATATCGGTGCCTGTGGCGCTCCGAGATCTTCTCAGTGCCATAAGCATCGAATGATTTTGTGCCGCGCTTGAGCTTGCACTCCCAGGCGCCCAGCCTCATTGTTGCGCCCTTGTCCTTTATGCCACGCTGCTCTGGAAGAAAATCTATGACAGGATATTTCGTGTTTGCGTCTATCTCGGTGGAGTTTGCACCCGGCATTCCGCATTTGCTGCGCGCCCATTCCACAACTGCCATCTGCATGCCATAGCAGAGCCCGAGGAAGGGAAGCTTGGTTTCGCGCGCGTGCTTTATGCACTCGATTTTGCCTTCAGTGCCTCGGCTGCCAAAGCCGCCAGGCACTATGATTCCGTCGCAGCCTGCCAAAAGCTCTTTTGCAGTCGCCTTGCCTGCCTCGATGTCCGAGGTTTCCACCCACTTCACCTCGACCGCGGTCGAGTGCGCTGCGCCTGCGTGGACAAGAGCCTCCTTTATACTCACATAGGCGTCCTTTACCGCGGTATACTTGCCTGTTATCGCAACAGTTATCCTTTTTTTCGGGGAGCGGATTTTTTCCACAATGGCTTTCCAGTTCTTCATATCGTCATTGTCCCGCTCAATTCCAAGCTCGGAGAGCACAAGCTCGCTCAGGTTCTGCTTTTCCAGAACCTGGGGAAGCTCGTAAAGAGTATTCACAAGCGGATCATCTATCACTGAGGTGGGGGGAACGTTGCAGAACATTGAGATTTTTTCCCGTGACTCTTTTGTGAGGGGCTCGTCCTCCCTGCAGACGGGCTTTATGCCCATGGAAAGTATGAGCTTGTTGGCGTGCTGGGTCGGCTTGGTCTTCTGCTCGCCTTCCGAGAGGGACGAAACGAATGTGAGCTGTATGAAGAGCACTTTCTCCTCGTTGGCAAACTGCCTCATTGCCTCGAGGAAATAGCCGTTTTCCAGGTCGCCCACCGTTCCGCCGACTTCCACAATGACGACGTCTGAGTCCTGTTCCTGCCCCACCGAGCGCACCCAGGCTTTTATCTCGTCTGTTAAGTGGGGGACTATCTGCACATCCCTGCCCAAAAAGCCGCCGCCCCTTTCCTTCTCGATTATTTTCCTGAAGAG
>JAPLWY010000074.1:0-8761 GCA_026396355.1 Microcaldota archaeon
GGTGATTGACCTTTTTGCCAAGGTGGATGGCAAGGCGATTGCAAAGTTCGGGCTGAATGAGGGCGCCACCAATTTTTTCAGCTCGCAGGAGCTTGCAAGGATAGAGCAGGCGCTTGGGAAAAGGATAACTTACGCTTATCCAGGCGACAATGCGCGCAATGTGTGCGAGGGGTTTGCCGCGCTTTCAGGCTCGTGCGGTTTTGTGGGCGCAGTGGGCAGCGACAAGGCGGGCGCGCTTTTCGCGGAAAACCTGCGGAATTGCGGGGTGTATGGCTTTTTGCAGGAAAAAAAAGGAGCGACCGGGAAAATACTTGCGCTTGTATCGCCTGGCGGGCAGCGCACTTTCTGCGCGGATTTGGGGGTTTCGACAAAGTGCAGCCTGCATGACAAGAATGCTGCGAAGCAGTCGCGCATGCTTTATGTCGCCTCGATAACTTCGGCGGGAAAAACGCCAGTTGCCGCGCTTGCCGCCAAGTACATGGAAGAGTTCAGGAAGGCGAAAAAACGGATTGCGATTTCTCTTGAAAGCCCGCCCATGGTGAAGAAAAACAGGGGAAATTTCCTGGGACTTGTGGAAAAATACGCCGATGTGCTTTTCCTGAACGAGGAGGAGGCTGAGGCTCTTTTAGGGGCTGGCGCGGAGGGGAAACTCGCCAAGCTCAAGCCAAAAATACCGATTTACCTGAAAAAAGGCAAGCGCGGCTCTCTGTTGTTTTTGCACGGGAAAGCGCATGCAATAGAGGCGCTTCCTGCAAAAGTGATGGACACGACCGGCGCTGGGGATGCTTACGCAGCAGGCGCGCTTTACGGGATTTCGCGCGGCTATTCTCCGCTCTCATCAGCAAAAATAGGGGCGCACCTTGCAGCAAGAGTGGTGGGAAAGTTCGGGGCAGGGGTGCCTCATTCGAATGCGAGAATGAGAAGAGCCGCGCCCTAATGCCATCCCTTGCCAATTTTTGAACTTTCGAGTCGCCAGAAGCGGGCGCCCGGCATGCCTGTTGTTTTGTTCAATTGTTTGTCGAAACTGCGATTATCTCGGTATCTCATCCCGCACGAAGAAGGCCCGATAGCAAATACCAGAAATAAATACCGTATAAAACCAGAATCGTGCCAAATACTTTTGAAGAGAGAATCACATATTTTTCAGAAATCCTGTGCTTAGAGACATGGATTATTGAAGTCAAGACAAAGAAAAACAGCATGACGCCCAAAGCGCAAAGAAATATGTTTATGAGAGCAATGGACTGGGAACTGAATTGCGCAATATATGCGCCGCCAACCGTAATCCATACGGCAATTGCCAATGGGCTTGATATCCCCAATATAAAACCAACGAAGAAAGAATTGCTTTTTGAGACCTCTTTCCTGGAATCGGGAGACAAGTCTTCATTTTTTATCCTGAAAGCTTTGCATCCTACCCAAACCAGGACTGCTCCCCCAAAGAGAAAAAGCAGCATTTTTACCGTGGGCGATGACAAAAAGGCGCTTAAACCAAAAAAAGTCAGCAGGAGAATTGAAAGATTTGCAAGAAATTCCCCGACAGATACGAGTGCGCCAGACCAAAATCCTTTGGTGAGCGTCCTTCGCACCAATTCAAAGAAAATCGGGCCAGGGAGTGCCGCAAAGGAAAATCCAAGAAGAACACTTTCCAAATAACCCATGACAAACAGTAAGTCTGAAAGTAAATAAATGTGATACTCGCACAGCCGCTTCACCAAAACTCCGGATCGAATCTGATCTATCTTGCCAATTTTTGGAATTTCAAGTTGTCCGAACCGGCTGCTTGGCAAACGATTCGAGGTGGGCGCCCTGCAATGATTTGAAACTACTGCGCCACGCGGTCGGAAAGCCGCTCTGCCTCCTTTTGCGCGCTCTCGACTGTTTTTTCCAAGTCAAGCATTGTTGGCACGCGCTCGCGCATCGCTATTTTTCCGTTTATTATGCTGTCAGCCACGTTGCCTGCGTGCGCGGAATAAACTGCGCTTGCCGCAATGCTTCGCAGGGGCGCAAGGTTTGCGGCTTTTGCATCAACAAGTATGATGTCTGCAAGCTTTCCCTCGGAAAGCTCCCCGGCGGGAAGGCCGAGCGCTTTTGCGCCGCCGAGCGTGGCAGCCCGGAGAATGTCATCTTCGCGCGCGGCAGCGGCATCCCAGCGGGAATTTTTCACCAGAAGCGAGCAAAGCTTCATCGACTCGAACATTGAGAGTGAATTGCTGCTTGCCGCGCCGTCAGTCCCAAGAGAAATGTTCATCTTGAATTCCTGCATTTCAGGAAGGGGCGCCACGCTTCCGCCGGCAAGCTTCATGTTGGAAGCAGGGCAGAGCGACGCCGAGACGCCGCGCTTTGCGAGCAGGCGCACCTCCTCTTTTGTGAGCCAGACGCAATGCGCGGCAACTGTGCGGCTTGAGAGCATGCCAAGAGAGTCGAAGTAATTTGCCGGCCGCTGCTTGTGCTTCCCAAGGCAGTCGAATACCTCTTTCCTGGTTTCTGAGAGGTGGATATGAAGCGGGAGGGCGTGCTTTTCAGACTGCTCCTTGCTTGCCAGCAAAAGCTCGCGCGAGCAGATGTAAAGCGAGTGCGGCGCAACCGCGCAGGTTATCCTTCCCTGAGACTTGCCGTTCCAGCCGCGGATGAATTTTTCCGAGATTGCAAGCTCGCTTTTCCGCTTTTTCTCGTCATCCATGTCCACCATGCCGTACCCCAGGACAGCGCGCATTCCGCTGTCGCTAACCGCGCCTGCCACCTCATCCATGTGGAAATACATGTCATTGAAGCAGGTGGTGCCGGACTGGAGCATTTCAAGGCAGGCAAGGGAAGAGCCTGCGCGCACGCTTGCAGCATCCATTTTTGCCTCGTATTTCAGGACTGTGGAAAGCCAGTCGTGGAGCTTTTTGTCCTCGGCGACCCCGCGCAAGAGCGCCATTGCAGAGTGGGAGTGGGTATTTACAAAGCCGGGAAGCGCGATTTTTGAGGATGCGTCGATTTTTTCCTCGGCGCGCGCACTTATCGATGGGGCAATTTTCTCTATTTTGCATCCGTTCAGCAGTATGTCTGACCTTTTGCCGGAAGGCAGCATTGCATTTTTCACCAGGAGGGACATGAAAGGATTATAATCCTCTGATTTTTAACTGTTTATATCATGGAGATAGACGAGCGCGGAATCGCAATCTCTGCCACCATATTTGCAGTCATAGGAATAGCTCTCCTTCTTTTCCTGTCCGAAACCCCGGCAAAGGCAACGGTTGCGCAGGCGCTAATCGCCCCGCAGAATTCCCTTCTCCTGTTGAGGGGCACGGTGGCGAATGTCACTGCTGACAAATTCTCGCTTTGCGAGGGAGCGCTGTGCATAAGCGTGAAGAAGAAAAGCTCCCCCTCGGCAAATCTGGTGAGGAATGGCGCAGAGGCGAGCATTTTAGGGCGGGTGAAGGAATACATGGGGCAGCGGTATTTTGAGGCCGAGCAGGCGGATGTGGAGTGATGCTTGCCGCGCTTGCAGTCGCAGCCGGAATCTTGCTTGGGATTTTTTCAGGGTTGATGCCAGGCATACACTCCAACACTGTGGCGGCAGTATTGGCAGGAATGCCCCTTGATCCGCAGATTATCGCCTTTGTGATTGTGGCTGTGATTGGCGCGCACCTTGTTTTCCAGTTTTTCCCTTCCATTTTCTTCTCCATACCTGATGACACCGTGGTGGCGTCAGTATTGCCCGGGCACCGCTTGGCGCTTGCCGGGCGTGGGCGGGAGGCGATCACGATTTGCGCAATGGCAGTGCTTCTTTCCTCAGGCGCTGCAGTGCTGCTGCTGCCGGTTTCGCTCGCCATTCTTCCGGCAGCCTATTCCTTGATTGAGCCATTCATCGCGCCAATCCTTGTGATTGCCTCGCTTTTCCTTCTTGCAAGCGAAAGAACCGGGAGGAAAATTGCAATTGCCACTTTTGTATTCCTGCTCGCCGGAGCGTTGGGAATGGCCACGCTGAGAGGAGGGATACAGGATCCGCTCTTCCCTGCATTTTCAGGATTGTTTGCAGGAAGCGGAATACTTTTGTCATTCACTTCCCCAAGAAAGCTGCCGGAACAGAAGGAGGAAAAGATAAAATTCGACTTTGCCCCGCAGGTGGCGTGCGGAGTATGTTTGGGAATGGTATCTGACTTGCTCCCGGGCTTCGCTGCGCCGGCGCAAATCGCAATTTTCGCCTCCGTCATGATGCCCCTTGAAGATCCGAGGAAATTCCTTGCGCTGGTGGCGTCGATTTCCGCGTCGCATGCGGTGTTCGCGTTCTCCGCCCTGCTGTCAATCGGCAAGGCGCGGGAAGGCTCGCTTGCAATAGTGAATTCGCTCTACACCGTAACTTCGCAGAATCTGCCCTTGCTTCTGGGAACGCTCTTGCTTTCAGTCGGGATAAGCGCAGTTGCCCTTATCGCATTCTCAAGGCACGCGAACAGGCTCGCCCTGCTGAACAGCAATGAAATCGGGCTCTCAGTACTTGCCTATCTGGTATGTGTTGTGGGAATTGTTTCGGGCGCAGCAGGATTATTGGTATTTGCAACCGCCACTGCAGTTGGATTGCTGCCTCCGCTTTTGGGAGTGAGAAGAACGCATGTGATGGGATTGATAATCATCCCGTCTTTGTTGCTAGCAATTGCCTGATATCCGTCTCGTCCGGAACAAGTGGCACGCCGATGAAAGTGGCGATTACCGAGGCCTCGAATAATTCATCCACAAGATAGTCGTAGGTGAAGGTCCGGCTGTCCTTGAAGAAGAACTTGAAAACCGGTATGTGGAGGAGGTGCATCTGCCCTTCCTTGCCAAGCGCCACTGCGCTTATCGAGTCAAGCGAAAGCGAACTTGTCCTTTTGCCGATTATTGAAAACTTGCTCACCACCATTGTGTTGGCTTCCTTGTCAAGCGTGATCATCACCTTTCTCGCCGAAAATATGAAGAACGCGTCTCAGAATATGAAAAGCGTGGAACACCAGTAGGAGAACGGAGGCTCGGAAAAGAGCGGGAAGGACACGAACATCAGTATTGCTATGAGCGCAAGCGCGATGCCGAAAATCATGGCAGAAGGAAAAGTCACAGTGTCCTCAAGCACTATCACCTTGTCTGAATTTTGCCGAACCACCATGGAAGATGCTGGGAAGCAAGAATTAAAAAAACGGCTAGCAGCGCACGGTGAAAAAGGGCAGTGCGACTATCTGGATTTGTAAAGAAAAATTAGAACGGACTGCTATTCAGAGCAGCCTGCCATTCACCACACGCTCGTGCTGCCGCACGACCTATCGCGAACGGGCTTAGAGTAGCCGCCCGTTCACTAAGCCGTCCTGCCCCACGCGGTTCGTAATCTTCACCTTGCCAAGCTCGGTGTCGACTATGGCGCCTTTGGTCAGGATGTTCTGCCTTGCGTAGTGGCGGTTGTTCAGGGTTTCAAGGACAGTGCGCATTACAGCGCGCTTTATCCCGCTCGGGGTAAGCACGTTGACGAATTTTGCGGATTTGAGCTTGATTTTGATTGCATTTCCGCGCGCTGAGCGGATTTCCTTTTTCTCCTTCACTCCGACCTTGGTGGCGGTGAATGTGCCGCCTACGAAGCGCAGCTTCTTGTCTGATGCCTTTCCGCGCCTGCCGCCTGTCCCTTTAGTGACCGAGCCTGACGCACCGTGATAATTCTCCATTAAAACTCCTCCATAAACGCAAAATGCGGATTGTGGCTCTTTATCCTAGGTTGCTTTTTTAAATGTTCGGTCGCCCCAGAGAGGCATGCAAGTGCTTCGCTGCGCCTCAGGCGCCAAAAGCCTGGAGGTTTTGATCAGCACCGCAGGGAAGCTTTCCTGCCCGTGCCTGCTTCTCTCGCCTGAAATGGCAGCAGGGATTACTGGGGCGGAGCTTAGGTTCGCATTCCACTTTGCAAGGCACGCGTTTGCAGGCAAGAGGAATCTTTCAGGCAGGCTTTCAAACGAGGCGCTCCTTTTCCTTTCAAACCAGACCAATTTCTCATCTGCAGTTGAGGCTGCCGGCGCAAAAACACAGAAGGATTTTGTGCTTGCGTGCGAAAAGAGTGTGCCAATTGCAAGGCTCAGGAAGCTTCTTCTTTTGACCTCTGCAAAAAAAATGACAGTTTCCGAGTGGGGCAGGAAAGTCGGGCATTACAGCAAAGGAGAGCTCGCGGTCGAGAGGATGGCGCTTGTGCGAGTGAGGAACTGACCTCTAAAAAATAGATCGCTATTTTTTCATCCCTATCTGCCGGTAGATCGCATCCCTGTCAAGCGGGACATCCAGCCCCAGGACCTTGTGGATGAACATGAATATGTCTATTGTGCGTTCGGGGTCTATCTTGCTTTTGAGTATTATGTCCTTGAGCGAGGCCTCCTTGCCAATCATTTCATAAAGGAGAAGCCCTTCCCTGCCGTACCGCTTGTAGATTGCAAACCCGTCCTCGCCGTAATTCTTCTTTATCTCCTGCCGCTCAAGCTGCCGGAAGCTCACAAACCCCTTTTTCCCGAAGTATGCCATCACCGCGTCTATTTCGTGGAGCGCCATCCCGGTTGCAAGCGAAAGCCCGATGAAATCGCGCTTCCCGTCAATCATGCGCATGAGCTCGGATGTCCGCTTGTCGAATTTTGTTGAAATGTCGGTGAACAGCACCGCGCGCTGGAGCAGGGTGAGATTTTCCATTTTTGGAACATCCACCATCACTATGCATTGGCGTGAACCTGGGCTCGCGCGCCGCAGCCTCCTCTTCCTCGCCCTTGCCCTCTTCAGGCTCGCTTGGAGTGTCATCAGAATCTTTTGGAGGGGGCGAAGAGGGAGAACCTGCCGGCTTTTCAAGCTTGATTATCCCGCGCTCGTCCATGAACTCGAGTATTTCGACCAGCTTTGCCTCGGACATGCCGGTTTCGCGCAGTATTTCCTCGGCGGTTTTCTCGCCGTCTATCAGGTTGTAGACGCGCACGCCCACCTCGCCGTACTGGTCAAACAGTATTTTTTCAAGCGGGGAAAGCAATGACTCGTCAACTGTGAGACCCCCCCGGGCGGCTGCCTTTTCGTTCCGCCGGCGCCTGCGTCTGAGCGCGTTTCGCCGCCATCAGCCTCGCTTCCGCCGGATTCGCTTTCATCTTTTTCTGTTTCGCCCTCGCTTTCTTCTGGCGGAACGCCTTCCCTTTCTGCTTCGCCTTTGTCGGAGCCTTCCTCTTCGCCCTTGTTCCCGTCCTCGCTTTGCGGGGGCTCTTCCTGCTTGCTGCTTTCTTCCTTTGCTTCTTCCTGGCCGCGAATGGGCTTGGCTGAAATGCCCTGCGGAGAATAATCATCGGAAGGTGAAATGCTTACCATGGCATTGTTGTTCATGAATTCGAGAATTTCCACGAACTTTTCCTCATCCACCCCAAGATCTGAAATGATTTGCGATGCAGTCTTGCCGCTGTCGATCGCATTGTAAAGCTTGACTGCGATGTCTCCGAATTTCCGCCGAAGGAGAGACTGGTCCTTGAAAACCTGCAGCGATGATTTTGCTTCCTTTTTCAGTATCATGTCGAAATCGGTTCCAGCCATCAAAATCCCGTTCTGCAGCCCGAAGTGGCGAAATGCTTTTTTGACGAATAGGCTTCGGCACAAATCTTTATAAGGATTGGATTTGCAGCAGAACTTATGGCGCTTGATGACTTTCTTATTTCAACCGGAGTGGACCAACTCATACGCCTTGTAAAGGAGAGGGGAAAAATCGAGATTGGCACTGCCGCGTCCGAGCTTAAGATCCCGAACAAGACCGTGGAGGACTGGGCGCACGTTTTAGAGGAGGAAAAGCTAGTCAGCATAGAGTACAAGCTCACGAAAATATACCTGGTCTGGCACGAGCCGACCAAGCAGTACGTGGCGCAGAAAAGCGAGAAGCTGCAGGCAAAGGCAAGCACCACCGGGGCTGAAATTGACCGGCTGCTCTCAAAGGTGCAAGACGAGGGAAAGGCGCTTGCAGCAATGCAGCAGGAAGTCTCGGCAATGGGCGGCGCTCAGCTGACTTCTGCCGACACCAAAAAGCTGAAAGCTGAGATTTTGGAGCTGCAAGAGGAAATGGCGCAGACATCCCAGGCTGCTTCTGAAAAGCTCGAGAATCTGCAGAAAAGGGCGCTTGCCGCAAGCGAAGGGATCGATTCGAAAACCAGCGGCAAGAAAGTTGCAGCGTTCAACGAGCTTAAGAATGAGTTTGCAGTCCTGAAGAGGTTTGAGGATACTTTGACGTCCCAATCAAACGAGGCAGATGCCAATTTTGGCGAGTTTGAGAAGAAAATCGAGGAGATGCGCGCGCAGGTGGAGCGTGGAAACGCTGCGCAAGTCCTGACGGATGTCAAGGAGGAGCTGGAGTCTGTAAAATCGCTCAAGGACGAGATTCTGGGCGCAATAGAGGCTGTGACTGAGGAAGTGCAGGCAATGGACCAGAAAATCTCGGACCTTTCCGGGAGAGTGGACACTGTTTCGGACTCGGGCGGCTCGCTTGCAGCTGCGAAAAAGAAGCTGGCTAACTTTCGCAAGATGGCGGATGAGGCGAAGAAACAGAAGGCAGCCACAAAGGAAAGATTGGAAGATTCAATTTCATTAATCAAGAAGCAGTCCGCGAGGATTGAGGACGTACTCTCGCGCGCAGGAACTGGGATGGGCAGCCCGGAGTCCATGAAAAATGAATATGTTGACATCGCAGAGGAGATGAGCAGGGCAAACGAGGAGCTGGCAAGCAGGCAAAAGGAAATTTCAGCCAAGCTCTCGTCCCAGCTTT
>JAPLWY010000074.1:8809-14148 GCA_026396355.1 Microcaldota archaeon
GGCGCTGACCGAGGGCAAATTTTCCAAGGACGAAATAGATAAGATTTCATTCCTTCTGCGCGAGCTGAGGCACGAGCAGGTGATGCTAGAGGAGAAAGTGAATATGCTTACCAAGGAGTCTGAAATACTTAAGATGGAAGTGGCGCCAAACCAAAAGGGCGCGCCAAGCGCGGGCAAGCCAACTGACAGCACGCAGAACTCGCTTGTAGAGAGGATAAAGATTTCGCAGGAAGACGAGGCTGCGTTCGAGCAGAAGCGCGACGAGCTCCGCTCGCTCATACGCAAGATGTGGGAAGAGAACAAGAGCGGAAGCCTGTCTTGAAGGCGCATCTGCGGTCTGAGAGGGATACTGATGGCAAACGTTTACATGAAGGCATTTTTCCTTACCGCGGCAATCGTGCTGCTCGCGTTCTTTTTCATAAACCAGCTTGACCTGATGAGGGCGACCGACCTGCAGCGCGGGATTGATTCCATGCTGTTTGACTCGGAATCCGAAAGGCTGGTTTATGCCTACACCCAGCTCATGGGCAATGATACGCAGGCGGTTTGCAGCTATGCCTCAAGCACTGCAAAGGCAAGGGCAACCCGCGCGTACGAGCTGTCCGAGAAGATACGCTACTTTGAGCAGTCCAATGTCGTGAATGCTGATTATGAGAGGATAAAGGAGCAGTATTACCTGGCAAACGCCGCGCTTTACGTGAATGTGCAGACAGCGGCCAAATACTGCGGCACCGGCCCGTATACGACCATCCTGTTCTTTTACAAGACGCGGCAGGACTGCCCTGAATGCCAGGCGCAGGGCGCGGTGCTGGACAGCGTGGTGAAGGGGAACTCCAATGTGCGCGTGTTCGCTTTTCCCATTGACACGGATTATGAGTTTGTCAACATGCTTGCGCGCGGGCACAATGCCACCAGCGCTCCATCCATCGTAGTGAACGAGGGAAATGTGCTTTCTGGCCTGCACAGCGAGGACGAGATCCGTGCGATCCTTCCCTCCGTAACTGCGCAGAGGGGCAAGTGAGGCTTGGTGAGTGATTGGCAGCACCCAACGAATACGCCCGCTCCACGCTCAAGCTCCAGGAAAGGAAGGACTTGGCGGTTTTCGGGCTCATCGGCATTGCCGCGATAATTTTCATTTTCCTCACAATATCCTACCAGATAGTGTTCATGCTCTATGCAATAGCCTCGATATTCATTTTCTGCACTTATTTCATGCTTTGGAACGAGAAGGAGGGGGAGGAACATTTTGCCGACACTGGGAAATATCCGCACATAACCGTGCTTATCCCTTCATTCAACACCAGGCACACTATTTTTGAGTGCATAAGGACCTGCAAGGGAAGCGTTTACCCTGGAAAGCTGGACATACTGGTGATAGATGATGGTTCTACCGACGGCTCATACGAGCTTTTGCAGAAAGTGGAGGGGATTGAACTTCACAGGCAGGTGAAAAACGGAGGCAAGGCTGCTGCGCTCAATTATGGGATTGAAAAGGCAAAGGGGGAGATAGTTGCGTGCGTGGACTCTGACACCTACCTTGCAAAAAATACGCTGAAGCAGGCAGTGAAGCATTTTGCCGAAGGGGAGAATGTCGCCTCGGTTGTAGTTTTCATCTGCGTGAACAATCCCAGGAACCTGCTGCAGAGGATACAGGAGCTGGAGTACTGGGTGTCATTCGGATTTTTCTTCAAAACGATAGCTACGGTGAATGGCTTGTATGTCACGCCAGGCCCGACTGCGCTTTACAGGAAGGACATACTGCAGAAGCTTGGGGGCTATGACGAGAAGAACTTGTGCGAAGACTTGGAGATTGCGCTTAGGCTTCAAAAGCACGGCTACAGGATATCCGCGTGCCACCAGACAATAGTGAAAACAGAAGTGCCGGACAATCTGAAGCAGCTTTACAAGCAGAGGCTGCGCTGGTACCGTGGAGGGGCGGCGAACATAATCCGGTACAGTGAGCTTTTCTTCAACAAGAAATACGGCGACTTGGGCTTTTTCGTGCTGCCCACCATGCTGGGAAGCGGACTCGTTGCCGCGCTTTTCATGGCCTGGACTATTCTTTTCACTGCGAAAAACGCGCTTTCCTGGCTGCTGCCTTTCACCTATGATTTCTCAGCAGGGATGACACTTACCGCAATAAGCGTGGGCAATGGGTTTTTCATGCTGAATTCCGGCTGGATACTCTGGGTTTTCGCAATCTGCATTTGGGGATATTTCCTGGTCAAGAGCTTCGAGATGGTCGGAGAGCATTTCCAGCTCAAGCACGTGCTGCCCCTGCTTTGCCTTCTTTGGATCTATCCGCTTTTCCTGGGATTTGTTTTCATGGTAAGCTATGCGTATGAGCTTTTCGGAGTGAAGTATACTTGGTAAAACGAGCTGGATGATTGCATGGCGCATGGAATAATGGGGGGCACGTTGACTTATGTGCACAAGGGGCATGCTGCAATGCTTGCAGCCTGCAGGAAATTCTCAAGAATTACAATAGGGCTTACTTCTGATGAATACGTGAAGAAGCACAAGATTTACCCGTCATTCCCGTATGGGAAACGGCTGCGCATGCTAAAGAAAGCGCTTGCGAGAAATGGGCTGCTCAAGAAATGCAGCATAGGGAAAATTGATTCTGACACTGAAATTGCAGACAGAATTGTGGCAGATGCGATAGTGGTGAGCGAGGAAACTGCCGGGGCTGCGCACAGGATAAACAAGCTGAGGAAAAAGCATGGCTTGCCTCATCTTAAGATAGTGTGCATACCGCTTGTTTACGGGGAGAATTTGCAGAAGATTTCGTGCATCGACATTTACGAGGGGAAAGTGGATTTGGAGGGCAGGCTGAAAAAGCCCCTTGCAATACAGGCAGGCACGGACAACCCCACCAAGCTTTCTGGCACTTCTCGCGCGCTTGCGGTTGTTTTTGGGAAAAAGTTTTCCCTTGCCGGGCACAAGGAGGACTCGCGCGTGAGCCACCACCCATTCAACAATGAGACATTCACTGGCGCGAAAAACCGCGCGCATGCTGCCTGGAAAAGAGCAAAGGGAGAATGCGGCTACTCGCTTGGCATTGAGTCAGGCCTGTTCACGCTTGGAGGCGCACACATAGACATCACGATTTGCTGCGTTTATGACGGAAAAGAGGAGACTTACGGGACAGGCATGGGATTTGTGGTGCCTGACTGGATTGCCAGGAAAATACGCGAGCGGGGAAGCGATTTGTCAAAAGTGATGTCCGAGTTTGCCGGCGTTGAGAAAATAGGCAGGAAGCAGGGCGCGCTTGGCTGGTTTTCTGACGGGAAAATGCACAGGCGCGAGCAGATTGAGGCTGCAGTCAAGTGCGCGTTTGTCCCAAGGATTGCGCGCGCAAGGAAGGGAGTGAAGTACTGAGCAGCCTGATGGGAATTGCACACTTGTGCCTGAAATGATATTATAAAATGTTCCCACCAGAGGGAGGGCTGGAGGTCTGACATGGCAAAATTCATCGCATTCCCGAAACCAGAGGCAAGCAAGAACAGGGCGCCGCTGAAAAGCGAGTTTGACCCCAAAGTCTGGGAGAAATACAAGCAGGCAAACGAGAGGATAGGGGTGAATGCGGAGGATGTCTCGGCAATGCAATTCGTGATGAGAACGCTTGGCTCAAGCAATGGATTTGAGGTGCTTGGCATCAAGAAAGCCGCGATGGACGCAAGCGTCTATGTGGCGCATTACAATCACACATTTTCATACAACGGGGGGTTCAGCCGCGAGGATGCGAGCGGCTTTGCGCTAAACGACCTGGTTTATCCATATACTGAAAGCCGCTGGTTTTTCGCGCTCGATGGAGACCATGCGCTTGCAGAGAGAATACGCGGCCCGACAAACGGGGCTGCTGCGCGCGATCCCCAAAATGCGAAATTCGCGCCATACACAATAAGGGGCATATACGGCAAGGATTCGGCGCATCCCGTGTTCCACATGACTGCAGAGACGCCGTGCAATGGCAAGGACATTGATGCGGAAACAGTGGGAAAGCTGGAGATAGTCAGGTTTTTCGGGGCAGGAAGCATGGATGCCAAGCTTGAAAACTGGCCGCTTGCGAAGGGCAGCGACGGGCTTTACCTTGTCCCGAAGTTCATGGTTGATCTTGAGAGCATAATAGTGGATGATGGGAAGCTTCGCAAGAGCAACAAGCCCGCAGCGGATGCAATAATCCGGATGATAGAGGATTTCCCGGAAATAACGCACGGGGACATATCCGCATTTTTCGGGAAGAAATCCGATGAATTCTTCAGGTTCCTCGGGATAAGAAGGCCCGAGCCGGCAAAGCTGGTGCTGCTTGAATAGTATTGAGGCGGCAATGCGCAGGCAAAAGCAAATTGAATGAAGCGCACTCATTCCTTCAGTATCTCTTCCGCAACATGAACCAGGGATGCCTTCTTTTCCTGGTGCGCTTTGAGCCAGTCCACAATATACGGAACGTATTTTTTCTTGTATTCGCCTGTGAGAAGCTTCCTGGTTTCCATGTCTGCGCGCATTTCCTCAAGCAATGAGTCTGACTCGCAGAAGTGGTATTTCATAAGCTCGTAAAGCACGTCCTTTTCCACGCTGCCCCCGAATTTCTTCTGCTCTTCTGCTGTTGCGCGCCCGCCTGTGAATGCGCTCATCAATTTCTTTTCCGCGACTTTTGGAGAGTCGGAAAGGGAGAGCATGGAAGATGGGTCGCGCTTGCTCATTTTTGTCTCGCCTTTCAGGTTGCGAAGCGTCAGGTGGCAGGTGGACGAGGGCAAGATGAGACGCTCCTTGAATGCGAGGTCGCGCGTGAGGCGGATGTGCGGGTCCTGGTCCATGCCAACCGGCACCAGCACATGCTTGGGACCGCCAAAGTCTGCGTGCTGGGGGAGCAGTATGTCTCCCACCTGCACAAGCGCGGCAAGGTATAATGACAAGTCGCGCTCGCCGTAAATCGCGCGCAGCATTGCATGCGTGGCGCGCTTTGAAAGAAGATAAGCAGAGTTCATCACGCGCATTTCCCTGCTTTGCTTGTAGATGTGCGCGTTTTTGGAATCCAGCCCGAGCGCAAGCAGGTCAGCCACGTTTGAGACTGCGGTTTTTGAGGTTTCTGCAAGCGTAAGCCCGTTGTCTGCAAAAGATTCCAGGTCCGCAATAGCGTAGAATACCTTTGCCCTGAATTTCTTCTGGTAGAATATGAGCTCTTCGGCGACCATCTTGCTCCCAAGGTGAAAATCGGAAGATGGCTTGATGCCTGACATTGCGGCAACGGGCTTTCCTGTTTCAGCAGCTGAGAGCCAGGCAATTAAGTCGCGGTGAGCGACTATTCCCCCCCTTCTTGCAAGAATGAAGTCCAA
>JAPLWY010000047.1:0-5660 GCA_026396355.1 Microcaldota archaeon
TCCAGTCCGCCCCTGCCTTGCTCACTGCGCGCACCATGTACAGAAGATAGCCACGGTCTGTTCTTGAGGCATGCTCGCAGGTGAAGCGCAGCTTCAGTCCCTGCGACTTTGCAAATTCCACGATTTCCACTGCGCGCGCCAGCGCCTCCTCCCGCGTCAGGTGGAGCTTATTGGACAGGTGCACATCCGAGGTTGAGAGGTAAATTGCGACGAATTTCGGGTCAAGCGCAAGCACTGACTCGATATCCTCCTTCCTGGCGCGGCAGTGCACCACCACGGTGGAGCGCAATCCCGCCGCCAGCATGCCCTTTGCGACCCTGCGCTGCTTCTCCCCCACAATGGGCGAGATTTCCACGAAATCCACGCCTGCCTCGTCAATGGCGATGGCAAGCTGCAGCGCCTGCTCCTCGCTGAAATGCACCAATGGCGCCTGCTCACCCTCGCGCAGCGTGGTGTCAAGTATAAGTGTCTCCGGCATGGTCTGTTAATGCCTGCAAGGCTTTATAAATAAATCGTTACTTTATGACTAAAATATGTTGTCAAAACACATAATATAACTATTATAGTTAAATTTATCTTATTTTAAGACTAAAAAAGTTAATTTACGCGCGCAGGCATGGCCCAATCCGGCTGCAAAAGCCAGCACTCCCGCAGTTGCAGCTCCTGGCGCGCGCATCCCTCCTGCGCTTGGCGGTGTTTGTTTTCCCGTGCAAAACAGCAACCATTTTTAATCCCCTCTCCGTTCTTTCCGCGGGTGAACCAATGGGAAAATTCCTGCACGCGCTTATCGCACTATTGCTGCTCTTCAGCATACAGTCTGCCAGCTTCACATATCTTTATTCCCTGAAAGGGAACAACTCTGCGGATTTTGACAACTATTACCAGTTTTCCCAACCATCGGGGCTTTTGGTTTTGAACAGCACGCTATTCGTGGCTGATTCCGGGAAGAGCGCGCTTTACCTTTTCAATGGAACAAACAGGCAGAAAGTGCTGCTGAGCGCCGACTCAGACTCGCTTACCAACCCGATGCGCATGACCTATGCTGACGGGATGCTTTACATTGCAGACGGAACATCAGGCAAGATAAAAACATTCACCGGAGTTGGCTACCAGATAAGTCTCTGGACTGCCAGCATCACCAACATCGACAAGGCAAGCGGAATCGCGCTTGATGCCGACAACGCCTACATCACCGACATGATAAAAAAAACCCTTGTTGTCTATTCCCGCTCGACAAGGGCATATTCCCGCGTAGCAGTTCAGGCCGGCGAATCCGACGGGCAGCTTTCCTCCCCGGCTGACGTTGAACTCTACAAAGGCAAATTCTACATTTCAGATTCTGCAAAGGGAATAATCTTCACATACGACTCGAACTTCACCAGCCTTGCTTCATTCGGCAGGGGGAAAGGCGGAATTTCGCTCACCTCGCCGCAGGGCATTACAATCTACAATGACCGCATATACGTGGCTGACCGCGGGGCTGGCCGCGTGGTGGCTTTTAGCATGGATGGCTACCCGCTTGACGTGCTCAACTCCTCGGTTTTCGAAGGCAATATCTCTTACCCTGAAGACGTTGCGGTTGCGGACGGTAAGCTGTACGTAACCGATTCCGGCAATCGCCTGGTCAAGGTTTTCCAGATAAACGAATCAGTTGATGACGGGGCGGTTTCCCAAAAGGTGGCGCTTGCCGATAATGCAGTTTTCGACTTGCTTCAGCTTGACTCGATCGCCTCCAAGCTCAATCTTACTGCGCCATCCGAATCAACCCTGACTTCCAACCTCGCACTCGCAAAAACATACCTTGCGCAGTACGACTACAATTCCGCCTCCACGCTTGCGCAGAGCGTGATTGACGGCTGCTCTGCAGAGGCCTCGACGCTGGCTCCTGCAATAGAGCTCAAGACAAAGCAAATTGTAAAATCCGCGCAGGACAAGGTGGCGCCCTATCGCCAATACGCAACCGGAAGCACGATCTCCACCCTTGTGCAATTCGATAACAAGGCATCCCTGGTCAACCTCAAGTTGTCCTCAAAAGCATATTCCGATGCAGCCGACACTGCGCTTTCTCTCGGTCCGATTGCAGATACTATAATTTCTCAAACTGAAATTAAGGTGGCCGAACAGCAGGAGCGCGCAAGGGACGAAACAAAGGCAGCGCTTCTTTCAAGCCTGGCCTCGTTTGATTCGCGCCTGTCTGCCATAGAGGCTGACTCTGCCGCATACCAGCAGAATGCCAACACCTCGAACGTGCGCGTTCTCATCGCATCTGCAAAAGAGCAAATAGCAAACAACGACTTTGCATCGGCAAACCACTCGATTGCGCTTGTCGGCATTGAGGTTGTCGCATTCGAGTCCACATTTGCCGCACAACTCCCGGAAATAAAAAAGGCGCTTTCTGCAATTGCCCTTGACGAGGCATCGCTGAATTCCACAGTGGCGTCCCAGCCTCCGATCTTCAACCCGGACTTCTCGCCAGAGCGCGCCATGATGCTGCAGGCTTATGGCTACGCATACTCAAATCCCCAGCTTGCCATCTCGCTTTCCAAGCAGGCAAAGGATGCGACAGTTGAAAAGGCTTCAAAGTCGCAGACCGTCTATCTCGCAGCCACTGCCACGCTTGCCATAATCGGGCTGATTGTGATTATCGCGGCCGCCTTCTATCTTTACATAAGGCGGATGAAGAGCAAATCCCGCTGAGGATGCAAAATGCTGCCACCTGGATTGATGGGAAAGACCGGGGCGATTCTCGCCCTGCTCTCATCGCTTCTCGCAGTCCTGGGGCTGGCGCTCTCAATAGCGCTCCTTGCGCTTTCGCTTCTTTCCATAGGCTCGCTGGAAAGCGCAGTGATGCCGCAGATAGATTCAGCCTCGCTTGCGGTTTCCGATGCCTCGCAAGTCTCAGTCTCAGCTGTCAATGCCACCGGCTCCGCCTCGCAGAGCATTGCCAACCTCTCGTCAGGCTTTGCCTCGTTTTCAAATGCTGCAAGAAACCTTTCAGACTCAGTTGCTTCGGTGGCAGCAATTCCGCCTTTTTCGCTTGACAGCCGTGTCTCTTCAGCTGCAGCAGAATTGGGGCGCGCTTCAACGCAGTTTGATGCCGCGTCAACTCTTGCCGGCGAGGCATCCTCCTCAACCTCCAACGCCTCAGCCTCTGTCCAAAAGCTAAGCGAGGATTTGAAGGCTGCATCAGTTTCGCTTCAGTCTGCAAAAAGCAATCTTGCAAGCGCATTTTCCTTCCTCCGCTTTTCTGCAGTTGCAGGCTGCATTGCCCTCCTGGCGCTTTGCTCGTCCGTGCTTCTGGTTTCAGTGTCAGTGCTCCTTTCGCACTTTCCGCATGGCTGGAAAGGTGGAAGTGAAGACTTGAAAAACAGCCAGGAAAAGAGTTAGCGCTTGTTCAATATTTCCAGCAGCCGCTTGTGCTGCAATCCGTTTGAGGTGACGAACTTCTTAGTGGCCAAATCCCAGCCCTTTCCCTCAAAATCAGTGACTGTTGCGCCTGCCTGCTCCGCAATGAACGCGGCTGCGGCAAAGTCATAAGGCTTGAGCTTGAAATCAATGCTGGCATCGATCATTCCGCAGGCAACATAGCCCATGTCGTAAATTGCAGAGCCCACAAAGCGCGTGTGCTGGCTCATCTTCTCCAGCTCAAGCACAGCATCCATCTTCCCCTGCTCCTTGGCAAGGTGAATCCTGCTGTCGCAGAACATGAAAAAATCCTCCAGCCTGCCTTTCTTTGAAACCGATATTTTCCGCCCGTTAAGCGTGGACTGCTTTCCTTTCTCGGCGTAAAAAAGCAATTTCTGCGGAATCATGTAAATCCCGCCCGCGGTGGGCCTGCCTTCCGAAAAATGCGCAATTGAAACGCCGTAAATCGGTATTCCCTGTATGAAATTGTGCGTTCCATCTATCGGGTCAATCACGAAGAGCGAGGGGTGGGCCAACTGCGCCTCAGTATAGGATTCCTCAGACAGCACTGCGGAATCCGGAAATTCCTTCCTAATTTTCCCGACAATGAGCTTTTCCGCGGCAAAATCTGCGGATGTCGCCATATCGTTCCTGCCTTTGGCCTTTATTGAAAGCCCTTCCGTTTTCGCCCTTTCTATTTCGCGCGCGGCGCCTTTCAGGCATTCCTCTACGAATGATTGCATTTTAGGCATGGAAAAAAGAAGCAGGGAAAGAATAAAAACGGCTCAGCAGCCGGAAGGCTTTGGCGCAGAAAACTTGGAGCAAATCCAGGCCCTAAGGTCGCTTTCAGACATTTCTCCAGCCTTGTATTCCGCCCCGTTGTTTATCACAAAGGTGGGGAAGCCAGTGAAATAGCCTGCCTTGGTATACTTGTCATACACTGCTGAAACCTTTGGGTCAGACGAGGCATCCTCATCTTTCCAATAGCGGACGACAAACCTGTCTTTTGGCAGTTCCTGCTCCAGCTTTGCCACTATGGGCTTCATTTTCTGGCAGTGCGGGCACCAGTCCGCGTAAAGGAAATCCACCGTCACTTCCTTTTCAAGCGGCAAAAAAGTAGGCTGCGCTGTGGAATTGCCAGTTTGCCCCCCGCATTGCGCGGAAGAGGCAATGACTGCAACGCCCAGCTTGACCACGCTCTGCTGTATCCCGCTTGCGGCGAAATAAATCACCAGCGACAGCAGCATGGCTGAAAGCAGGACAGCCATCCCAATCGCGTATTCAGGGCGTCCTTCATCGCTGGCTGGAGTTATCCCCATCCATTCACCCGCAGCTTGTGGCTGTTCCTGCGCTTGCGGTTCCAGTCCCTACGCCAATCTTGCCCACGCCTGCCTGCTCATCAGCAGTTGAGAGCGTGACATTGCATTCAGCAGGCTGGACCTTGAAGCCAGAGCACACGATGTTCTTCAGGTTGTTGGCGGTTCTTGGCCATACGTCCACCTGAGCACCGTTCAAGACAAAGGTTGGCGAGCCCTGCACTCCGTAGAGGGTATTGAGCTCGTTTTGCACCGGGTATTGCGGGTAATAGCCCGAAAGCCAGGTGCTCTTGTCATCGAACAATCCAGTGATATTGTACTGCTTGTCAAGCGCAGCCACACAGGACGCTGTTTTGTTCACATCAATTCCTGTCGTTGCCACGCATCCCTTGTAATCGCCGGCTTCAACTGCGCAGCGCAGGTATGCAGTGAACTTTGGCTTGTCGTTCTTCTGTATGCAATCCATGTATTCGTTGCCCTCTATCTCCTTATAGCCGTGCATTGCATAGGAAACGAAATTCACCTGCAAGTCAGACTTGTTCCCTAGAAGCTCGATTACCGGGACATAGGCTTTCAAAAATTGCAAGCCATAAGGGCAGAATGCCATCACAAACCCGTTTCCGACCGGCTTGTCCAGCTTCTTGACATCTACCGGCTTCGTAGCCGCTGGCGTGGTGGCGCTTGGGGTTTGCTTGGCTATTGTTTCATTGGTCCTGAATGCCTGCCCGACCACTATGGTTTTTCCGTCAGGCGAGGCGTACAGCGGAACAGTCTGCATGATTGTACCGTTCTGTCTGATGTTGATTGTCACTTCGTCAAGATAATTGTCATATGGCGCGACCTTGGTTATCTCAGCCGTAATTCCCTGCCCCTGGGTGAGCAGGTTTTCATTCACGAATTTCTCAATTTTTGCCTTGAGGGCAGAATCAGTGGCAAGCT
>JAPLWY010000047.1:5670-12850 GCA_026396355.1 Microcaldota archaeon
AAGCTGTGAAGGCTGCAGCGTAGTAGTTGCTCCTGCGCCAGTCTGGACACTCACTCCCGATATTGCGCTTTGCAGCCCTCCTGCGCTGATATAGACGATGCCCGACACCAGAAGCGCGGCAAGCACTATCACTATTCCGATAGTGTATTCGCTGCGCCACGTGTCTCCTGCCGGCTTGCTTGGAGTTGCGGTTGCGGGTTTGCTTGAAACGTGCTTGTCTGCCATATTCCCACCTCCCAGTGGACCTACATGTTAGTTTCGAGGATTATTTCGGTAAATCTTTTAAACTGCGCTATTTCAGTTCGGAGTGGGAAAGCGCGCGCTTGGCGGATTAACCGAGCCAAATGGAGGGCTCGGTGCATAGTTCCTTGTTCCTTATCTCGACTGGCGCCAGCGGCTTCCTTTCTTCCGCCTTCCTGTGATTGAAGTAGCTGTTTGCAGGCCCACTGTGCTGCTCCACAGGCGTCTTTACCTGTTTTTCCTCTGCCTGCCTGTGGTTGAAGTAGCTGTTTGCAGGGCCAGTGCGCTTCTCAATCTGGGCATTTGCCTGAACTGGCGGTACCTTCTCTCGGGTTATATTGCCTGGCGGAAAACTCATGCTCTCACCTTTAGGACAGGGTAATTTGAGCAAAGCGCTTATAATGGTTGGCAAGCCAGGCGTTCCGCCTGCTTCAGGCGAGCGCCGCGCGCCTAAAGCCAGCTTTCCGAATAACACACGTTTTTAAACCCTTCCACACACATCTCCTCGGACAGCAACCAGAGGTAAACTTACATGTCTGTAAACATATTTGGCAGTTACGATAACCGGTTGATCACTTTCGAGCTTTTCCTCAAAGCCAAATTCCCGGGAAAGAAACCATCTGAAATAACAAAAGAAGATCTACTCTCTCTCACCGCAAAGAATTTTCATAACATCAAACTTGGCAAATCTAAAGGCCAAAACGTTCTTCATTCTCTTCTCCAAGACCTTGGCTATGCAAAAACCCATGGCATAGATGAAGACATGTGCAAAAAAGCCACTAGGGACAAAATAAGAGATGCCAGATCAGTTTTCAACAACCTTTCAACCCGCAAACAGGTGTTCGAGCTTTTCCTCAAAGCCAAATTCAACAAGGAGTCATCTGAAATAACAAAAGAAGATCTCCTCTCTCTCACCGCAAAGGATTTTCAAAACATCAAACTTGGCAAAAATGCGCCAGGGTCATCCATAAGTCTTTTTGTTTGGTACACTAAAACCCGTCCTAAAGAGAAAAATGTCGTCTATTCGCTTTTCCAAGACCTTGGCTATGCAAAAACCCACGGCATAGAAGAAGACATGTGCAAACAAGCCGGCAGAGACAAATCAACTAACGCCAGATTAATTTTCAACGACCTCTCAACCTGCAAACAGGTGTTCGAGCTCTTTCTCAAAGCCAAATTCCCGGAAAAGAAACCATCGGAAATAACAAAAGAAGACCTCCTCTCTCTCACCGCAAAGGATTTTCAAAACATCAAACTTGGCAAAAATGCGCCAGGGTCTCCAACAGGTCTTCTTAGTTGGTACGTGTCCCACGGAGTTCATACTGGGCGGAATACCCTTCATTCAATTTTCCAAGACCTTGGCTATGCAAAAACCCACGGCATAGACGAAAACATGTGCAAAAAAGCCGCTAAGGAAAAAATAGGCGGTCATCCGATTTTCAACAACCTTTCAACCCGCAAACAGGTGTTCGAGCTTTTCCTCAAGGCCAAATTCAACAAGGAGTCATCTGAAATAACAAAAGAAGATCTCCTCTCTCTTGGCTATAATGATTTTCGTAACATCAAACTTGGCAAAGACGCGCCAGGTTCGCCTAGCAGTCTTAATAGTTGGTATAATAGGAGTCGCCCTAAAGGACAAAACATCATCTATGCTCTTCTCCAAGACCTTGGCTATTCCAGTTTTTTCAAAAACGAGCAGGATTACCTGGATGCAAGAAAGGGATTCCTGGCATCCAATGACAATGGAAAGAACCTGGTCATCATCTCCCACAAGAACACCGGCGCAGCCAGTTCTTCAGAGTTTGAAGCTCTTCCGGATGTCACCAGCTTTTCCATCTGCCCAGACACAAAAGACGTGCAGATCATTCTTTCAACTACTGCGCTCACCAACGGCGAGGCTAAAACCAATGGCAAGCCCGTTCTTGACCAGCTTGCTGCCAAGATTTGGCCCGGAATTCCAATGCTTACAGAACGAAAAGCCTACCATGAGATGCCAAGCATCCCAATCGGAGCTGAGGTGCTCATACACTCAGGCCAGCCCCTTGACTCAATTTACCAATTTGCACTTGGCGCAATGGGTTTTGAAATTTCTTTCCTGAATCGTCAGCTAAAGACTGACAATATGGAAATAAACCGTGCAAGTGCCCAAACTTGCCTTTGCAAACCAGCTCAATCCCCAAAAGGTCGCGGCAAACATCACAGGCGCATTTTTCAGGGTGGCTGGCAAGTCCGAAACACCTGATGCTGCAAGGCATTTCTTTGACGAGGGTTTGAACTGGTGGATAAAAGTGGGCGATGAAAAAGTGTTCACTGACAGGTTTGACTCGAAAACAAACGAGCTTTTCAGCAAAATAATCCCGCTTGAAAAAGACAAAATGAGCACGTTCAACTTTCCGGCAAACTGGAAGCCCAGGCCGCTTGAAGAGGCAGAACCAAAGCTGGCCATCATCCTCAAAAAAATGAAGGCAGGCGCAAAAAAGCAGCTGATAAGGGCAGAGGACAGAACACTGCGTTTCTAAAGAAGCTTGAGCTCCTTAGTATACTTGTTGATTAACGCCTCATCCGCAGGACCGGCTCCAAAGCAGGAAAGCGTCCCCGGCTCAAGCTGCGTCTTTCCTGCATCGCGTATGAGCGCGCAGGGGATTTCGCGCTTCATTTTCTCGTAAAGAGCCAAAAGCTCCCCTTCAGAATTCACCTTGAGCACAATTTTCATCTGCCCTTCCTCTTCCCATTCCTTTGCAGAGTCAGGGTCGCGCGAGCGCGCAAGGTTGTAGGCTGAGACCGAGGCATGCGCAGTCTGACCTGCCAGCTTTCCCTTGCCCATGCCCAAATCAGAGCGGATGATTATTGCCTGCTTGGATCCCATGCGCATAAAAGGGATTCGCACGTTTATTATTGCTATGCCCGGCAACAGCTTTGCCTGCAAAGCGCGCAAGCCAGGCTGTTTTATGGGCAGGCATCAAAGGGCGACTCAGCACTTTTCGCCGGCAATGCTTAGGTATGCCGCTTGGCTTTCGTTGCTGCCTGCAAAATCCCGGTGTGCAGCAGCCACAGCCTTGTCATATCTGCCGCCGCCGCTTACAAAAAGAGCCCCGCCAAGGCGGATATCGTTTCCAGCAAACTCGTACCTTATTGAAAAGGCGGCATTTTTTTTATCGCCGACGCCTTGGAATGCAATCATGACATTCAAGTCGATCACATGCGATTTTCCGTAAAGCTTCGTTCTTTCCAGGTACTCCAGTGCCACATTCTCAAGCGCTATCCGTGCCTGTCCATTATTGAACGTTGAATCGCCATGCCTGGCGTTCGGCACGTCGTTCCATTCGGGCCGCCCGTCCACACATTTCAGGGCGTATCCGAAATATTCTGTGGCGCGCAAGCCCTGCAATGAGGCGCACTCGAGCATTTTCACGAAGAATTTTTTCTCTTCAACAGGGTTGGAAGGAAATCTGTCCATGATGGATTTTCTTTCATTTTGAGCCAGTTTGGTGCCTTTTTGTGAAACGAATTCAAGCTGTCCCATATCCACACCTCTCCTCGCCGTTCTATTATGGGAAGTGTTTATAACCCTATTTCAACGCCGTGTTTTTGGCTACTGCGGGTGGGATAATCCTCCTTCCCAAAGCCATGCCTGCAACTGGCATGCAACCGCCAATGGGCATAAAAGCGATTGCGTTGTTTATACCTGCATGCCCGGCTCAATTGATGAAATCGCAAAAAGGATTGCCGAAGGCGAGGGGATAAGGGCAAAACTTGCCTTGCACCTCCGCGCAAACTCAGGCAAGACAGATTACCCAGAAACTTTGGAAAAAGAGCTCCACTACCCAGTAAAGCAAATAACAGTGAATGGCAAAATAGCCGCTGTAGACTCAGGAATTGCAGGCGAGGAGCTTCACGGCTTTGATTTTCTCGTGATGCGCTCGGTTGGCGCGCTTTTTGACTACAAGAACTCCCAAATCTCATCGCACTGCCATTTCCCTTCTGCTCTCCCCCCGCTTGACTATGACATAAGAAGCGGGCTGGACAGCCATGACGTTATCTGGCACAAGTCCCTTTTCAGGCTCAAAGGCGAGCTTTCCTGCGCGCTTTCCCTCATGAAAAAGCACTCGCCAACCGCGCTTCTGATGGACGGCTCGATTGCGCCCCTTCTCTCAGACAAGCCATCCGAAGATTCAGAAATGCGCCCTCTTTACGACGATGTTTTAGCAGCCTACAAGGGGCTTTACGAAGAGGCGTGGAATTCCAACACTTCCCTCATTGGCGTGATAAAGGACAGCAGGAGCAAGCGCTTCATAGAAATACTCCGGCGCCACGCAGAGAATTAAAGCGGATTGCTGCACACCACTGACACTAGTTTTCTTTACTTCATGCTTGAGGAGGGAGAGCGCACCTGCGCCTTCACCTACTCCTCAGCCTCAACAAAGCACCCCATACTTGGCGACTTGGGCAGCTGGTCTGAGAAAATTCTCTCTTTCTACCTAAAGCCAGTGCAAGGCGACCGGCCGCTCCGCGTGGAATTCCTGAGCGGGCAGAAAACATTTGGCGAAATAGCCTCATTAATACACTCCCTCTCCTGCATCCACAAGTCCTACGCCTACCCGGCAATACTGATTGAGGCTGACCTGCGCGCAGCTCTCTCACCTGATGATTTTGAGCGCGCCTATGGCTCGCTTTTCTCAAGATTGGGGAAAAATTCCCCCTCGCTGATGCGATTGCGCAGGAACACGCGCCCGTTCAGGTAAGCCATCCTCCTCGCTTTTGAGTAATGTTTATAAATTGTTATAAACAGGAAAATTCCATGGGCAAAGTGAATCCCCGGATTTTATCCAAAACAACCAATTCTGCATCGCTTAGTAAACGGTCGACCGAGCCGTTTGAAAAGGAAAAGGCGCGCGTGGCGCCTGACACCGGATACGTGCTGAGAATATCGACGCTGGGCTGCAATTTCAAATGCGTTTACTGCAAGGATGGCAAAGGCACCAAGCAGGACTGCGCAATCCTGCCCACGCAGGAGCTTCTGGACATAATCCGGGCATCAGTTGAAAACGGCATATACTCCCTTCGCTGGACCGGCGGAGAGCCAACAGTCCATCGCGATTTTGCCGACATTGTGCTGGCGTGCCGTGAAATGGGCGTGGCATCACAGTCCCTCTCAACGAATGGCAGCCTTCTCGCTCCGATTGCAGAGCAATTGCAGCAGGCCGGGATTGAAAGGGTGAATATCAGCCTCGATACGCTGGACAGGGCGAAATTCGCAGAAGTCACCAAAGTCGATGCGCTGCCCAAAGTCATGGCGGCGATAAAGGAATCAGTCAAGGTTTTCAGCCTGACGAAAATAAACTGCGTGCTGCAAAAGTCGAACTTTGCAGAGATTCCCGCCATGATTGATTTCCTGGCCCAGTTCAAGGATGCGCCGCACAGGCTTGTATTGCGCTACATCGAACTCATCAACGGCGGTTTCATCGGGGACAACAAATTCGTGGAAAAGCAAGTCTGCCTGCACCAGGAGGCGATTGCGCTCCTGGAGGAAAAGTACGGAAAACTGGAGACTGCCCAGATCAAAGGCTACAACCCGGTGTGCAATTATTTCAGGATTCCGGAGAACGGCGTAGTGCTCGGGTTCATCCCCCATCACTCGATCAACTACCGCTGCGGCGGGGAAAAGTGCAGGAAGCTAAGGCTGAACCCGTCCGGCATCATTTCCAACTGCAGCATAAACCAGGCGTTTGCGCACGATTTGCGGGGGACAACGTACGCCGAAAAAGTCGCAGTCGTCAAGCACCTGGTGGAAGAGAAAAAAGCCCGCACCCAGGAGGATTTTGCGGGGTTCTTGCATTACCAGAAAGACTATCACTTCTGGCGCTTCGGCACGCACAGCAAGTCTGCTTAACATCGCTCCTACTCAGTGCCAAGCAGACATTGTTCCTACACCTGAGTGCAACTTTTATTAATCATGCCACAGCAGACTAGTCGAGGGGTGGGCGCATGGACGGAATAGGCAGGCCAGTTGAGGAAGGCAAGGAATACTCTGTCACAATAGATGCAAAAGGCTCCAAAGGCGACGGGATTGCGCACGTAGAGGGCTTTGTGATATTCATCGCAGGCGGAGAGGTAGGAAAGCAGGTGAAAGTGAAGGTGACTGCAGTAAAGCGCACATTCGCCATAGGCGAAATAGTGGGCTAAAGGAAGGAATTTTCGTGTGCGGGATAATCGGCTACATTGGATTTCGCAAGGCGTCAGAAGTAATACTGGGCGGGCTTCGCAAGCTCGAATACCGGGGCTATGATTCGGCAGGCATTGCCACGCTCGTCCCGAAAGAAGGCTTTTCATCGATAAAGGACATTGGAAGGATTGACGACATCCACTTGCGCAGGAACTTCCTGCAGCTAACTGGCAACATGGGCATAGGCCACACGCGCTGGGCAACGCACGGAGGCGTGACGAAAAAGAACGCTCATCCTCACACCGATGCATCAGGCAAAATTTACCTGGTCCATAACGGAGTGATTGAGAATTATGAGGAGCTCAAGCGCGCGCTCATTCACAAGGGGCACAAGTTCGCATCTGAAACCGACACCGAAGTGATTGCCCACCTTATTGGCGAAGAATTCAAGAAAGAAAAGAATTTCCTCTCCGCATTCATAAAAGCGGTTGCCAAGCTTTCCGGCTCCTGGTCGCTTGTCTGCATGCATGAAGGGGAGGAGGCGATTTACCTTTCGAGAAACGGCCCGCCCATCATACTCGGAATCGGGAAAAATGAAATGTTCTGCGCTTCCGACGTTCCTGCTCTTCTCGAATACACCAAAAAAGTGGTCTATTTAGAAGATGGCGATGCAGTGCGCTTTACGCGCGATGGCTATTCCATACTCAACCGCGGGAAAAAGGTCTTGCGCAAGCCAAGCACAGTCACCTGGACTGCCAAGATGGCGGAAAAGGAGGG
>JAPLWY010000014.1 GCA_026396355.1 Microcaldota archaeon
ATTGGTCTGCCGCTCTTCCGGCGAGGAAAAAAGAAGCGCGTACGGGCTTATGGAATCGATTGCCACCCGCTTTATGCCAAGCGTGCTTATCAGGTCGCGGATTGCGCCTTCCTGCTCCACGAATGCCGCAAGCTCGTTTTGCGGGTATTCCACCAGCACTATTTTCTGCTCGCGCTCAAGGTCCATCAAATCCCAGCCAAACGAGATGAGGTTGGCATAGATGGAATTTTTCTGCTCGTCGAATGAAAGGAAAAGGCCTGGCTCGGAGTGCTCGGTTGCGCCCTTCACTAGGAATTGCGCGGCAAAAATAGTCCTGCCCGAGCCTGTGTCGCCGGCAAGCGCAGTCACGCTGTTCCGTATGAACCCGCCCCCGAGCATCTTATCCAGGCCAGGAATGCCTGATTTTACCGTGTGTGAAGCTTCCATGTTGGCACCTAGCATGGATTGGCAGCGATTGTTTTTATTGCATTCGCAATCGAGGGAGGCGCGACGCTGCTTTTCCTTCCAGCTGGCTTTTCTCGTCTTGTTAATTTTTCTTCTCAAGAAGCTTTTTTCCAAGAGCCTCGCGCTGGTCCATCTTCTTGGCAAAGTCGGCCTTTTCCTCTGTGGAGAGCATTTTCTCCATTATGGTGCGCGTGAAATTCTGGCTGGTCTGGGAGATGTCAAGCAGCACGCCCTGCGCCTCGCCAAGCGGAATGTTCACCTTGTCTGGCTTGAGTATTTCCACGCCTATCGGGGAATATTGCGAAGCAATGCGCACGAGCGTAGAAAAATCGGCCGCAAGAAGCTTCACCTCGGCCCAGGTGGAGAATATGCCTTCCTTCTCGAGCGGCTGGTCGATTTCGCCAACCGCGTAGACCACGCCCTTTTCCTGCGTGAGCTTTGAGATGAATCCCACCATCAGGTTTTTCACCGAGTCTGATGTCCTTGCGTGGAGGTCGAAGTAAAGAATTGTGAGAAAGCCGCCGTCGCGCAGCGCCTCGTCCGTGATTTGCTCGACTGATTTTTCCCTTGCCATTTGAATCGCCGGCAGAATATCCATCAAAACCCTTTAAAACAGATGCCAGATGCCAATGCCGCGTGCGCAGCCACAGCTGCGAGCAGGGCACTGCGCCGCAGTGCCGTCTGCTAATGGTTTATATCATTTACAGGAGAATCGGAAGATATGCAAAACGGAAAAAGCGTGCAAAGCACAAAAACAAACTGTGCGCGCGGGCAGGGTGCCGTAGAATATTTGCTAATAATAGGCGCAGTTCTCCTGATTGCGCTAATGGTGATTTCGATACTGGGCTATTTCCCTGCTACTGCCGGCGAGACAGTGGCAAGCCAGTCCCAGCTTTACTGGCGCGGGCAGGCAAAGCCGTTTTCCGCGATAGACACTGCCTACAAGAACCAAAGCGCGTGCAATGACACGGGCGGGACAACCGGCGTGGTGATTGCGATGAAGAACAACGAGAAATACACGCTTACGCTTTCCGGGGTTTTCTTCAATGACGTACAGCACGCAGTGTGCCCTTACGAGAATAATACAGGCAGCATCGCATTCATGCCAGGGCAGGAGATAATTGTGGGCGCGGTGCTCCCCATAGGCTCGTCAATATGCGCAAACAGGACGACCGACTCGCCCAAGTTCGACCTTATTTACAGCAGCCCCTACATAATGAACAGGATACAGAGCGGTGCAGTCAAGTTGCATATATTGTGCAGGTAGGGAAGAAGCGCGAGGTCGGGCAGATTTTGTTTATTTTATGCCTTTAAGTCTTAAAATGCGCAAAAAATTAATGAAAGAAGTGGGGAAAATCCAACAGTCTTTCTAATAGGAATTCGAACTTTTGCGGATTTGTGACTTTGCTTCTTAGGTTTTTGTCTATGTTGACAAAAGCGGCGTAATCCGTCAGCCCGTATTGATGAGAAATTTCTATTTTTTCACCCATATGCCGGGAAATACCGTTGACTTTTTCTATAATGAAAAAAGCGTCCTGCTCGTTTTCAACATAGAAAACAAACCGCTTGCCCTCCTTTTCGGGCTGGTATCCGCCCCACTTGCCAAAAAACGGGTAATTGGGATTCTCTCGAGCAAGCTTTGAAACAACGTCATACATGAGTTGTAATGGGCTTGCCCCATACACGGTTCCAGAAGCTCGCTGGTCATCCTTCAATGGGCCCAAGTCCATTTCTCCTTTGCCGGCAAGCTTCAAGTTTTCCAATAGCCTGCCCGCAACGTTTGCTCTTCGGGCAATCTTGCTATTGTCCCAATCGGATGGAAGATGCCGGAAGTAGCTCCAGTATTCATTGAACGGCTGGGTAATGGCGCCAGGAGTATTGACGCGCCCCTTGCCAGTATGTGTTTCAGCTACCCTATAGTTGAGCCTAATCTCCGCCATATGCCAGAATATGCGCGTATCAGTTTTTAAATGTTTATATAAGTTGTTTTTCATGTATTTAGTCTTCTTTCTCCTTTACCTTTTTCCGCTAATTTGCTAATGAAAACCGGAAATCCGCCCTTCACTGCTTTCTTGCAACAAAGTAATAGTACTCCCTTTCTTTTCCCTTGGCAAGCACAATGCTTGACTCCAGGAAGCCAATATGCCGCTCCAGCCTGATGAACGACTCCAGGGCTATTGGCACAGTCTGCCCTCTTGAGTTTGTTTCGTGCTCGTGTGCAGCTGCCCAGCGCAGATAATCCTTGGGGGAAAGACTCTCATCCACCACCCCGACAATGCAGTTGCTTTTCGTGAGCGATTCCATCGCTTTTACTGCCGCTTGCTTGTCATATATATTCAGGTGGTGGTGCGTGAATCCAGAAATGCAGATGTCTGCTTTTTCCAGCTGCCTGTCAAGTGAAAGTATGTCGACTTGGATAATCTCCGCATTGGAAATTATGCCTTTTGCAAAATTGACAAATGCGTCTGTCCAGCCGTATTTTTTCCTAAGCAAATCCATGGGCAGCACAAAGTCCCATCCTTTTGTCGCTTTCAGCGCATCCATGCTGATGTCCAGGAGCATTGATTTCACCTTGACCATGCCTGCGCCAAAAAGCTCTTTCAGCAGGCAAAGCGTGGTAAGCGCGCCGCCTGCTGCGCCAATGTCAAGCACAACAAGCTCGCGCCCAGGCGCTTTGGAGATATTTTTCACTATCGCCTTTGCCAGCTTGACATTTCCCTCAAGCGGGAACTTGTCCTCGGTGGCTTTCTTTGCAAAATAGTCCTTGTCAAGGAGCGAAAACCGCTCCATTGCCGTCCTACTGTATATTTCTCTGGGCAAATGCAATTTGTAGTCTTCCTGGCTTGTTGTTTCCCTGTTGCCCACAAAATGCCTAGCATCCACTGTTCCAACAAAATGCCCTTTTCTCCTCACAAGCCTCACCTGCGCTATCATAAAGCAAGGCGTTGGATGGCGAATTTTCTCAGCTAGCATAATTGCCCACTCGGAATGCGAAATATGTTATAAGTGCTTTTAAACGCATGACCATAGTGAAGCGCCTTGTTCGAAGAAAAGGGGAAGGCTGGGCGCAGGCACTCCGATCCGCGCGCGGAAAACGGGGCGGATTTTGCGGGGGAGACCAGCATGCAGGGCAATCAAGAGATTTTTATTTTCAACTTGCCGGAATAACCGATTAGGGCATCAAAATCCTTGCGACTCGTAAATTTTGCGGAGCTAAATTCAGACAAACGCGAGTAGAGATACATTGGTCTCTGGCGATATTCTTCAAAGTCAGCCCCTTCAATTTTTTCGAAACCTGGGATGATTTTCACGAAGAAATTGAATGCTGCCTTTTCTGAGCCGCATGCTTCTGCAAAAATCAGGTTTCCGATGTCAGTGTCGCACTTGATTCCGAGCGTATAAGCCGTTGATCGCTGGCTGTTTCCTTCAAAGCCAGTTCCGATCAGGTTTATCACAATGTCACTTTTGCCAAAATTGATTGAATATTTCTCTTTGCCGGTTCCAAAAAGCTTTTCAGGGATGGACATGATCTTTCCAAGTAAAGACTTTTTCTTTTCCAGCAACGGAGCCATTAGTGCCCCTGGTTTATTGAAGTCATCATAAAATTTCGTGGTCATCAAATTTCCGAAGTAAATAGTGGATTGACACTCGTCAGGAAAGATCAAAACCTTATAGCATCCAACGTCCTTAGGCAAATATTTGATACTCTCTGCAAGTGGGCTCTTGAGCAAACCTTCTTCTATGCTTCCGCAGTGCTTGTAACGATACTGATGCTCGCCATAAGAGCGGAAACTTTCCATAAAGGGCCTAAGGCCGGTTTGAAGATAGAGATGCTGTATTTTCCCGTCTTTGATCCACCGTGCCATATCATTCTGTGTGATGCCTTTCTTTGGTTCAAGAATAAGTGGTGTTGCCATAGCCAATATTGTTATAATATGTGTTTATAAATATATCTTTGTGTGAAACTTGCATCTTTTGACTAATAAGGTCCGCCATTCTTCAGTTGTTTCAGGTGCTGGAGAGTGGCGCAAAGCCCAAGCCTTTTTAATTTCGCCTCGGAAAGCCTAGCCATGGCGACGGGCAAGCGTTCCTCAGAAGGGATCAGTGGCGAAGCTGAGCTTCAGGAAGCGCCAGACGAGCTGCCGAAAAAAAGGGAGCTTGAGCAGGGAGACATGAAGCTGGAAAGGATTGTGGCGCTGCCCACCTGGCGCGAAATGCTCCTTGATTTGGTTGCCACCAAGCAGCTTGACCCGTGGAACATCGACATAATAGAGATAACCGAGGGCTACCTTGAGCGCATAAGAAAGCTGGAGATGCATGACTTGCGCGTGCCGGCAAACCTCATACTTGCAGCGGCAATACTTTTGCGCTTCAAGTCAGCCGCGCTTCGCTTCGAGGAGGAAGTGCAGGTGGTGGACGAGCAGACTTATGTGGATGAAGATGCCGAGCCATCAGTAATACCGGTGCTTGAGCTGAAAACGCGCATCCCCCCGACAAGAATGGTGACGCTGGACGAGTTATTGCTTGCAATGGAAAAGGTCTTCAATGACCAGAAGAAGCGCGAGGACACTGCCGCAAAAATCGAGATTCCGACCATAATAAACATCCAGCTGCCAGAGTTCAACATGGAGCAGAGAATGGAGGAGATTTACAAGCGCGTGGTGTCAGGGCGCGACTCAGAAGGGCTGGCCACTTTTACCGGCATTCTGACCGAGAAAACCCCGTATGAGGTGATTGCCACGCTCATGCCAGTATTGCATCTTGTGCAGGACAGGCGCCTTTCAATATTCCAGGAGGAGTTTTTCGGGGAGATTTTCATAAGGGTGAAGGAATCGGCAGCCAGTGCAAAATGATTTGGCGAGTGGTATTTATGGAAGAAAAAGAAATGCGGAACGTGATTGAGGCGGCGCTTTTCATGAGCAGCCGCCCGCTTGCCCTGCCTGAGCTTGGCAAGCTGATAGGGGTTGCGGCGCCAGGCTTTGTGGAAAAGCAGCTGCGCTCGCTGCAGGATTCCTATGCGCAGCTGAACGGGGCAATTGAGATTGCCGACGAGGATGGCAAATTCTACATGCGCGTGAGGCAGGAGTACACGCCGTATGTGAAAAGCTTTGCGCAGGCTGCCGAGATTTCGCCGCATGCGAAAGAATGAGGGAATAACCAAGCGCTCGCTCTTCCTTAAGCTAGGGGGCGGAATCTACGAGGACGTTTCCGAGCTTGCGGAAAAGGGCTTTGTGTCCCAGAAAAAGTCAGGCAGGAAAAAGGCGGTTTCCACCACCACGAAATTCAAGGCGTATTTCGGGCAAGAATGAGACTATATTTGAAAGAAAACAGCCTGCCTTGCGGCGGGATGGGAACGCCTGGCAAAACTATCAGCTTAGCCTGCTGCAAGCAGTTGGCAACTGGCCAACCGGGTTCAGATTAAGCCCCTAAGCTCGTTCACCATGCGCACAAATTCCGGGCGGTTGTTCAGCACATACTTGCCGCGGAAATGGAAAAATCCGTCTTCCACGTAATTTTGCGCAGTCACCCCGGATTCTGCGCGCTGGTAGATGCCTGCCTGATACGCCTGCCCTATCAGCGAGAAAAGCCCTGCAAGCTCGTCTTGGGAATAGACCTCGCGCGGAAATGCGTAGCGGAGAGAGTCCATGCTGGCGCCGTAGCCATAGACAATGTAGCCAAGGCCGCAGCCGCCAACCCCGTATGCTGCCTGGTTCACCCCGTGCAGGAACTCCGCCGGATGCATTTTCTTGGAAAGCTTGGGGAACATCTGGTCAGCGGCAATGTAAAGCGCGTGCCCTCCGCCTACAACCGGAACCCCGTACTTGGCAAGCTCCAGGTAGGAGCGGTGGACCTGGGCTATGCGGGAGCCTATGTTGTCCGCAGAGGAGGCGATGAGAAGGCCTGAAACCGCCTCAATCATGGTGTCAGCAGTGGTACCGGAATACGAGTTGAACCCGTTGCCATACATGACCGTGGTCAGCGCGGATATCTCGCTGGATGCAGCTTCCCATTTTGCCCCGATGACCGGAGAATTCTTGTTGATGAAAATCCCGCCGCCGTTATGCGCGTATATTTTCTTGAAGCTTATTGTCGCAACGTCGCAGTACGACATTATTTCCTTCACGATTTCCTGCAGGCTCTTGTCGGCATAGCCAGGCTCGTATGCCTTTATGTAAAAGGCGTTCTCGAAAATCCTGCAGGTGTCAAACCATATCAGAAGCCCTTTTTTGCGCGCAAAGTCGTGCACTTCGCGGATGTTTTTCATCGAGACGGGCTGGCCGCCGCCCCCGTTGTTGGTCATGGTCAGGCCGGACGCCCCGTCGTCCAGCATGAATGCCCGGTTCCGCTGCGGACACGGGTTGTAGATGTCGTGCAGATAATTGTGGTCGATGACGTTCCCCTGCAAGGTCCAGTTCCGGCCGCAGTAGAACGC
>JAPLWY010000127.1 GCA_026396355.1 Microcaldota archaeon
GCTGCCTCAGGGGCAACAAAAGACATGGTGCTCTCAGTTGCTCCAACTGCCTCGCCAGAGTCAAACGCGCAATCATCAACCGACTATTCGCAAACCAACGTGCAGGTGCAAGGAGTGGATGAAGCTGACCTGGTGAAAAATGACGGCAAATACGTCTATATTGTGAAAAACGAATACGGCACCAGCATACGCTACAACCCATTCAGCTCAGGCAGCACAGGGAAAGTGAAAATAATCGATGCCTACCCAGCTGCAAGCATGAAGCAGGTGGGCGAAATATCAATTGACGGCGATGTGCAGCAGATATTCGTGAATGGCGACAAGCGCGTGGTCTTCGGAAGCGTCTATGTCCCATACTATTTCCCATCCGGGCTCTCATCCGATGCAGTGTGCCTGCGCTGCGTGGTGCCTCCTTACTATTCCTCGAACTTCGCCTTCATGCGCATATACGACATTTCCGACAAAGCCTCGCCCAAGCTCCTCAAGCGGATTGAAGTAAAGGGCAACTACGTGGAATCTCGCATGATTGGAAGCAAAGTGTACACTGTGTTTTCCGATTATGCCTCTTACGATTACCCAATGCCTCTTTACCGCGTGGACGGGCAGGAAATGAAGATTGCCCCAACCGATGTCGGCTATTTTGATTTCCCCGACTCAGGCTACAGCTTCAACATACTCTCTGGAGTTGACCTGTCTGACCTTGCCTCTGCCGATAGCAGGAAAGTGGTGCTGATGGGCGGAGCGCAGAACCTGTTTGTTTCATCCGACAACCTGTATGTGACCTACTCGCGCTATGACTATTACGACCCGATGTGGCGCGTCTACAACGAGGTTCTTTCCCCCTATTTTGACGATGGGATGAAAAAGCGCGTTTCAGAGATAGACGCAATGAACATTTCAGGCTGGAGAAAGGAGCGCCTCAAGTCCCAGGAGGCAATCTCATTCATGCAAGGCAAGATATTCAACCCGCTTGACTGGTCGATTGACACCAATCTCCGCGAGGAAATCCAGCAGAAGATTTACGACGGGCAGCAGAAAACCACTGAGCAGCCAAGAAACTCGGAAAACACCGCAATACACAAGTTCGCGCTCGACTCGGCTTTCACCTATGGCGGGCAGGCCGAGGTTCCCGGGCATGCACTCAACCAGTTCTCAATGGACGAGTACAACGGGACTTTCCGCATAGCGACAACCGTTGGGCAGAGCTGGAACGCCAACCCGCCTTCCTCAAACGGCATCTACGTGTTCGACTCCTCACTCAAGCAAATCGGCAAGCTTGAAGGGCTTGCCAAGGGCGAATCGATTTACTCCGCGCGGTTCATGGGCGCGCGCGCATACCTGGTGACTTTCAAGAAGACCGACCCTCTCTTTGTCATCGGTCTTTCCGACCCAACAAACCCAGAAGTGCTGGGCAAGCTCAAAATCCCGGGCTACTCTGATTACCTGCACCCTTATGATGAAACCCACCTCATCGGGCTGGGCAAGGGCGCAGTAGCTGACGAGAACGGCGGCAACTTTGCCTGGTACCAGGGCGTGAAGCTGTCATTGTTCGATGTATCGGACGTGGAGCACCCCAAGGAAGTGGCTTATTACGAAATAGGCGACCGGGGCACAGACTCCTACGCCCTTTCCGAGCACAAGGCATTCTTGTTCTCAAAGGAAAAGAACCTCCTGGTGATACCAATAACGCTGGCGAAAATCGACCCGCTTAAATACCCCAGCGGCGTGCCTGCAAACACCTATGGCGACTACGTATTCCAGGGCGCATACGTGTTCTCAATAACGCCTGAAAAAGGGTTTGCGCTGCGCGGAACGATTTCGCATGTGGATGAGGCGGAATACAAGAAAAGCGGGGACTACTGGTGGAGCAACAACAATGTGGTGAGGAGCCTCTACATAGGCGAGTACCTCTACACTCTCTCCGACTTGTACCTTAAGGCAAACGACCTTGGAACACTCGTGCCAGTGTCATCCGTGCAAGTCGGGCAGAACCAGACCTACCGTGGCGGCTATTATTACGAATAGCCGGTTTCTTTCTTTTTCTTTTGCTTTTTGCATTTTTTCTCTTTTTCCCCAGTTTCCACTCTCATGCAAAACAGCGCATCTTCACTATTTATAAACAAATTGCCACACAAATCACGCGTGATGAAATGGGATTCCCTTCCTTTCTGTTCTTGAACCGGAAATTCCAGGAAAACGTGAGCCGCAATGTGTGGGGCGATTACGATGACTACACGGTTCCAAAAGTAAAAGTCAGGGCTCCGCTGGGCAGCAAGCTCGACAGCGCCATAGCGAAATTTTCCTTCACAGAAAGGGACACTGGCATCTCCCTCAGGCAGCTTTCAGCGCTCAAGCGCCAATTCAGGCTTCTTGAAAAAGGGAAGAAGAACGAATACGGGGCAGCCTGCGAAAAGATTGCAAGCACGGTAGCAGGGCATCTAAACCTCCAATTCTCGCAGCAGCACATCGAACTTGCAAAACTCGACATCATGAAAAGCTCGAAGGAAATACTGCGGGAAGCCAGCAGGAACGCGCGCGCCAACAGGAAAAACTTCATTACGGGCGTGGCTATCTCGCTAATCGGCGCAGCCATCTCTTTTGCGGTAGCGCGCGCATCAGGAAAAGGCGCGGCTGAAATCGCAGGCTACACAATCATTGCAGGCATCACAGGGTTCGCAGCAGGTTTCATCGGGGCGCAAAGATCCAGCGATTCGGTCTTGGATCCCACAGAATATCATGTCAGGCTCTCCTATAATGCGTGCGCGGCAGTGATGGATGCTTGCCAGTAAGCGCGTATTTTTCCCAGCGGGAAAACGGGCACAGCGCAAAGCGTTGCAGGTTAAAAACCACTGGGGTCGCCATCAGGAGAAAAAAGACAGCCAAGCCTATTTCAGGATGCGCGATTAGGCGCATTTTCGACCACTTTATATTCGTTTCTACATACAAAACGGCTGGGTGGGGTTATGCATAAAACAAAACAAGCGAACCACGTATTCCTTGCAATAGTCAACCAAAGCAATCAATTCGGCAAGCAAAACCTTCACCTATCCGAAAAAGAAATCCAGAAAATGCTGATGCAGGCTGTCGGGCTTAAAAAAGGCGAAAAACTTCTTTTTCTTACAGACTATCCTGATACTCCTGAAACCAACCCGGTAAAACAGGACAGGATGGAGCTTCTTACCCGCTGGAAGCTTGCAGCGGAAAAGCTCTCCAAAACCGCCGGATTCATTGTGCTGCCGCTTGCCAAATATCTTGAGGCAGGCAGGCACGGTGCCGATTTTCCCTCCAGCGGCTTTGTTGGTGAGCAGGAAGTGAAGAATTTTCCGGCATACATCGCAAGTGCGGACGTGGTAATTGCAATGAACACATTCTCCGCCACCGTGCCCCTCAAGGAAATCGGAAAAGCGAACAACAGGACGCGTGGGCTGAGCATGCCTACTGTGGAGTCCAGCATGGAACCGGCAATGTGCGTTGATTATGAAAAGATGACTGCGCGGGGCGAGAAACTGCGCACCATTGTTGCAAATGCAGTCAGTTTTGAAGTGGAATTCAAGGGCAATGGCGTGCCCCAAGGGACAATACTGCGCCTTGACACGCGCGCCAATGCCTGGCACCTTAGCACAGGCGTGAGCATCATCCCAGGCGAATTCACCAACCTTCCTGGTACCGAATTATACACGCCCCTGTACGAAGGCACATCAGCAGAAGCCCGCGCGGCCCTTGGCGACTCGAAAACAGAGGGCACATGGGCGGTCTATTCGCCAAAAGACAGCCAGGTCGTTCTTCTCAAAGTCAAGAACAACAAAATAATCGAGGTTCCGGGCGATTCTATCATGGCTCAAGAGATGCGCGCGCTGATACGCGCCGAGCCCAACAATGCGAATTTGGCTGAGTTGGGGCTTGGCCTGAATAGCCTTGCACGCTCAGGGGACGACATACCCATTCTTGAAAAAGAGAAAGCCGGCCCGCATATTGCATATGGCACAAGTTCGCACTTTGGCAAGCCCGGCTCATGGGCCGGCACTGTCCAGGCTTCAGTGCATATAGATGAAGTATACACTCGGACCACGGAAATCACTGTCGACATCCACGCAGTGTTTGCCGATGGCACGCGGATCCTTATTGCAAAAGAAGGCAAGATTGTCGCAGTATGAGCCAGTAAAAATATCAAAGTAGCCCCTGGCGGATGGAGCAGCCGCCAGAGCGGCTGCGACAGATTTGGAGCCGCAGGCTCCAAACGCGGGGCTATGGATGGAATAAATAGCCCCTGGCGGACCGTCAACCGCAGGTTGGCGGGTTTTGGAGCATCAGCTCCAAACGCGGGGCTGCGAGCCATGCGAGTAGCCCCTGGCGGATTCGAACCGCCGTTACCGGGTTTCTTCGGCTACCGTGCCGTCAAAGCCCAGCGTCCTTGGCCACTAGACGAAGGGGCTGCGCGATTTATGGTTTCTCCTAAGCTTATTATTATATCTGCAAGCCTCTGCCGGCTAATGCTGTATCTGGTCCGGTATCAGGTTCTTCTGCGCGAATTTGCTTTTCTTCTGTCCGGCAGCTTTCGGTTCAACCGTCACAATCTCATGCATCGTTCCTGCGTTTTTTATGTGCTTAAGCAAGATCCCCCGGTTATTCAGATTGGCATCCATGTTCATTATCACATCGTAAGAGCCCTCCACATGCTTTAAGGCCGCCGGTAGATCAGGATTGTCCTGTCCTGGTCTGTTTTGTCCTGGGCTATCTTGCTCCTTTCCTCGGAAGCAATTTCGCAGGCTTTTTCCAGCCTATAGTTCCCTCCTGCGCAGTTTGGCATCAATGCGGAAATGTGGGGCAATATATTGAATTTGTAATCTCTTGCCTTGTTATTTCTGACATGTGCACTGTTTAGGTTGAGCCACGCATCGCCAGCGCAGCTTTTTTCCAGGAGATTGGCGGTTTCTTTAAAGATGTACACATCTGTGGAATAGTTCTTTTTATCGCGGGCCATTGCAGTTTCTATTTCTTTGGCATATCCTCGTATCTGTTCCCTTACCTCCCACACCCTGTCCGGAATATCTACCGAGTGCTTTTTCTGCTTCACGCCCAGCTGGGCTATTATCTGCTTCTGCAAAATCCGTGCCATGTTATTTTCTATGTTAAGGCATGTTTAAAATGCTTTGCCCAGCAGCTAAGCTGAAAGGCTTCATTTATCTGGATTTAGTACTGCTTTGCAGCATAAACTATTTCAGCCGCACTCTTTCCGCAAACCACGCACTTCCCGTGTGCGCTCTCGCGCATGTCAAAGCGCGTGCCCCTCACATTAGCTGCGCACTTCTCTTTTATTGTGTCCGCGCATTTCTCGCCTGGCTTTTCCATAGTGCAGAAAGGAACAGAAACAAGCTTTCCCGCCGCGATTCCCTTTGCCAATTCTTCCATTGTTTCAGCATGCGCAATCTGCGAGGTAAGCCAGCCTTCTGCGCGCTTCTTGAGGTCAGTGAGCATGCTCTCCCCTTCCTTTTGCAGCCAGGCAACAAGTTCGCCTTCCTTGACAAGCGTTTTTGCCTTGTTGTCCCTGCGGACAACAGTGAGCACTCCTGACTCCGCTTCTCTCCCTCCAATCTCAATCCTGAAAGGCGCTCCCCTCATTTCCCATTCATTGTACTTGAAGCCCGGGGTGTTCTGCGAAAAGTCAGCCTGCGCGCGGAGCGAGGCTTTCTTGAGAAGCGCCACCACTTCCTTTGCCTTTTTCTCAACAGCAGCCTCTGTCCCCTTCTTTACTATAGGTATTACTACTGCCTGCACTGGCGCAAGCTCAAAGGGCATTACCAGCCCCGCATCATCCCCGTGAGTGGAAATGATTGCAGCGTAAATCCTTGAAATCGCAGGCCCATAGCAGGTCTGCCAGCAATACTCATTCTCCCCCTTCTCATTCAGGAACTTCACATCAAAGGGCTTGGCAAAATTCTGCCCAAGCAGGTGAGTGGAGGGCAATTGCAGCACCCTGCCATCAGGCATCAGGCAGTCTGCAGCATAAGTGGAAACCGCGCCCGGGAACTTGTCCCACTGCGGCCTCTCGAAAAATATGAACGGCACGCCAAACCTTCCGAATATCACGGCATGCGTCATCTGCATGTCCTCCTTCACCTGCGCGCGCGCCTCCTCCTCGGTGGCAAACGCATCATGCGACTCAATCCAGTAAAACTCCCTGCTTCGTATGAACGGGCGAGTCGCCTTTGTCTCATATCTCCACACCTGCGAGGAGTGGTATATCTTGACTGGCAAGTCAGACTTTCCCTGAATCCATAGAGAATACATTTGGTACATCGCTGTCTCGGAAGTCGGCCTCATTGCCAGCCTTTCCTCAAGAAC
>JAPLWY010000046.1 GCA_026396355.1 Microcaldota archaeon
CTGAAGCATGCGCAAAGCTGGCAGCCAGCCTGTCTGCACTTGTTGCAGAGAAAAAGGAGAAAGCGAGCGCGAGAATTGCGCTTGACAAGACAAGGAATGAGTGGCGAACCAAAAAAAGCGAATGCGACTCGTATTTTGGCATTGCACAGAGACTGGCGCGCGAAGTTGAAGGGAAAACGCGCATGTCCGAGGTTGAATTGAACGTGCTTTCCACTTTGCGCAAGGAGACTGAGGCAAAAGTGGCGGAAGCAAAAGCAGGCGCAAAAGGCGCGCAGCTTTCCTTCTCTTCTGCAAAAAGCGAAATGGCAGTCATTTTGAATCTTGAGAAGCTGGGGAATGATAGGAAAGAGAGATTGGCAGTGCTTGGCACAAAGGCAAAGGCATTGCTTGGGGAAATCAGCGCAGAGCAGCTTGAGAAAAATGTGGCTGGGCTGAAAAATGAGATAGAAACACTGTCGCAGAAGCGCGCGCAGGCGCTTGCAGAATCTGAAGCGCTCGCTGAGGCTGTTGAAGCGCTTGCAGGAGCTGGCGCAAAATGCCCGGTGTGCGATTCTGAATTGGAGCACGGAAAATCCGAGAAAATCGCAGCCTCGAAAAAGGAGAAAGCCGGTGCATTTGCAAAAGAGGCGGAAAGAGTAGGGCGCGCGATTTCAGAAAAAAAGCAGGAAGCCGCATCATTTGAAAAAAAGCTCTCCGAAGCAAAGCTCTGCCTTGCGCAGATTGAAAGGCTGGCCTCTGAAAGTTCAGGAGAAGAAGAGCTGGGCAGGAGAAAGAGAATTGCAAAGGAAAAGCTGGATGCTTGCGAGGAAGGGGCAAAGAAGGGAGAAAGCGCAATTTTGGCACTGGAGCGCGAGCTTGAAAAGGCAAGACAGTCGCACGAGGAAGCTGCGCGCATAGTGAAAATGTTCTCGGATTATGATTCTGCAAGGGAAAAGCTTGCAATTGCGCAGCAGGGGCTTGCCGCGCTTTCATTCGGTGCGCCTCAGTGAAAACCGGGCTGGATGGAGAGCAAAAGCAGCTTGCTCTTCTGACCGAGCTTGTGCGCGTGATTGGGCTGGAACTGTCTGAAGCAAAGAAAAAGGCGCTGCTTGCAAAAAACTATTCTGAGGCAGCACAATCAATGGCAATCTACAAGAACAGCCTTGCCGCAGCGCAGACAGAACTGCGCGCGAGCCTAGTAGAGGAGATAAACGAGGCGCTTGCCGAAATCTGGCCAGCGGTTTACCCATATTCTGATTATGACTCAGTCAAGCTTGAGGCGGATGAAAAGGACTACAGGCTGCTTATGCATAAAAATGGCTGGAGAGAGGTTGACTCGATTGCGTCAGGCGGGGAGCGCGCCTGCCTTTGCCTTGCGCTCAGAATAGCGTTTGCTTCGGTGCTCACCCCTGACATTGGCTGGCTCATACTGGACGAGCCTACGCACAATTTGGACGCGGAAGCGGTCGCTCTGCTGGCTGATGCCATAAACACGAAAATACCCTCGATAGTGGAGCAGATACTGGTGATAACTCACGAGCCGGCTCTTGGCGAAACCGCAAACGGCGCAGTATTCCGGCTGGACAGGGACAAGGCAACCGGCGAGCCCACGCGCGTTGAGGCGCAAAACTAGTTTGGCAAACTTGCTGCGCAAAAAAGGAGAAACCCGCGCACATATAAAAACCTTTCTTAACACGAAAATAATGTGAAAAAAGAGATACTTATTCAAGCTGCCCCGGAAACGGTTTTAAGGCAGAAAATAAGGCGAAAATACCGCGCAGCCACCAAGGAGTTTGGCACTGCTTTGCCAGGCTGGAGCGAAGCAAAGCCCCTGATAGACAGGATATTCGACAAGAAAACGCCCTATTTTGAGCTTTCAGTGGTCGAGCTGTTCCGCGTTGCCGGGAAAGTGTCCATTTTCAATGACAAGTGGTCTGAGATTGAAAAAATGATCAATGCCGTCCTCTTCAACAGGGGTTATCGGGAGTCTGCCGATTTTACAACTATCCAGGAGCATCGGTTAGCAGGAGGCACCCCTCCAGGGAATAATTTCGAGGCGGAAAACAAATACGTGCCAGTCGGGGTGCTAAACGGCAAGCTTACAATAAACGAGGCGCAGCGCGCCCGCGAATTGGCGGCAGTCATGAGGATTTGCAGAGTAGCGTATGCAGATAATCCGTTAGAGTCAATAGCATCACTGGAGCCCCTTGATGGTAACGGCATGACGATGCGCGACCCGCGCTTGCTGGATAGGAAAATTCTGACTGAAGACCTGAAAAAAGGGGTTTTGCTTTTGGACGCTTATGAGCATGCGGCGATTGTTGCAACTAAGACCGAATATTTCTGGTATTCCCGGGATTGAGCGGCACTTGACTTAAAGCGCCTAGAAGTAAGGAATGTACTTTCTTGCAGCAGACGAGAGCTCCTTGTGCGGCATGCCATTGATTTTCTTTTTCGAAA
>JAPLWY010000034.1:0-4774 GCA_026396355.1 Microcaldota archaeon
CGCGCAGTTTTCCTTTGAGCAGGCAGTTTTCTGCTTTTTCTCTTAATTCGCTCTATTTCTTAATTCACTCTATTAATTCATTTCCTCAGCGCAAAATAAGCCCCGCCAAGCGTGAGGATTGCGCCGACTATTGCGGTTTCGTCGGCAATCCTGTTCCAGCCTGCGAAGAAATCAATAAGATTGAGCGCGAGGATAAGAAATCCCAGTGCGCCTGCAATTTCGCCAAGCCTTTTGATTTTTTGAGCGTCCAATCAATCACCTAGAGGTATTCTTCCTTGAACATGCGCGCGGAGAGAAGGGTGAAGCTTAGCAGGATGGGGCCGATGAAAAGCCCCAATATGCCAAAGTAGATTACCCCTATTATTGCGCCAAGGAGCGAAACCAGCGGGTGTATTTCCCCGATTTTATTCTGGAATACTGGGCGGAAATTCTCGATGACCGCGATTATCAGGCCTGCAATTATGATGCCGATTCCGGCAGGATAGTTCCCGCCCAGAAGCTCAAGCGCGGCAATTGGTATCCAAACAAATGGTATGCCGGTGAATGGGATGCAGGTGAGAATGGCTGCGATAAAGCCCAGGAAAACCGCGCCGGGCACATTGAAGTACATGAATACGAGCGTCAGGGGCACTGCCTGTATGACTGCCATCAACCCTGTGACAACTATTGAGGAGTAGAGGACTTTCCGGAATTCTGAAATGAGCGTGTCTGTGTTCTTCTTTGAGAAAGGAATAACTGCGCGCACTTTCCCGAGCGAGCCTTCTGCCACCAGCAGGTAGTAGAAGGTGAAGACCATTATCAAAAAGCCAAGCGCCATTCCGCCTGCGCTTTCCAGCCAGCCCACAAGCAAGGATTGGAGATAGATTGTGGCTTGGAAAAAGATTTTGCCCAGCTCCATGCTCACCTGGTTGGGGTCAACGCCGGCAGGAAGGTAATTGCCCAGATTCGAGAAGCCTGCAGTCAGTGCATTGTAGTTGTTGGACATTGTAGTCGGATTGATCAAGCCTGCTGTTTCGTTGATGACTGCATTAAGAATGAAAATGCTCGGGATTGCAATCAGGATGGCGCCGATTATCATTGTTATCCAGCCTGAAAGAGTCTTGCCCAGCCCTTTGCCTCTCAATGCCTTGTAAACCGGGTTAAGGTAAACATAGCCGACAACTGCGATGAAAAAAGCAGCCATGAACTGCCAGAGAACCGCGCCCACAATGAGGATGAGCGCCAGCACCAATAAGCCGGCAGCAATTCCGTTTGCGCGGTGGTCCTTGTTCAGCCTTAGGCTTGCCATGCGAGGCATTCTCGCTTGCATTTTATATATTATTGGGGTTGCTGCGCGCGCAAGAGCATGAGGGGCAAGGCGAAAGCGCGCAAGGAAGCCTGGCGATGCAAAGTGGCGGCGCGCAGACCAATCTTTTTTAGCATTGGCTTTGCAAGCATGGCATGGCACCCGATTACACCTGGCTCATGTACGCCATCCTCTCAGCCCTCTTTGCCGCGCTGGTCGCGATTTTTGGCAAGGTCGGTTTGCAGGGAGTGGACTCCACCACTGCAACTGCAGTGCGCTCTGTCATAATGGCTGTTTTTCTCATAGGCGTGGTGATTGCGCTTGGAAAAACAGCTGGAATTGAGAAAGTGGTCGGCAATTCGGATGCAATGAAGTTCATTGTGCTCTCAGGAGTTGCTGGCGCGCTTTCCTGGCTTTTCTATTTCTTTGCGCTCCAGAGCGGGAAAGTGTCGCAGGTTGTGCCGATTGACCGCTCAAGCGTGGTGTTCGCGCTCGTGCTTGCCGTTCTTTTCCTCGGGGAAAAGATAACCTTGCAGTCAGCGGCAGGGGCTGTGCTAATAGTTGTTGGAGCAATATTGGTTGCGCTTGCATAAGCGCAGCCAAGGCAGGAGCCGCCTTATAGCTCAAAGCCGAAAAGCAGGAGTGCGTTGGTCCTTGTTTTTTCCGCTTTTTCAGGCTGGTTTTGCTCCTTGTACAGCTCAATGGATTTGATGATGTCAGCTTTCGCACCCGCCATAGTTACGTCAAGGTGATCGAACTAATGCAGGTGATATTTGGCGTTGCCGCGGTTGAAGTAGGCGGCTGCGCATTCCTGGTCCTGGAATATTGCCTGGTCAAAATCCGCTATCGCATCCTCGTATTTGCCGAGCATGAATTTGGCACTGCCACGGCTGTTGTAGGCTGATGGGTTTATGGAAACGTATTCGATTGCCTTTGTGTAATCTTCTATCGCGCCCTCGAAGTTGCTGCAAAGCTTGCGCTCATAGTTGCGAAGCGTGCTGCTTTCGGCACGGCTGTATTTGATGTCACCCCTGCGGAAGTAGGAATCCGCAAGCATCCCTGCAAGCAGCCCGTAGGTATTTGCAGAGTGGTCAGTTGGTTTCACGATTGCCTGCTGCTCCTCAAGAAGGCTGATTGCGGAAGCGAGGCGGCGCGAGGCGCGGGAGTCGCGGCCTTTGGTGAGATTGTACTTGGCAGACTGCATGAGCGTTCTTGAAACATCTATTGCGGTTTCATCCTGGAGCGGCCTTTGTGCGAATTTGCTGACTGCGCGCGCGTGGATGACATTCATCAGCCCGGGGGATTTGCTTGGGATTTCGGGAAATATTGTTTGTGAGAGCTTCATGCAATACCACCGCAGAGTATCCTGTTGGAAGTGCTTAAGAATGTTTCGAGGTTTTGGACCGGTTGGCAGATGAGAAAGGCAGGCGCTATACCTTGTAGCCGTTTCCCACTGCGCGCCCAACCTGGGCATCCGGGGTTTGCCTTTTGTAAATCTCCGCAGCAATGCGATAATCCTCGTTTGCCCCTTCCATGTCATTGAGCTTGGCTTTTGCATTGCCGCGCACATGGTAAGCGTCATTGGAATCGGGATTGCGGCATATTGCCATGTTGCAATCATCTATTGCGCCTTGGTAGTCCCCGGATCCGTATTTGACAAGGCCGCGGGCAACGAAGAGCTCTGCGCTTGCGGGGTTCAAGCCTATTGCTTTTGTCAGGTCATCTATTGCGCCTTTGTAATTGCCAAGCTCTGAATGCACCTCGCTGCGGCAGAGGTAGGCGGCTGTTCCGTAGCAAAGAGAGATTGCCTTGCCAAGATCAGAGAGTGCGCGTTTATTGTTGTTGAGAAGGAAATTCGCCCTGCCGCGCTGGTAGTAGGCCTCTGCAAGCAATTTCCCTATTTCATCGCTAAGCAGCTGCCCTTCAAGAAGGTCGATTGCAGCGGAAAGGCGGCGCAGCGCCGATGGCGAAGGGCTGTACTTGTTTGCTTGGTACTCGCCTGACTGTATGAGGATGCGCGCGTTTTTCAGGATGGTCTTTTCGCCAAGCAGGCTCCGGAAGAAAAATGCGTCAAGCGTATTGATAGAGCACGCGGAGGTGACTTTCATGATGCCTGTGATCCCTGGTTTTGTGTTTGTAGCTTTCACGCGACACCTCCTGGTTGGATGCATACCTTGTTGCCTTTTTGCTGAGATCGTTGATGCCCTGCTTTTTGTAAAGCTCGGCAGCCTTGAGGTAATCCGCCTTTGCGCCTTTCTTGTCGTTAAGCTTGGCCTTGGAGTCGGCGCGGTAGGCATAGGCAGATGCTAGGTGATAGTCGCGGCGAATTGCAGCAGTATAGTCGTTTATTGCGCCCCTGTGGCGGTTGAGGCAGGCTTTTGCCCTCCCGCGGTTAAGATATTCGTATGCAACGCGATCGTCAAATGGCCGGAGGGAGATCATCTTGGTGTAATCGATGACTGCGCTCTTGTATTCCCCGATCTTGAACTTCGCGCTGGCACGGAAGGAATACACTACGACTCCTAGGCCCAAAAACGCCACCTTGCTGTAGTCTTTTATCGCATCATCGTAATTGCGGAGCATGAAGCTTGCGTTGCCGCGGTCAAGATAGGCGCCTATGTTGCGCGGATCCAGGCTTATTGATATGGAGTAATTGTCAATTGCAGTTTCATAGTCCTTAATGACATACATTGCATTGCCGCGGTTGTAATAGGCAACAGAAAGCAGCTCTTTTGCTTTCCCGGCCTGTTCCTGCCCGTCAAGAAGGCGGAATGCAGGAGTGAGGCGGCGCAAGGCGGACAGGGGATAATCGTAGTGCAGGTTGTAATTGCTGGATTTGATCAGGATTTCCGCGTGTTTTATGGCTGTTGCCTCGCTTAAGTGTTTCCTGAAGAATTTTGAGGCCACGTAAGCACGAGTGACCAGAAGTACACCTGGGGATTTAGGTTTGTGCGCATGCATATAGTACCACTTTGAGAGATATCTTGTTAGAAGTGTTTAAAAATGTATGGATATAGGTTGGATTGAATTAGGGCAAGAATTAAGCAAGGAGAAGAATGCTGGCGCCAGGGGCTATTTTTTGCTTTTGCCCTCGATTAGCTCTTTTTCAAAGAAGCGGAACTTGCGCTCTTCGTAAATGTCCAGCGCGGCATAGTCTGAAACAATGCCTGAGAATCTCTTGAGGAAATTGCGCATCAGCTCCCTGAATCGCGCGGAATCCTCAATCTCGACATCCATCTCGAATTGCCAGGGGCCGACCGTGCTGACGACATACACAATATTGGGGTGCTCGCGGCAGAATGCCAATAGCCGCTTTTCCTTTTCCGAGTCAAGATTGCGAAGCGACAGCAGCACCTTGTAATACGCCCCGGCCAGCTTGTTTGCATTGGGCCAGATGGCATAGTGGCTTATCACGCCGGCTTTTTCCAGCTGCCTTATCCTTTTTGACACTGCGTCAGGGGAGATGCCTGCGGATTTTGCAATCGCAAC